>URQZ01000030.1 GCA_900550255.1 uncultured Mycoplasmatota bacterium | reverse complement strand
CGTTTAAAGATGTATTAAATCCTCTTTATAGTGCAAAAGATATAAATATATCTCATGAATTAGCAGCTGAAAGAAAAATGGCTGTAATGAAAAAATTATTTAGTTTCATGAAAAAATAATATCTATTTAGTATAAAATTTATTTATAGATATTTGTATTAACTATAAAATTTATTGTATTGACATACTCCCCATGCCTAAAGGCAGGGGATTCTTGGATACAAACGATACTTGCCTACTAAAATAGCAGGTCTTACTATATCTCTCCAAAGAAGGTTGATGCCCCAACCTTCCATATATTTATAGCAGCATTTCTATCTCTATCGTGGCTGGTTTTGCACTTTGCGCAAATCCACTCACGAACTGCCAAATTTTTAGTTTCAGGATTTTTTGTACCACAAACATGGCAAATTTGCGAACTTGGATAGTATCTATCTATCTTTTGCACTATTGAGCCAATTTCTCTCGCTTTATATTCAAGAATTTTTATAAATTCACTAAATCCATAGTCAGATATTTTTCTACCCCAACGTTTTTGCATTCCTTTTATATTCAAATCTTCTATGCAGATTAAAGCATATTCACTACAAATTTTATTTGCTAATTTAAAATGAAAATCTTTACGTTGATTAGATATTTTCTTATGCAATCTGGCAAGAGCTATTTTTGCTAATCTACGATGATTAGAAGTCTTCTTTTTTCTAGATAATATTCTATTAGCTTTTTTTATATCATTAGCATTTTGTTTAAAAAATAAAGGTGCTTTTATATCTTCATTATCCGATGCAGTTAAAAACTGTTTAAGTCCAAAGTCATAGCCGACGCTTTTACCTGTTCTTGCTAAAACTTTATTCTCGTTAGTTTCACAAACAAAATAAAGATATATATCACCTAAAGTATCACGTTTAATTGTTATTGTTTTAACTATTCCTTCAATATCTCTACTTTTAAAATATTTGTATTTTTGTTTATTAATTTCTATAATATTACCCTTTAAAAGCTTCCAACCAGCTTGTTTGAGCGTGAATGATTTATATTTTCGTATCTTTTTAAAAGATGGTGGTGCTGTACGAATTTTATGTTTTAAATTTCTAAAAAACAATTTATAAGCACGGTCTATTCTTTGAGTTATATCTTGAATAGCTTGCGAACCTACTTCTTTAAAATAGCTAAATTTACCTATTTTCTTAAGTTTAGTTAAATGTTTTTGAAGCTTATAGATATTAAGAGATTTTTTAAATAAACGATAATATCTTTTATGCAAAGCAATACAGTGATTGTAGATAATTCCAGCTATATTAATAACTTTATGAAGTTTTTTATTCCTTTTTGCCTTATACAATTTAAAACAATATGTCTTCACTACAATCACCTGCCTTTTTATCATTTATTTATTCTGAACGCTTTTGACTTTCTATATACTGTTTAATAATTGATATTGGTGCTCCACCAACTGTAGATACAAAATATGAATTTGTCCACAATGTTGGTAGCCTTGATTTTAACCATGAAAATTCTTCTCGAAGTATTCTTGAAGATATTCCTTTTATTCGTTTAACAACTTTATGTATACCAAATTGTGGATCAACTTCTAAAAGCAAATGAACATGCTCTGGCATTACTTCCATCTCGATTAAATCGACGTGAAGCTCCTGACAAATATTATTAATCAACTCCTTTAATCGTTCATCAACACCATTGTTCAACACTTTTCTACGATATTTAGGACAAAATACTACATGATATTTACAAGAATATACTATATTATTATTTGATTTATATTTCATAAAAGTATTATATAACTATTAAAAATATAATACAATAAAAAACAATGATATCGAATCATTGTTTTTTAGCGAGCTTATATCCCCATAAATAAATTTAGGGGCTTTACGCTCGCATTTGGTAAAATATTTTATCTAAAAATTTAACTATAAATCAATATCTAAAAAGCTGTTTTTATTATATTTTAATTATATTTCAAGTCATTAAAAAAACTAATATAAAAAGACCCCACAAGAAGTGGAGCCTTTTCATATTTAAAATTAAAAGTAAAATTATTTAGCA
>URQZ01000029.1 GCA_900550255.1 uncultured Mycoplasmatota bacterium | reverse complement strand
TTACTGCCACTCTTAAAATTTTAGAACGTGGTCTTGACAAGGGGCCCATTATATTATAATTGGGAAAAAATATATACGATATGATTGACAAAATTTACAATAAGGAACATTATATTAGATAAATAAGTGAAGATGCGGCATAGGAGAAAATTGTGATGGCTTATGAAACCCCACTAACAATAGCAGAAGTAATGAAAGATATATCCGCAAATAAGTAGCAATAATGGAAAGTTTCTATAAAGTATTTTATCATCGATTCTATTAAAAAAATTGGAGGGGTAAAAATGAGTGTGATTAAATCTTTTTCAGTTTCTGACATTAACGGAGAACAAGGAGACATGTTTTATATAAAACATGATTCAAGTAATTTTACAATTATTGACTGCTGCCTAGATGATAATGATAAAAAAGATATTGTTGATGAAATAGTAACGGAAAAGAAAAACAAGGATATCACACGAGTGATTTCTACTCATCCTGATGAAGACCATATTTGCGAGTTAAAATTCTTAGATGAAAAAATCAAAATTGTAAACTTTTATTGTGTTGAAAATAAGGCCACAAAATCTGATCCAAGTGAAAGTTTCAAGTATTACTGTAAATTGAGAGACGGCGAATATCACTATTACGTAGAAGAAGGTTGTTCACGTTGTTGGATGAATGAAAATAACAGCTCTCAAGGAAAAAACTATGGTTCATCTGGAATAAATTTTCTATGGCCAATCACATCGAATTTAGATTATAAAGATGCGTTACAAAAAGCGAAAGACGGTTCCGCCTTTAATAACATCTCTCCAATCTTTACTTATTCTCTTAAAAAAGGAGTGAAAGCAATCTGGATGGGGGATATAGAAGAAGATTTCGTCAATAAGATTAAGAATCATGTAAAATGGCCTGAGATCGATATCCTTTTTGCACCACACCACGGCAGAGATTCGGGAAAAGTGCCAAATGATGTTTTGAAAAAATTAAACCCGAGCGTAATTGTAATCGGCGAAGCACCAGCAGAGAATCTGAACTATTATGAAGGATATAATACAATCACTCAGAATTCGGCAAAAGATATTGTTTTTGATTGCTGTTTAGGGCAAGTACATATATATGTATCAAATTCTAATTATTCAGTAGATTTTTTATCCGACGAACGGCTTTGTGATAGAGATAGTGAGTTCTATATTGGATCTTTCAATACACACAATGAATAGGGGTAGATGTTTTTAGAACCATATATTATCAATAAAATGAGTTACAATCAAAAAGAACGATCTACTGGAGCGAAAAAGAAGTAAATATCGCAAGTCGAGGTGCGAGATTAAAAATGGATAAATTTAAGAACTTTTTTGATGATTTTACGTTTCACGCTCGTGTTATGCCAGTAATAGTGTTATTAGCACCTATTATTATGATCGGATTGATCAAAGGTCTAATACAGTATAGCTGGATTGAAAACGGCACTCTAATTTTTTTGAGTCTTGTGTTCCTTACTATTTTTAGCAAAATAGCAAGGAACATTGGAAAAGATTACGAGAAAAAGATGTATGCAAAATTAGGTGGGATGCCAACTACAATTGTGCTACGTTTTTCCGATAATACATTTGATGACATCACAAAAGAGCGTTATCATAGAAAATTGAACCGATTCAGGGGACTGAATCTTCCACTGGACAAATCAAATGAAAATGCAGATGATGACCAACAATATATTTCTGCAACAAATATTCTTAGAAATTATGCAAATTCAAATCGTGATAAAGAACCAAGGGTATATCAAGAATTAAAAGAGTACAATTTTTGGAGAAATCTGTATGGAACAAAAAGAATTGCACTATTTCTTTACTTAGTCATTGTTATTAGAGAAATTATACTCAAGGGAATAATTTCTCTAAACCAGGCATTTTTACACCCATACCCAGATTACATTGTTCTGATTATTATGGTCCTTTGTATTGTTTCCATTATGCTTTTTGTCAACAAAAAAACAGTTACGCAAAAAGGATTTGATTATGCGAAAACCTTAATCGAAGTATGTGAGAGAATACCTACGGACATCCGTGAAGAAAACAAAGTTTAACTTCGTGGTATGTTTATACTGAGATAATTAAAATTCAGATAGAATAGTCTGTGTATCCTCAATATACAAAGAGCAAGCTACCCTATTCCTGCTAATATAAGAGAAGTGCGACTGCACATCGGAATCTTCGTGTTGTGGCATATTGCCGAGTTAGTACATATGAGGATGCACAGAGGGGAGCTTTGAATTACAGATTCAGCATTTTAAAGAACCGATAATAAAAAAGGATTGGCAGTTTGTTAATGTATATTCGGATGAAAGCGTGTCAGGTATATCCATCAGAAAACGACTCGAATTTCAATATGTTTTTATGATATCTTATTTTGCACACGGGGGTGTGCAAAATCCGGACTATCGTTGCATTGTATCAAATACATGGTGGGATTGGACGTAATGACGTTGAGATTGATACAAAACAACAAAAAGTGTGCATAGCAGAAGAACGCATCAGATATGGGGAGTTTGTGAACTGGCTCAATGAGCTGGTTCTTTTTTTTGCTTTGATTTTTTTGGGAGTGTAAAATAGTTTGTGTAAATCGGTATTGCATGAATCTACTTTATGCCC
>URQZ01000028.1 GCA_900550255.1 uncultured Mycoplasmatota bacterium | reverse complement strand
ATATTTAGAATGTTATCACATTCTTTTATAAAAGTGTGTTTTTTTACTTCATAAATTTAATTTCTATTTACATTTTTGCTTTATTTTTAAAGGATTAAAAAAATATTTTGATAAAAAAAAACAGAACAAATTTGTTCTATTTAAAATACTCTTTTTCTTAAAAATGCTGGAATATCAGTTTCATCATCATCATTATTTGAATCTTCTTCTATTTCTTTTCTTGAATCTTCTCTTCTTGAATAAGAGTGATATACTGGTTCTTCTTCTTTATCTTCAAAACCAGTTGCGATAACGGTTACTATAATTTCATCAGTTAAATTTTCATTAATAACCGCTCCAAAAATAGTATTAATATCTGTATTAGCAGAAGATCTAATTACTTCAGCTGCTTCCTCTACTTCAAATAAAGTTAAACTTGGTCCACCAGTAACATTTATAATAGCATCAGTTGCTCCACTAATACTTGTTTCAAGTAATGGACTTTCAACTGCTTGGCGAGCTGCTTCTGTAGCTCTATTTTCACCGATTCCCATTCCAATACCGATTAAAGCATTTCCTCTATTTTCCATAACGGCTCTTACATCAGCAAAGTCTAAGTTAATAAGTCCTGCTACAGCAATTAAATCTGAAATTGATTGAACACCACGTCTTAAAACATTATCAACTTCTTTAAATGATTCTAATAAAGGTGTTGATTTATCAATAACTTCTCTTAAACGATCATTTGGAATAACAATTAAAGTATCAACATGTTCCTTTAATTCTTTTAATCCATCATGAGCTTGATTCATTCTTTGCTTTCCTTCAAAAGAGAATGGTTTTGTAACAATACCTACTGTTAAAGCTCCCATTTCTTGTGCAATGTCTGCAATAATTGGTGAAGCACCTGTACCTGTTCCTCCACCCATTCCACAAGTTACGAATACCATATCTGCTCCTTCTAAAGCAGCTTGAATTTCACTTTTACTTTCTAAAGCAGCCTCCTTACCGACTTGAGGATTTGCTCCTGCTCCAAGTCCATTTGTAAGTTCTTCTCCAATTTGTATTTTTATAGGTGCTTTAGAGTTATTTAAAACTTGTAAATCAGTATTAGCAACAATAAAGTCTACACCTTTCAATCCTGATTCAATCATTCGATTAACGGCATTACAACCTCCGCCACCAACACCAATTACTTTTATTTTAGCTAATTGATCCATTTCTAATCCAAACATTTATATCCTCCCTATTCACTGAAAAAATATCCAAAAACTTTTCCTAACATTGATTCATTTGAAACGTTAATTAAACTTTTTTTAGTTGATGTAAGTTCTTCTACATCACTATTATCAAGCATTGTATAATTTTTTCCTTTTAATTTTAATTTGTTTATAAAGTAAATTATATTACCAATTGCTGAAGAGTATTTATTATTTCTAAGTCCTATTGTTTTTATGTTTCCAATTTTTGTTACTTTTCCTAAAACTTCTTCAGAAATTAATGAGAAATTACTCATTCCACTAGTTCCCCCAGTTATTAGTATATAATCAACTTCTCTTTTTGTCAAAATATTTATCTCTTTTCGAGCTAAAACTAGTATCTCTTCAATTCTAGACATTACAATTTCAGAGACTTCAAATTGATTGATTTTAACTGTTTCACCAGTTTTATCTTCGGTTTCATATATATCATTGGTACTTGCATATCTTTTATGAGCTAAAGCAAATCTTTCTTTAACTTTAGTTGCATTTTCTGGTTTTAGTTTATATATATAAGCTATATCATTATCGATATTTTTACCACCTAAACCAATTATAGAACTTTTAACAATAATTCCTTTATTGTACAATGAAACAGTTGTTGTTTCAGATCCAATATTAATTATTGCTCCAACTTGTTCTTTAGCATATTTTTCTCTAATTGAATTTATATCGCCAATATTATTTAAAGACACATCTATAACTTCTAAGCCAACGTTTTCAAGTAGACTAACAACTGAGTAAATATTTTTTTTAGGTGTTAAAACCATAATAGCTCTAACCGAAAGATTTTTACCAACCATACCTTTAGGATCTTTGATTCCTTTTTTACCATCTAAAGTAAAATCAACTGGTACTACGGTAATCATTTCCTTATCGCCAATATTTTTTGATTTAATTGCCAAATTAAGTAAATCACTAACATCCTGACCTGTAATACTTTCGCCTTCCCCAAGGTTAAGATCAGCCTGTCCTTTTATCATAACGTAATCAGCATAATAACTAGGAACAGAAGTAATAACTTTTTTTATTTGAATTCCTAGCATTTCTTCTATTTCACGAATACCTTGTTTTACTGATTCACTAGCTTCATAAACATCTGTAATTAATCCTTTTTTTATTCCTTTAGATTTAATAGATGATGCTGCAAGTAAATTTAATTTTTTGTTAAATAGTTCACATACTACTATTTTTATCGTATCAGAACCGATATCAACACTAGTATAAATGTGCCTCATATCATCATCTCCTATAATCTAATATCAATTATACTATAAATTTGAAAAAAGTAAAAGCTTTTTTAAAAACAAAATTAAAATGATTTTAATTACTTAAAATAACTATCAAAATTTAATTAATACTGTATTTTTAATTTTTGTTATAAAAAATAGAACAAATTATGTTCTATTAAATATTAGATTTTGAAATTGTTATTACCGGGCGAACACCGTGACCAGTGCTACTTGCAGAATTAACATCTAAACGACCATTCCTAGCGACAAACCAAACATGGATTGAATTTACGTATTGTGTACTTGTCCAATATCCCCATGTGCTTGAATCTGATACATTACATCCATAACTTGTAC
>URQZ01000027.1 GCA_900550255.1 uncultured Mycoplasmatota bacterium | reverse complement strand
TGATAGAAATAAAGGTTATAGAATTATATAAGAAAAACTGTTGGGATGTTATTACCCTACTGATGATACTGACAAGTGCGGCTGTCATCATTTATTTTGGAGAAGTAATTAAAAAAGCATTATCAATAAATCTGTTGTTCTTTTGGTTAATTTTACAAGGAATATATCTTACAATTCGACGCTATATAAGTCAAGATACTGATTGACTTGATACAAAATATTTGATAAAATATAAATAGAAATACAGCAGAGCAAAGAAAGTGATTGTAGGGGTAGCTATTAGTGCAATGTTAATTTCTTCATCAATTCCAGTAATGGCATTTTCTGTTACAAACGGGAATAAGACATTTGATAAAAAGTGGGAATTGAGCACTACATCTGATGGCGGAAAAGGTGTTTTGACTTATGGTTATAATACTCTTGCTATTAATGAAGATTATGCACACGCATATCATTCAACTAAAGATCATTACGCATATGTCAAGAATGGAAATGGTTCTTTTTCGGGTTCAAATGTTGGTAAAGGTAATTGGTCTAAAATTGAGGTTGCTCATAAAGGAAATAGTATTACCTACGGTAATAGCTACTAAACAAAGGTTCGGGATAATGGCTGAGTGGTTGGAATTCCAACCACTCTTTTTTGTGGAGTGTATATAAATGAAGAAAAAAATAAAATATATAGGAATTGTTTTGGTTATTTTGTTCTGTTGCTATAATTTATTTTGGTACTTCGGGAGTTATAAACCATATAACGAATTTCAGAAAGACTTCCCTGAAATAGAAGAATCTGGAGTAAAAATTTACACAGATAAAGATGGATTCCAGTATAGTGTGTCTGTCCCTGATTATTTGCTTTGGAATGGAAATCTTGCGATAGCTGAGTCAGATGTTCGATATGCACTAATTATTTGGATAAAACCATTTCACCAAGGAATAAGTCAAGGCGTGCTATTTAATGACTATAAGGATTTGAATACTCAAATTATGTTGTCAAGTAGCAAAAAAGCTGAAGATCAAGAAGATCAATGGATTGTTGATGAAAATAGCACAATATTGACTACGATATTTGAAAAAGCAAATAAAGTATGGAATCTGGGGTTGAAATAAATGAAAGCAATTAAAAACTTATGTTTGTTTTGTTTCCTGATTTTTGGAATACTTATGCAATCTGAAATATTTCAAGATCAGCTTTGGAACTTTTCTACAGCATATTTTACGTCATCACGCTATGAAGTTGCTAGTGAAGATATGTCGCAGTTTCTGAAAGATGTATCAGAAACTGCAACGGAGAATGATGTACATATTTTTTCTCAGTACAATGAAATCAATAATAAATACCTTTCAACACTTCATATTTATGGCGATGATAAAGTAATCAGACAAACATTAAAAAATACTGCAAACATAGAAGAATCAGAATATACCGCTTTAGTTTCCGGAATTACGAAAGTAAAATTTCATAATCTCTCAGAATTGCAAAGTACCTCTGTGGGTTATGAAAACTTTATCTCATACATAGGAAATGAGGACAATATTATCTCTGCATATCAGAAATTATCAGAAAAATATAGCTTAACTTATCCAGAATATTGGAATTCTACGGAAAAGGACATGATTTTTATTATATGGGGTATGATTATTGCATTGATGATTGTTCTAAATGTAATTGAAGTGGTTAGGCGAAAAAAAGAGGTTGTTGTACGAGTTTCCTTAGGAGAAAGTGCTGGTTTCATAGCATTTAAGGCTGCTTTATTCGATGTAACTTTTGACATTGCATTATTTATTGTTGCAAAAATATTGCTGTCAAATTATATATCGGGAGCATATGAGAATAGACTCGTCACAATTTTATATTCCATTGGAATTATTCTTTCCACTATTCCATATTGTTCTTTTTGCTTTTTTGATATTAGAAAGGCATTCGCAAATGCAACACACAAAAGAGGAGTGGATTTTTTAATTTATTCGTTAAAATTTATAGCAGGGGTAGCCGCTGTTTTTACAATTACCACTAATATTAGTAGTATTCATAATAACCTATTTACAAATGAACATTTGTTAGAAGAATATTATGATGCAAATTATTTTACCGTAAAGACTACTGATTTTAATGCTGAAAAAGAAGAAGCTTTTTGGAATAAACTATACAAGAATGAATATAACACATTAAAGCCTGTAATATGCTTGAATATTTTAAATGATAAAAATGATGTGATATATGTAAATAATCATGCAAAAGATATGTTACAAGGTTTTACGAAGCAGATAAATGCAGTAGAGAATGAATCTTCTGATTTGATTATTTTCATTCCAAAGAATAGATATTTTGCTAAAAACAAGCAATTAGCCTATGACTCCTTGAGCCATGTTTTAAATCATGATAATTTACAACAATTAAATATTCAGTACATAGAGTATAGCGAAACAGAATACTTTTCCTATTTAGATACAAGTAGAATAAATGGTATCGAAAAAAGCAAAAATCCGATAATTATTTATCAGGCAAACAAAGATTTAGCAGTCAATGGTGGGTATCTTGAAAGCTATAAAGCAGGAGCAGTTTTATTTCAATGTGATGAAAAACAGCTAAGAAATATCAGCAAAAAGTATGAAGATATGCTTGGAAATTATCAGCTAGTAATTACAAACGTACATGAACAGTATTTATATAATCACACATTTTTAATAAAACTCGTGGGATTTTTAAGTTCTCTTTGTACGATTGTATTGCTTTTAAATATTATGATTATTGTTACAGTAAGTAGACTAGAGTTCCGAGAAAATGCAATGAAAATTTCCTTGATGAAAATCTTTGGATATAGTTTATTTGAACGGCACAAAACACTTCTTAAAATGATTGTAGTGGAAAATTTTGTGATATTAGTAGGTATGCTTATCTATTCTTTATTATCGGTACAGACTGAAGTAGGAATTAGCATTCTTGTTAGTTCATTTATGGCACTAATAGAATTTACAATTATTTTCTTTAATATCACAATTGTTGAAAAAACAAACATACCGAAATCATTAAAAGGAGGTTGCTTATGATAACAATTGAAAATCTATGCAAAGCATATAATGATAAAATTTTGTTCAAAAATTTTCATTTGGAAATTCCAGATAGCCGTTTTTTGGTAATTAGTGGCGAAAGTGGATGCGGAAAAAGTACTTTACTTAATATGATTGGAGGTATTGAAACTCCTGACAAAGGTTCTATTATTGTGAATGGTTTTGATGTGGCAAAAAAAGGAAAAAAGCAGAAATATTTCAAAGAAGTTGTTGGATTTTTATTTCAAAATTTTGCCCTTTTGGAAAACAAAACAGTAAAAGAAAATCTAGAAATAATAAAAAAATCAGGTAGAACGGATATTTCAATAAATGAAGCTCTTGAAAAAGTTGGTTTACAGAAAGTAATTAACAAAAAAGTCTATCAATTATCTGGTGGCGAACAGCAGAGAGTTGCGTTAGCTCGTTTAATGCTAAAGAAATGTTCGATTGTATTAGCAGACGAACCAACTGGTTCCTTAGACAAAAAAAATAGTGAGATTGTTATGAATATATTGCATGAGTTAAGTGAACAGGGAAAAACAGTTATTGTTGTAACTCATAGTGAAGAAATTGTAGCACAAGAAAAGCATGTTCTATATTTATAATTACCCATAATAGAAGAATATGTTCTTTCGGGAGACACCTCCTCTAAGAACATATTCTTTTGGTTAAAATTGATTATAAAGATACTTTTATTTCAGTATATTCGCTATATTGATGGGATATATATTTGCATATTATTTATATGGATAAGGATTATAACTCTAGTGAGTCTTCTGCATCTACCCACATCTGTAAATTACCCTCAAGATATAATCTTGCATATTCCAAAGGCTCATCCACAGCCAATGAAGTAAGCGCACATTCTGATCCGTATGTGGTTTTTAGATTTTTTTCAGCTTTCCAGCAATCAATGCGAAGCATATATCCGGCACTTGTGTAAACATCAATACTATCGTGATTTATGTTGTATTCTGCATAAATTG
>URQZ01000026.1 GCA_900550255.1 uncultured Mycoplasmatota bacterium | reverse complement strand
TACCAACGTTTTTACCAGGATATATTTTTGTTCCTCTTTGACGATAAAGAATTGAACCACCTGTTACAAATTCTCCATCAGCTGCTTTGGCACCAAGTCTTTTTGAAATTGAATCACGACCGTTTTTTGTAGATCCTTGTCCTTTTTTATGGGCAAAAACTTGAATATTTAAAGCTAATAATTTCACTTTAAGCACCTCCTTGTATTTTTATATATTTATCATATTGTATTTGTAATTCTTTTAATAATTCTTTCATATTCAAAATAAGTAAGTCTACTATTTCTGAATGTTTTAAAATATTTATTTCAATAAAGCCCTCATCTTGTTTATAAGAAATTGCTTTTTCATCTATTCTTATAATCGCATTTATTGAAGTAATAACAATTGAACTAACACTTGCACACACAATATCTTTACCAATTACATCATAACCAGAATGACCTTTAATTGATATTTTATCTTTATCAAATTTAATTTTAATCATAACTATGCTTCAATTTTTTTAATTTCAATTTTTGTATAAGGTTGACGATGTCCTTGTTTTTTACGATATTTTTTCTTTGGATTATATTTGAATACAATAATCTTTTTTTGTTTACCGTGTTTAATAACTTCTGCTGTTACTTTAGCTGATTTAACATATGGTCTTCCTGTAATTCCATTTGCCATTAATACTTTATCAAAAACAACTTTATCACCAGCATTAGCATCTAACTTTTCAACGTAAAGAACTGTCCCTTCTTCTACGAAATATTGTTTTCCACCAGTTTCAATAACTGCTTTTTTCATAATTTTACCTCCTTATATAATTCTAAGACTCACCATTAAGGTACTCTTCGTTTTAACCTTTTCTGTGTGGTTGTAGAGTGAGGCTCTACACATCTATAAATTTTAACATATTAGCATAATTTTGTCAATCATTCTTATTGATGTTTTTGATTATAAAAATTGCTTATTATTTTGTTTTACCTGTTTCCATAAATTGCTCCTTATTATTTAAACGATCTAATTGCTCTATTAACTTAATTAGATAATCTTCACTATTTAAAATCTTTTTGTATTCCTTTTCCATTTCATTATCACCCAAAAATTGTAATTCTAATTTTTTAATTTGTTCTAGATTTAAATTAAAAGCATTTGATATCATTAAATCAGTATTTAATAATTGGCGTGTATAAATATCTTTTAAATTAAAATCTGTTTTTTCATTTTTGAAGTGTTCATATTTTTTATTTGCACTTTTAATGGACCATTCAATCAGTTTACTAGCTATTTCATTTTTTGATTGTTCTATTTTAATATCTTTTTTATTAGATACCATACATATGTCATCCATAAGCATAAGTGTTCTCTTTATTTCATCTTTGGTATCATAATCGCTTAAAGCATCAACTATATTATTGCCTTCTAAATAACATGCTTTCACTTTTTTTTGACCAACTATCTCTCTTAAAACTCTAATATAGTATTGTTCTTCAGAGTATGAATTAATATTTTTTTTCATCATTTCACTTATAAATAAACTATTAAATCCTTCTTCTAGTGCTGATCCTATATTATTTTTTTCAAGAGGACTATAAAAAACATTTTGATTTTCAAAGTAAATAATATTTAAAGTATGACCTAATTCATGATATAAAGTTTCGACACTTAATTCTTCTTTATAGAAAATTGTTTTTTGTTTTGGATCAAAATAAGCAATTGCTCGTTCTTCTGCGTTACTTTCAAATTCTTTTTTATCTTTTTTTACTATTTTTAAATCTTTTAAATTTCTTTTAAAAATAGTTAAATCTATATTTGATTTTTGAGCATTTTTAATAAAATGTTTTATATATTTTTTTACATTATCTGTTATATTTTGATTATTATTTAAAATAGTGAATACATCTTCTGATTGATAAGCTAAGGTACGTGCAGTATCATAGTTAATGTTATCACATGTATTTTTTTTAACTTCACTGATATTCATTTTTGTTTCTGTATACGTTTTTATTAAATTTAAGTCGCGCCCCATTCCAGATAGACCCGCAACAATTAATGCACCATTTATTATTTTCGCAACTGTTTTATTTTTTAAATAACGTATCATTACATCTTTACTGTTATATATTTTATCTAATTCAAGATATATTCTAAGATCTGGATAAATATAAGAATCTTCAGCTAATTCTTTTAAAAAGATTCTTCTTCCGTTTTGATGTGAAAACACTCTGTAATTATTATTTTTATACTTTATTAATTCAAGTTTTACTAATTTGTTAGTTTCCATAACATCACCAATTATATTATAAATTTGCTACCTATTTTTGTCAAACTTATTATTTAAAACTTCTTTTTCCGTTTTATAGATATTGTTATAATAAAAAATATGAATTTTATCTCTCATCATTTTGTTTATTTTTAAACCATTTATTTTTTTTCTTTTTTTAAAATTAAAGTTGTATAGATATCTTTCAAACAAAAATTTATTAAATATATATTTATATTGTTTTGTTTGAGTTATGAGTTTTATTAAAATAAAAAAGAGAATAATTATCATCAATAAATTTCTATTAATAATCAATACTATACTTAGCGTAAAAAGTAGTAAAAAAGAAATTATTATTATTAGAAGGTTAGATAGTTTATATGGTAAATACTTTTCCAATAATAAACCAAATATTTTAGATCCATCTAATGGTATAAGTGGTAAAAGGTTAAACAATAATAAGGTATAATGATAAGAAGAAAATAATGATGTTTTTAAATTTAAAAAACTGACTAAATAATAAAAAATAATTTGATATATTGGACCCGCTAATGCTATTATTAATTCCTCTTTTATAGGGCGATTTAAGTATTCATTAAAAATTGTAATTCCACCAAATGGGAGTATAATTATTTTTTCAATATTCCATTTATAATAGATAGCTGCACTAATATGACCTAATTCATGAATAATTATAATTAAAGTAATTAAAGTAAAATCTTTAAAATTGCCTGTTATAATTGTGATTATTGCCGTTAAATAATAAATTGGATGAATTTTAAATATTTTTTTCATATGATAAAACTTTACCATCTTTTTTAAATACTAAATAAAGATTATTGTTTTTTACATCGCCTAAAAGTTTTCCTTTCTCGACATAATCATAAAGTTTCACATTTGGATTATTAATATTTCCATACCAAACATCTACGCCATTTACTTGTTGAACAATTACTGTATTTCCATATCCCTCCTTTTTTCCAATATAAACAACCATTCCACTTTCTAAAATAGGAACTAAATAATTTTTATCAACGCTAAGTTTAACCCCATCTAAATATTTTTCTTTTTTTGAATATTCTAATTTATTATTAAATACTGCTTTGGTATCCTTTTCTACTAGTTCTTTAAAAGGAATTGATGATCCAAAATGATTTTCATACCATTTATTTATAGTTGCGAAAGAAATATTATTATCATAAACTTTATTGTAAAAAAAAGTTTTAAGTTTATTATTACTTTTTAACAAAATAAGTGTTATTAAAGTTAATATAATTGTTATTAATAATTTACTAATAAATCCGTAAAGGCTTGACCTATTTTTATTTGTTTTTTTATTTTTTTTCTTTATTTTTGATTTAATCATTTTAATATCATTATCCATATTATCACCATTTAATTATATGTAATCATAAAAAAAATAGAACAAATTATGTCCTATTAAATATTAGATTTTGAGATTGTTATTACTGGTCGAATACCATCGCCAGTAAAAATTACACCGTTGCCACCCAAGTAGCCATTTCTAACGACACGCCAAGCCTGAGTTGAATTACCCTTATATGGTGAGCTTGTCCAATATCCCCATGTGCTTGAATCTGATACATTACATCCATAACTTGTACATTCATTTGTATAATCAAATAACCAGGCATACTTTGATTTATTTGTTGAATTTACTGTTAGTGTTATATTATTACTATCTAAATAAAACCAATCTTGATTTTCTTTATTTACATTAAATGTTGGATGTTTTGTTATCTTAGCTACTTCATTGGCTGTTATTAATCTGGCTGTATTTTTCCAATCTTTTGTATCTTCTTCTAATTTTATTTTTACTTCTTTCATCTCACTATTATTTCCGGTTGAATTATATGATACATTTGCTGTTGTATTATGATCTAAGATGACATTTACTGTTGCATTTCCTTCC
>URQZ01000025.1 GCA_900550255.1 uncultured Mycoplasmatota bacterium | reverse complement strand
TCCGGCTTTTTACGACACAGCGCGCCAAAATCACAGGCCCGCAGTTGTGCATCCATGCAAACTTTTTAGGAGGGAAGATATGGATTGTAAAATGACTGATATTATTGCTATTATTTCAAGTATCATTGCTATTGGTTATTCAATTTATTCCATAATTACTAAAAGTTATATTCGTCAATACAACCTTGAAAAATTTGAACATTTTTCTTTAAATCAGAAGAAAGTTTGTATTGTTTTCAATTTTATTATGACACTTATAATTGGGATAAGTGGGGTGTATATATTGCTATTATACTTATTCTAATGGGATTGAAAGCATTTATGTAGCAAATAGCAAAATTTTTAATGGACAAAACAATTGTCAAGGATGGATGGCTATATAGAAATGGATTTTTAAGGAAGAACTGTAAAATAAGATTAACGGATATTACCCAGATGAAAAGAAAAAAGAATTTATTTGGAGAAGCTCTTATTTTATATAAAAATCAGAAAAAAATCGCTAAAATTTCTGCCCGAAATAGAAATGTGGACTGGCTGCAAGTAAAGATTGCAGAAATAAAAAAGGATAAGAAGAAATTAGAACGTAAAAAATGAAAAATGTGAATCATATAGGGAGATTGAGTTTATGGATAATGTCATTAGATTAAGTAAATTTGTAAAAAATTTAGGAATAGTAACAACAGTTCTTTTTTTAATAATCGTACTGGTAACATTTGTTACAGGAAATATGGGGGTTGCGATATGTTTTATGCCTTTTGTATTTTTAGGTATTGCTTTAATTTTGGCATACAAGAAACAAATAATTGTAGTAAATGAAGATGAAATTGTATTTAGCTATCTGGTTAAGAAAACTCAGCATATAAAATATAATGATATTCGTTGTATTTTAATGATTCCATTAAATGGTAGAACAGATGTCATATTAATTGATAAGATGTACAATAGACTTGTTACTCTGGAGCAAGTGTATGTAAATTATGATATTTTATATGATACACTTATAAAACATGAAATAGATCTTGTGGATTTTGGTGAGTTAGTTGAACAGAACAAAGATGTATCAAAGTATGTACCTGCTTTAAACTGGATAGAAAAGAATTTCTATAAATCTATATGTAATGAGAATACAACTATCAAAAATATGTCAAAAACAATAGAAAAAGAAAAGCGTAAAAAAACAAAGCAATTTTTAAAAGCTTTAGGTTGGATTCTAATAATTGCTGATGCGGTAGCATTTTTTATTGGTGGCAAAACAATGTTAGTTATATTTATAATGGTTTTGATGATTACATATGCAGTGTATATAAAATATTATCCATATATATTTATAGAAGTCACCACAAAAAAAGGACAAGAACTGGCGTATCAATTACCATTTATGGGTGCAGCAATAGCAATGCTTTTATCCCTGAATACGAGTAAACTCTTTAATTATGAATTTGGAAACTATATGAAGATTACGGCAATTATTACTGCTTTACTTGCACTGCCATTTATTATTAAATCTTTAAAAACAGATGTACCACAGAAATTTGGACGTAAACTTTCAGTTGTATTTGCTGCTTTTATAATCGCATTTACAATTAGCTTCCCAATAAATTTTTTATTTACATTTGATGGGGCAACTCATGAAATTGCAATTGTAACAGACAAAAAGATTAGCAGTGGTAAAACTAGAGATAGAGAGTTATATGTAAGTTGTAATGGTAAAAGAGAAATATATACTGTTTCAAACAGTGAATATGAAAATACATCAATAGGCGATAGTAAAAGAATTTGTAGAAGAAAAAGTGCATTAGGATTGGAATATAGTACGATACATGATTAATATTTATTTAAAGATAAGGAAGGAATATATAAGATGAAAATATTGTTAGCAGTAGTTGGAGGATTATTATTACTGATATTCCCTTTTATAGTTATGAAAAAAGCAAAAGTAACAAAAGAAGAAAATACTGATGAAGCAAGGAAAAAATTGAATGTGTTTCTCATTTGTATGATACCTGTTCCTCTAATAGGCTTCATATTTCTTTTAATAGGGCTTAGAAGTTTTTTATAAAATTAAATAAAGGAGAAAAATGTTAAAAAACAATGATATATCAATACCAGAAGCCTGCTATGCAGATTTATGTAAGGTGGGTTTTTTTGAAAGAAAACAGGTTAAATTAACAATTATATGGAATGAAAAAATAAGCAGAAATAAACAAATACTTACACTTAAGAAGTTATATCCTGAATTAAATAAAGTGTCTACAGTTGAAAGCTATAAAATTACAAAAAAACGAAGAAATGGCAATTTGCAGAGATGGGATGGGGATTTGCTGTTGACTTTTCGCATAAAGCAGAAAAAGCGGGGATAAAAATATTGTTAGAAGAATAACTAAAAATCTTGCTAATGTATAAGTTAAGTAAAAAATAGAATGAAAAATAATCATATAGCAGAGGAGATTGGGTAATATGAAGGAACAAAAGAAATCTTCTTGGGGAGCGGTTCTGGTGTCATTTTTAAAGGAATTTCTATTAAACTCATTCGAAGCCCCAGGTCATCTTTATTATGATGAAAATTTAACTAATGAAGGAAAAAGAAAGAAAAATTATATTTGGAGGGTGCTTCTACTGGTGACTGCGGTAGGAGTAGCTTTGCTTCCTGTTATAGCTTGGAACATGTTTGTTCCAGATGTGCTATGGGCAAAAATAGTTACCGTTGTAGTGTGTGAAGGCTATGTTGTTTTTATAGTAAGTATGGAGATTATCCAAATAAAGGATGAGCTAAAGGAAGATATGTTAAAAATAGGGGGATATAAAATTACTCCCAAAGGAAGTATTTCCCTATTTAAAGAAATTGATTTTAAGATTGCTCAAACAGAGTATTCTTATACAATATTGATTTCTAAGAAACCTTTAAAATGGCTTTATAAGAAGTTTTATGTTACAATCTATGGAAGACATGGAAAAGTAAAAAAGATTGAATTGGTTCGAGCAGACAAAAAGTATTCTACGAAATATGAGACAATGAATGGTACAGTCTTAGAAAAGTTGCAAGAAGAAAATAATAGGTTTTTAAGGAAATGCTTAGGTACTCCCAGTAAAAAGAGTATGACAGGCGTCGAATATTATTATGAGTGGGGACAAATACAATCCTTCTATGATGATCGTTCTTGTCAAACAGGAATTGTAATTATGTTTTAAAATAAGGAATATTGTATCTCTTGCTTCCGTATGCAGAAAGATTACATCGGTACAGAGAAATGTGGTAGTGATACACCAAAGAACACAGGCGAAACCTTATATCTCGGTTCCACAAGTAGCGAATCTTTCAAAAGAGAGAGATGGGTAAAACTTCGCTGTTTATATAATAGTAGGGGACGATGTTTTATCCCCTGCTATTATACGTTTTTTAGCATGTTTTCACCAATATTGCTTGGTACCTAACCGATTTTTCAAATAACATCTGATTCCAAGATATACTCCCTGAGAAAGTACGAAAAGCAATAGAAGATTTACGGAAAGTGCTTTTTTAATTGCTTCTCCAAAATAAATGATGACAGCAGTACTTGTCAGTATCATCAGTAGAGTAATAACATCCCAACAGTTTTTCTTATATAATTCTATAACCTTTATTTCTATCAGTATCGCCAGCATCCCTGTTCCTGCCATACATATTCCTACAATCAATATTAGCAATAACCAATATACCATTCCGGCTATAAAAGCATTTGGAATTTTTGTACTAATCTGTGCCGCAGAATGCCCGGCATCAATCGTCCATCCGACAAAGGTTTGCTTGGAAGGTGGTAAAAATGAAAAAATTCTATGAGGGATTCTGCAAAGTCGAGCAGTTTCTCTGCAACGTGGGATTTATGCTCATGGTTGCGCTTGTGTTCATTTCTTCGATCGCACGCGGTGTTGGACACCCGCTTGCGTGGAGTATCGACGTTGCTCAGCTTATGCTTTGCTGGACGACCCTTATCGGCGCGGATGTAGCTTTCCGCCATAAGCGCTTTCAGGGACTCGATCTGCTGACCCGCCGCTTCCCCATAAAGCAGCAGCGCGTCATCGGTATCACCATGGATCTCATCATCATGGTCACGCTCGTGATATTCATCATCTACGGCGTTCGACTCAGCATTGACAGCCATCTGCGCACCTTCCAGACCCTGAAAATGAGCTACTCATGGGTGACGGTTGCGCTGCCTGTTATGTCCGCATGTATGCTCATATCCGTTGCGCTCGACATCGTTGAGCAGATAAAGCACTTCACAACTCCGATAGAACAGTCAAAGGAGGTCGACGGTACGATATGACACTGCTTGTTG
>URQZ01000024.1 GCA_900550255.1 uncultured Mycoplasmatota bacterium | reverse complement strand
TATAACAATAACGACATGGTGAACTGATTGAAATGTTTTCGATATTTAACTCTATAACTGATTATTAAAAGAAAATAGAGATAAGATACGATGAGAACAATTTATGCATAATACAACATAAAACACGATAGTATTGATGTTTACACAAGTGTTGGATATATGCTTCGCATTGATTGCTGGGGAGCTGAAAAAGATTTAAAAACCACATATGGATCAGAATGTGCGCTTACTTCATTGGCTGTGGATGAGCCTTTAGAATATGCAAGATTATATCTCGATGGCAATTTACAGATGTGGATAGATTCAGAAGATTCACTTGAATTATAGAACAAGAATAACGGGTAGAAAACTTCTGATGCCCATTTTACAAGGGGTTCGAGTTTTTTATGTCTGCTGGCGCTATTTCTCTGCTGGAGTACTATTTTCGGGATAATGGCGAAAGGCTTTAGCGGTATAGTTAGAAGCACCGTTTCCATATTTTGTATTGGTTATGGTTTTTATATAATCGCTGGAATAATAGTCAATTGTAGAGCAAATGAAATAGACACAGGGGATTAAGGAAGAGTTGAAGGCAGATAAACAGATGGAATGGGTAGCAAATAAATACTATACAAGAGTGTGAAAAGGGAATTTTGAATAAGGAGATGATTTGGCAATAAGGTGCAGTAATCTGGTGGAAAGCAAGTCTGAAAATGGCTTGCTTTTTGCTTTACAATGTGGTTAGTTGATGTATATAATTATGATAAAGAGATAAAATTGATTTTTATATTTTGGTTCGATATTGTGATGCAGTTTTTCTATATTAAAAAATATACGAGGTTATAATGAAGAATAAAAGTTATGATTATATCTTTGGAAATGGAAAATTTAATACTTGGTTCAACATTATAGTTAGTATTATTAGTTGTTCAGCAATATCGTTTTGTTTAACCGAACTTTTGTTTTCCTTTGATTTTAAAGTGAGTTTTCAAAAAGCACTGATTTTTACCATACTTTTTGTGATTTTTTTATTATTGTTTTATTACTTTATAAAACAACGTACTTATAAACTATTCGATCAAAAAATAACATATGGATTTAGGGAACGAAAAATTTTGTATGCGGATATCCATTCATTAGTTTTTACACTATCCTCCAGACCTAAAGGAATATATGATATTGGACTGGGAGAACCATACCTATACATAAAAGAAAATGGGAAGAAAAAATATATATGCAATATTACAATTTATTTGGCATATCCAAGTGTTATACAAAAAAGATATGATATCAATATAAGCAATGGGCAGATAGGAATGTCTCCTGCCTACAGTTTTAACTGTTATGATATAAAAAGTATTTTCAATTTAATACATCATTCAAAAGCAAATATTTATGTGACGAAGAGTTTTCTTCTCTTTAATAATTGGACAATAAACAGATTTTGCAAAGAATACAATATCTCTATGGAAATGGTTCAGCTTATAAATGATGGAAACTAATGTAAAAAATTTGTATTGTATTGAACTTTAGAAAACCTTTTTATGAGAAAGGAAAGCATATGCAAGAATATTATAAAATATATTTTCCTTATTCCAAAGAATATTTATTGGAACAGATTAAGAAGACTACAAAACCATTATGTATTTCAAACCAGGCTTATAGAGATATGGCACTTGCAGCCTACAAAGAAGAGGATAATACCTTATGTATCGGATATGCAGCAGGAAGTATGACAGGCGGTGGCTGGGAAATGCTCCAGACACATATAAAAAGCTATGGGGGAGATGTAATGCTGGAAGGTACGTTTGTGCTTTTGCCATACATAAAAAAAGCTGCACTATTTTTTCTGCTCATAGTGATTTTATTTGCATTGTTTTTTTCTCAGGGAGATTTATTGATTTTAACAGAATGTCTGATTTTATTTATGTTTCCATTATATCTGCTGTATAGGAATATTTCTAAGATAGGAAAATGTGAAGAAGGGCGACGGCTTGTTTTATTATATCTGGAAAAGGTGCTTCATGCAAATGTGGAAATATCCGTAGAGGAAGAATAAAGAAATGATAGGGGAAAACGAGAATGAAAAAGATTAATGAACAAACAAAAAGTTTTTTACTATACGGTATAGAAGATGTGATTAAGCCGAAAGAAATCTACAAATTAGATGGAGCAATCTTGTTTCTAGTATTTTTATTTTTCTTTTTATCTGAATCAGCTCCATCACCGTTTTTTTCAAAAGTATTTTTAGTTATTGTTTATCTTGGATTCGTGATTCTTAGTTTTTCAAGAACAGAAGTGACAGGGAAAAAGGTTTTTTGGATCATTGGAATACAAAGTCTGACGTTTTCTATTTTGTTCTGTTGGGCAGCAACTATCCTCATGCTGACAACTATGAAAGAAGAATATTATAAGAGGTATCTAACCATACTCGTTATCATTTACATACTGGTAATCGCTGCATACATTTTTCTTATAATAACTTTGATTAAAAAAGATATCTACAATCCATCTTCTTCCAAAAAGCTGGCTGGAGGATGGTGTATTACTAGTTTTGTATTGCTTGGAATGGGTGTCGCAAAAGTACTTAGTAGCAGCGTTGAATATACAGCCATGATTAGAATTGCAAGCCTTTGTTCCTATTTTTGTTCTTTGGGTTCTATCTTAGGAGTTTTTCACCTGGTAAAGTATTTTGCTGTCAAAAAATGGGAGGTTGAAAAATGAATATTTTTATGAAAAGAATATAGATGAAAATAATTATAGCATCCAGGAAGAAGGATGGCTGGGAATTTTATTTTTGGTTGGAACTATATTTTTCTCAGGATTACTTTTGTATGGTTTTATAGACGGACAGGCGGATTTTTCAGTTATAGTGGCGTATGGAATATTGATTGCTTTTTCTGGAATCTGTACCCTGCATTTGTTCCTGTGGAGAGTCAAGGTAAATCATGATGTAATTGAATACCGGTCGTTTTTTGGAAAAAAATATTATAAATTTTCAGATATAACAAGAAGTGTACATAAAGAAAATGGTACATTGGAAATATATGCAGGGGACAAAATAATATTCAAATTTGATGAAAACATAAGCGCATCATTGTTTGCAAATAGTCTGTCTAAGCATAAAATTTCACAAGAAACATGGTTGAGTTGTAGAGATAAAAAGTGCATCATAAGACCAAAAGAAAGCCACTATGTTCTGCCAGGCATTTTCTTTTTATATTTGGTTTACAATAGTGTGATACTTGTATTCAATGCAAAAGAAACAGCTTTTGTTTTCCTTTTATTCTCTCTTGTACCGGGAGGTATATTTTTCTATTTTTTATCCCAAAAAGAGTAAAAATCGAATTATCCGCATAAACACAGGGATTTTAAGCAATATGAAACAAAAAATAAAAGAATTTTACCACTAATTTACTACGAATGAAAGAACCTTGATACGACAGAGAAAACAGCATAAATAAAGGCAAAATTGGCATTTCATACAGAATATGAGATGTCTTTTTTGTTGCTGTAATACAGTATAACTATTCTTTTTCTGCTTGATTATTAATCATTTTTTAGGACATGAATTGTCAAGAGCTTGTTGCGTAGCAATGTTTACACTCTTGATAATTTATGGAATAAAAAATATTCTGACAGATACTAGAAAAGTGATGACTACTCAATTTTCTAATGATATAATATGATAAATAATAATAGATAAACTTGAAGTGATTAAGGAAGTGTATGCCATGAAAAAATTTTTGAAAATAATGTTAATCATAATTGGAGCGATTTCTTTGATTTTTGTAGCTCTGATAGGGATTGGGTTATTTGTTGATGTTGAATATGATGACCATATTGAAAATGGTCGTTATACTTATGTTCCGGAAGAAGAAAATAAAGATAATGAATACGTGGAATTTACGATAAATGATTATGATAAAAATAATGCCAAGCTTGTATATTATGACACGATTGAAGAAGCTATTCAACTTTCCACTTTGAATGCTGAAAATGAGGAACTTTCGGTTCCTGCTGATTTTCTTAATCATGTTGATGAAACCTTGCATATATGGCAAGGCAAAAAATATGATACGATTTTCTATCGGGCTGGAAATGATAACGATGATATTCAAGGCTTAGTAATGGCTCGTTGTAAAAAGCAGATACAGAATGGGCATACACAATACGCATTTATAAATGCTACACCGGTTACAACGAAACGAGATAGAATTTTGTTAGATGATATTACAGAGCTTATTCACTCTTCTTTGAAATTAAGTGATTTCCAACAAGACTTAAACCCCGATTATCCAAGCAAGCGTTTTGTTTACGGCTATGCACATGATAAAGAAATCTATTCATTGGAAGTAGAAGGACAAAAACCGGACGGTGTAATTGAAATCAATGTATATGACAGAGTCATGTATCTATGGTATTACAATGACTTACAAAGTAACAAAAGAGGTGACTGTTTAAGCTATTCGGTAGATGTACCTAAATAAAATGACATTTTTACATAATACTATATTATTAGTTAGGCAGACGGAGTGATCCAGACACGGTGGCAGGAAAATCTTTCAGATTTTTCTGCCATGTCTTGCAAGTGGCTGG
>URQZ01000023.1 GCA_900550255.1 uncultured Mycoplasmatota bacterium | reverse complement strand
CAATTCAAGTGATAATAAAAAACATGGAAAGAGATAAATATACTTCAGTTATTCATAGAGAATTAAACCTTCTTTCAGAAGAATTTAAACGATATAAAGATCGTTGGGATAAATTGTCTCGAAGTATAGAAACAGTAGGACGAGATGTAAAAGAAATCCATACAACAACTGAGAAAATAACTAAAAGATTTACTTCTATAAATCAGGTAGAAATGGAGCAAATAGGATATGAAGAAAATTAATATCTTTAAAAACATCATTATTTTTGTTGTTATCTTTTGTAGTTTGTGTTATACAGTAGATGCAATATTAGATCAAAACTTATACCGTATTCTTATTAGATTATCCGTTATACCAGTTATCTTTTTACCAAAAATAATTAATGTGACCTTTAAAACTAAAATAAGTGATGCAAGTGAAATAATATATATTATATTTGTTTTTATAGCTCACTTTTTAGGATCAGTTATTAATCTTTATGGAAAAATATATTGGTATGATAATTTCACACATTATCTATCAGGAATTGTAATAGCTTTTTTTGCTTTAGAACTGCTTTATAAACTAGATAGATATGATTCTAAAAAAATATTTTTTACTTGTTTATTTATTATAGCTTTCAATACAATGTGTGCAAGCTTTTGGGAATTTTTTGAATTCATTAGTGATAATATATTTGGAAAAGATGCTCAAAATGTTTTAACGACAGGCGTAAATGATACAATGATGGATATGATACTTGCATCACTTGGAAGTTTAACATTTGTAATAACTTATATTTTTGAAGAATTCAATAATAAGAAATTAATAGTAAAAAATTTTGTTGAGCAGTTATAAAGAAGGATTTTCAGCACCAGCAATAACGCTATACTCACCACTAGTTAAAACAGTATATAAAACAATAATAGCAGCAACAGTTGATAATTCAGAAGCTGTAATTTGTAATTTAAAAGGAGTTAAATCCTTTTTATTTTTAATTTTAGCAATCTCAATGTTTTTATAATTTATATATAAAAAAGTAAGCGTTAAAACAACAACGACAACACGATTAAAAACAGAAATGTTTTGAGACGTTTTTTTATCTAAAAAAGGTTTATTATTTAAAATTTCATATTTGTCATTATAAGTTATAATGTAAGATATAAATAAACTTAAAATATATATTACAGTAGCAATAATTTGAATATCTAATAATTTGATTTCATCTTCTTTAGTACTATTATTATTCATGTTAAAATATATGATTTAATATTATTAAATATTGCATAAATGAACTTAATATGTTACAATAAACTAGGTTTTCTAAAAAAGGAAAGAGGTAGTATTAATGAAAAAAACAAAGATAATTTGTAGTATTGGACCATCAACGCAAAATTGGGAAAGCTTTAAAGGAATTGTTGATGCTGGTATGAATGTAGCACGTATTAATTTCTCACATGCTACACTTGAAGAAAGAAAAATTGATGAAGATCTAGTTGCAAGAGCAAATAAAGAACTTGGAACAAATATTGCGGTTTTATATGATACAAAAGGACCAGATCTTAGAACTTGTACTTTTGAAAATGATTATATTGAATTAGTAGCAGGAAATACAATTCGTATTGTTGAAGAAGATATTCTTGGTACTAAAGACGCTATATCTTTTAATTACAAAGGAATTTTAAAAGATATAAAAGAAGGAATGTCTATTTTACTTGATGACGGTTTTTATAAATTAACTGTTATCAGTGTAGAAGAAGATGGAATCACTTGCCGTATTGAAAATAGTGGTTCAATTAAAAGTAGACGTGGAGTATGTATTCCAGGTGTTAAATTAGATGTTCCATATGTTAGTGAACAAGATAAAGAAGATATTAAATATGCTTGTGATCATGATGGTGATTATTTAGCTATATCTTTTGTTAATACAGCAGATAATATTAGAGAAGTTAGAAATTTATGTGCTGAATTTGGTAAACCTAATATGCCAATTATTTCAAAAATTGAAACACAATATGCAATGGATAATTTAGATGAAATTATCGATGAAACAGATATTGTTATGATTGCACGTGGAGATTTAGGAATTGAAACAGGTGTTGAAAATCTACCTTTATATCAACAAATGATGATAGATAAATGTCGTGCTAAAGGTAAAAGAGTTATTATGGCAACTCAAATGATGTCAAGTATGAAAAATAATATCAGACCTACAAATGCAGAAGTTACAGATGTTGCAAACGCTGTTTTAGCAGGATGCGATGCTATTATGACTAGTGATGAAACAACTATGGGTAAATATCCAGTTGAAACAATCCAAAATATGGCTGAAATTTGTAAAAAAGTAGAAAGCTATTATAAATATGATAATAAATACGGATATGAAGCTAAAGATGTAAATTCTATTATTGCACAAAGTGTTGTTACAGCAAGTAATAAATTAGATTCAAAAGTAATCGTAGCCGCAACTATGTCAGGACATACAGCTGCTTCAATTAGTAACTTAAGACCAAATGCAATGATTTTAGCTACTGTTCCAAATGAAAAAGTAGCTAAGGCATTAGCACTTAACTATGGAGTTTATTCAACAGTTGTTGGAGAATATGATTCAACTGATGAATTAGTATCAGATGGAAAAGCACAAGCTCAAAAATTTATGGATTTAGAAACTGGTGATAAAATTGTTATTACTGGTGGATTCCCTAATACTGGTGTTAAAGTAACAAACTTTATGAAAATTGAAAAAATGTAATAATAAAACTATCCAATCATAATTGGATAGTTTTTATATTCACTTTCAATTAATTTTATTTTTTCTTCTTCATCTAAAATACTGGCATAGACGCAAGTACTTCTAAATTCAATTTCAAGAATTTTACTATTAATTTTAGAATAGTTAGTAATAACTGGTATTTCAGTATTGTCCTTTGCTTCTTTTAAATAGAGTCTTCCTTGTGAGGAAAAACCAAGAACTCTTATATATTCAATATCACTAAATTCTTCGGCTTCTTCTTTTGTGAAATTGCATAAAATATGTGTAAACATTCTATGTAATTTATTATAAGTATATCTTTTAGTTTTAATTTTTAAGATAAGTTCATCTAGATTTCTACATTTGATAATGTATTTATTGATTCTGTTCTCAATACCTTCATCAACCGTTTTATAATGATTTATAAAATCTTTTTCGGTTAAAATTTTGTATTTCAAAATACTATAGTAGTCATCAATAAAGTGATTATTTTTTTCTAAATAAGGTCTGACAAACTCAGGGACATATTTATCAACATTTGATTTGTTTTTTAAAGCATATCTAATACTTGTCGCACTACTAATATTGTCTTCTAAATCAAAACCGTTGTAATCATTGTTACGTTTAATAGTGATAGGGATAATATTTGCCTTTTGTTTTTTAATTTCTCGAATATATGTAATTCCTAAAATATCATTAGGTTTATTCATTTTTAAACCAGTAATTTCATATAAAGATTTAGATAGTGCGGTTGGATAATTAAGCCCTTGGTCAAGATATTCTTTGACTAACTTATTATATTTTTTATTATTTAATTGAACTTCAGCTAGTTCTTCTAATTTATCAACCTTATTTGTTTCACTTCCAAAAACAAGATAATTAACTTTCATTTCTTTTAAGATTTGAATACTAGCTTTCGCAAAAGTATCCGCACTTTGGGTTGCAAAGACGAATGGTAATTCGATTACAAGGTCAACTCCCATCTTAAGAGCAATTTCAGTTTTATCCCATTTATTAATGATACTAGTATCACCACGTTCAGTAAAATTCCCACTCATAACTAAAACAATAGTTGCTTTAGGAAACATTTTTTTTATTTCATTTAAATGGTGTAAATGCCCGTTATGGAAGGGATTATATTCGCAAATTATACCAACACTATTCATACTATCACCTAACTATATAATAACATATTTTATTTGAAAAATATATACGTTTATGATATACTTATACAGGTGATTATATGAATATAGATATTACTAGATTAAAAAGTGGAATTGATAGTCAAGTAGAAATTGACATGTTGTATTCTTTTGATAAAGAGATGCTAAAAAAGACAGACATTATATCTTTAGATAATATTAGTGTTAAAGGATATATTACTAGTAATAGTATTGATGATTATGATCTTGATGTAAATGTTGATGGTATAATGGTTTTACCTTCTAGTTTAACACTAGAACCTACTGATTATAAATTTTCAATAAAAATAGAAGGAAATATTGATGAATTATTAAAAGAAATTAACGAAACTTTGAAAAAAAATCAAAATACTATTGATATTTTACCAATAATATGGGAAAATATATTAATGGAAATTCCTATTCGTGTTGTAGGCGATAAAAACCAAAATCTTCAAATGGAAGGTGATGGTTGGAAACTTATAACAGAAGAGGAGAAGAAATTAAATCCAGAACTTCAAAAATTGAAAGATTTGTTAAAATGAAAAGTGAGGTGTTATCATGATGAAATTAAATATTCAAATTTTCGCAGTACCTTTTAGAAAAGTTAGTAAAACAAGAGGAAGAAAAAGACGTACTCATTACAAAATTAGCGAAAATAGTACAATCAAATGTCCGAAATGTGGAGCTAGTATAAGACCACATAGAGTATGTTCAGAATGTGGAACATATAAAGGAAAAGAAGTTATAACAAAAGAAGAAACAACTAATTAGTTGCTTTTTTTTTTATTAAAAGTTATAATTATAAAAGAGGATAGGTGTTAAAATGAAAAAAGGATTTACTTTATTGGAGATGTTAGCTGTTATTGTTGTTATTTCTATTTTATCTTTGATAATTTTGCCAAATATTATGGGACAATTAGCTGATAAAAAGGAAGAAATTAGTAAAGTCAGTCAGCAGATAATTTTAAGTGCAGCAGAGCTTTATGCAAATGAAACCGGTAATACTTATCAAACAATTACTATAAATGATTTAGTTGAAGCAGGAAAATTGGAACAACCAATAATAGATCAAAAAACTGGAAAAGAAATATCTTTAACTAAAGAAATTAGTATAGATGCATCGGGGAATGCCTGTATAGTTGGAATTGATGGTTGTGATAGAATAACATATAAACAATACAAGAATGGGGAAATTGTATATTTTAATCCAGAAACAGGAAAAAAATGTGCGTCAAGTGAAGCGGTAAATACAACCGGAACAAAGATTGGATGTATGAAATGGTATGCATTTAATGATAGGGAAGGAAATGCAACTGTAAATGTCATTTTAGATCATAATACAACGACTAGAATAGCTTGGAATTCAACCGGAAATAATAGTGAAATGAAAGAGGTAGCAGATGCTTTAAAAAAAGATACAAGTCCATGGAAAAATACAGCAAGATTAATAACAGCAAATGAAGTTGCTAAGATAACAAAACATCCAACGTTTGATGCAACTCAATCAGGACAATCATGGTTTTGTTTAGATACAAATAAACCTGATACTACAAATTGGTGTTCCAAAGCTCAAGGAACAAGTGAATATGCATGGTTATTTGATTATACCTATG
>URQZ01000022.1 GCA_900550255.1 uncultured Mycoplasmatota bacterium | reverse complement strand
TGAAAGAAGTAAAAAAAGCATTAGAAAATGATACAAAAGATTGGAAAAATACAGCTAGATTAATAACAGCAAATGAAGTTGCTAAGATAACAAAACATCCAACATTTGATGCAACTCAATCAGGACAATCATGGTTTTGTTTAGATACAAATCAACCAGATAGTACAACTTGGTGTTCCAAAGCGCAAGGAACAAGTAAATATGCATGGTTATTTGATTATACAAATAAATGTATAAATCATGGATGTAGCACACCAGACTCGAGCAACTCTGGATATTGGACAAGTACGAGAAGAGTAGATGATTCAACACAAGCTTGGCACGTCCGTAGCTACGGCTACTTGGACAACTCCAGTGTGACTCTTACTGTCAGCGGCGTACGCCCAGTAATAACAATCTCAAAATCTAATATTTAGTAAAAAAGATGATTAAAATCATCTTTTTTTTGATATATATAAATATTTTTCGACAAAAAATGATGAATGAGTTTATTATAATAAATATGGTGATACTATGAAAAAAAACTTAATACTTGCGCTTATTTGTTTAGTACTTGGAATATATATGGGATATGTAATGTTTAACGGTTATAAAGTTGAAGAAACAAAACCCGTATCTATAAGTTCTAAAATAGATAAGTTATATTTTATACAAATAGGGGTATATTCTAATTTAGAAGAAATGAAACAAAAATTGTCAAATTTAGAAAATTATACTTATACTAAAGAAAAGGAATTATATCATGTGTATGTTGGCATAACTAAAAAAGAAGAAAATAAAAAGAAATTAGAGGAATATTTTAATAAATTAGGGTATGATACTTATGTAAAAGAATTTGAAATAGAAAATGAAAACTTTAATGAAGTTCTTATTCAATATGATAATTTACTAAAAGAAACAAACGATGAAAAAGCTATTGAAACAATATGTAATCAAATTCTTAATAAATATGAGGAGTTAGTGGTAAATGCTGAAAGTAAAGGAAATACCGAAGAATGAACGTCCATATGAAAGATTAATTAACTATGGTAAAGAATTTTTAAGTACTGATGAATTACTTGCTATTTTAATAAAATCTGGCTATAAAGATTCATCTTCAAAAATAATTGCAACGAGAATTATTAGTGGATTAAAAAATCTTAGTGATTTAAAGAAAATGAGATATGAAGATTTAATTAAAATAAAAGGAATAGGTAAGGCAAAAGCGTGTAATATTTTAGCGGCTGTTGAACTTGGAAATAGGGTAAATTTAAAAGAAAATATGGAAATTGAAACATTCATCAAAAATTCTAATGATGTTTATAATTTATTTAAAGGAAAATTTGATGATAAAGAACAAGAATATTTTTATTGTTTATATTTAGATAATAGAAAAAAACTGAAAAAGAAAAAATTACTATTTATTGGAACAATAAATTATAGTGTTGTACATCCTAGAGAAATATTTAAAGAAGCATATATGATAGGTGCTGTATCAATAATAATAATTCATAATCATCCAACAGGTGATGTAAATCCAAGTCATCAAGACATAGAAACAACAAAAAAAATAATAGAAGTAGGTAAGCTTTTAGGAATAAAAATAGATGATCATGTTATAGTTGGACAAAATAATTATTATAGTTTTTTTGAAAATGGGTTGTTTGACTAGAAAAAAGATAGAATATATATTATAATAAAATAGGTGATACTATGTATAGAAGAAGAAAATTGGAAAAAAGATATGTAGTAATAATAATTTTACTAATAATAATGGTTTTATTTAGTATTTTTACATTAGGAATAAAAGATGGACGAAAGTTGACTATTTTAGAAAAATCAATAAAAGATTCATGTCTTTTTGTTGGTAAAATTGTTAGTACTCCATTTGATTTTATTGATGAAAAAATGAAAGAAAGAAAAGAAAAAAAGAATATTTATAAAAAATATAAAAAAATGGAAAAAAAATACGAAAAAACAAAATTGTTAGAAGCAAAATATAAAGAGGTAAATAAACATCTAGAAGAATTGGAAAGTACTTTAGAAATAAATAATAGTTTGCTAAAAGATTCATATCTAAATGCCACTGTTGTAAATAGAGATGTGGGACATTGGTATAATACAATTACAATTGATAAAGGAAGCAAAAATGGTGTAAAAAAGGATATGGCCGTAATTACGAGTAAGGGATTAATAGGAAAAATAACAAGTATTAGTAATTTTAGTAGTACGGTTAAACTTCTAACAAATGAAGATATAAATAATAAAATATCAGTAAAAATTGAAATAGATAATAAATACATATATGGGATTCTTACAGGCTTTGATAGTTCAACCAATTGTTTTCAAATTGAAGGAATATCAGAAAATACAGAAATTCCAACTAATTCCATGGTAACAACAACTGGAATGGGAGATATATTTCCTAGTGGAATATTAATAGGAACAGTAAAAAGGGTAAGTACTGATAATTTTGATCTTGCTCGTACAGTTGAAGTCGAACCATATGTTGATTTTGATGATATAAATTATGTAACTATTTTAAAAAGGAGTTATAATTCATGATTTTCTCTATTTTAATTGTTTTAATTTCTTTTACATTTGAGGGTGTTATTTCAAAATATATACCAATGAATACTATTTTATTTGAATCACTTTTTACATTAATATCTTTAATAATAATTTACCCTTATTTTCATAATAAAGAAAGAAATTATTTTATATTATCTTTTTTGATTGGTTTACTTTATGACATTGTATATACAAACACTTTTTTGTTTAATGCTATAATGTTTTTAATTATCGCTTATATTATAAAAAAAATAAATTCTTATATTTCTAATAATTATATTAATGTAGCTATTATAAGTTTGATAATTATAATTATTTATCGTTTAATAGTTTATTTAGTTTTATGTTTAATAAATTATTTTAATTTTGATATAAGGAGTCTGTTATATTCTATAGCTGATTCTTTGGTATTAAATATGATATATAGTGTTGTCCTTTATTTAATAACTGATTATATAAGTAGGAAAAAACATATTACCAAAATTGATTAACAAAAAAACAGATTATCTGTTTTTTTCTTTACCTAAATGATATTTTTCATTATAGAAAAAGGCAACTGTGGTTTGACTTGATTTAACGCTATTTATTTTAATTGGTTTATTTTTAATATGCATTTTTTTAGCTAAATTTTTTATTTCAGAATTATCTTTCCATTCTCTTACATAGTTAATATTAATATTTTTAAAAAAACATAAAGCACAAAAAATTGTTAAAAGAAATACAAAAAGGTTTATAATTTTACTTTGATTAAAATTTTCAAAGAATTCAATAATTGATATAGTGTAAATACTATAAAAAGGTATTAATGATCTACCATTTGGATAGTTGATTGGTAGGATTAATTTACAAATTATAAAAAAGAAAAAGAAAATTATTGTTACATAATATAAACTATTGTTTTGATTGAAATTATTAATGTTAAAATATGAAAATGATGTTAAAATGAAAATAAAACATATAATTAGTTTTGAATCAATTCCTATTCCATAATAATTGAGTGGAATATAAATAAGGCATTCAAAGAAATTGCTATTACAATAACTAATATAGTTGTCATTGTTATAAATGTATAGATGATATCCCAATAATAATATAGTAATTAATGTTATTATTATAATAAATCCTTTGTTCTTTTTTAAGAAATCAAAAAACTTTTTTTCTTTTAGTATTCTGATGGTAGCGTCAAGAGTAAAACTGCCAAAAATAATTAACGTTATTGTATTAGCAAGACCACTAATTAATAATAAAAATAAAGCTTTTTTTAAGTCATTATTTTTCTTTTCTAAAAGCCACTTTTTATAATAATATATTCCCATTAACACAATAGAACTAGCCATCATATATCCTCGCGCTAAACTTGCAAACTCATTAATAACGTAATTAAATAATAAAAGTGACGATATGAAGTATTTGTTTTTATATAAATGACTTAGTCTGTACGTATAAATTATATATACTATATAAAAAATAAGACTTGGAATTCTAATTAAAAATTCATTATATTTTATACCTGTTAAAAATGTTAAAAATTTAATCAAATATGTATTTAATAAATGATTGTTTGCCATAAAATCAACATTATCGGCTTCGGGGTTTAATACGAAATTTAAATAGGTTAAGGCTTCATCGAAAGTTATTCCCGTTTTTAAACTTCTTATAACTGAAATAGTAAAGATAATAATTGAAGTTGTGATAAAGTAAATATTGAATTTTTTGTCTTTGAACATATTATCACCAATAAAATAATATCATAATTGCTTTAATTTTCCAATCTAAATATTTCATATTTATAAACTACATGTTATACTAATAATGGTGATAATATGAAGAAAAAAATTATATTTATAATAATTCTATTTTTAATTATAGGACTTCTATTTTTAGGATTTATCAATTATGAAAGCAAAAATAAAAAACATACTTTAAGTTTTAATTATTTGGATAATGATATTATTATTAATATTTATAATACAAAAAATACTAAAATTTTAGAGCAAATAAAAGAAATTTATAAGGAATATGACCATCTTATTGATAAAGAAAACAAATATGATAGAGTTAATAATTTATATTATATTCTTTATAACGATTCAAAAGAAGAAAGTATAAAGATAGATAAAAAATTATATAAAATGATAGAAAGTGGTATAGAATGGTATCAAAAGAGTGATGGCTTAATTGATATAAGTAAGGGTAGTGTAGCCGATATTTGGAAAATGTATAGAGATAGTACTACAGGTGTTCCAACAACTTTTGAATTAAAAAGAGCTGACATAAATAATATTAACGATATTGAATTACTTAAAAATACTAAAATAAAAAATAATCATGTCAGTATGGAACTTTTAGATATTGCTAAAGGATTCGCAACTTATGAAGTTACCAAATTACTTGAAAAGAATAACATTGATGAGTATTTGATAAGTATTGGAAGCAGTACTATTGTAGGAAAACATTATAATAATAAAAAATATGAAATTGCAATTGAAAATCCTATTAATAATGAATATGAAGTTCTTAAAGGTGAAAGTATTAGTATAATAAATACAAATATTAATCAAAATTATTATGAGTATAATAAGAAACACTATCATGATATAATTAATCCTAAAACATTAATGCCTGCTGATAATTTTGTAGGTGTTACGGTAATAACAAATCAAATAAAAGATGCTTTTGTTTTATCAAAATTTATCTTTTTAAGTTCATTTGAAAATGGTAAAAATTTAGTAAAAGAAAATAAAAATTTAGAAGTAAAATGGTATATAGATGAAAATAAGATAGAGGAGACTTCTAATTTTAATAAGTATGAATAACTTAACACTCACTATACAGTATATTTAATAAACTAATTGCTATTTTAAACATAATAAGATATAATTTAATCTGCGTATGAGGTGATATTTTGAAAAAAATAGTAATTAGTTTTGTTATTTTATTTAGTATTTTATTAGTAGTAGGATTTACAACAAATAAAGGTTCATATAAACCAGGTACTTATTATGGATATGATATAGATATATCTAATAAATTTGAAAATGAAGCTCGTGCTACTGTTTATATAGATGATAAAGGTATTATTAAATCAGTCTCTTTAGATACTACATATCCTATCTCTCATCTTATGGATAATACTACTTGGTATGAATATTTAGAAAAAATAGAAAATGATGTAATAAAAAATCAAAATACAAATAGCTTAGAAAAAAATAATATATTGTATATGGCATTAAATCAAGCCTTAAAAAAAGCAAAAAAATAATTAAAAGAAGAAAGGTCAAATATGACTTTTTTCTTTATCAAAATATTTTTTTATTCCTTTAAATATAAGACAAAAATGTAA
>URQZ01000021.1 GCA_900550255.1 uncultured Mycoplasmatota bacterium | reverse complement strand
ACTTTAGTTCAGGCTATTCAATCGAAACGTGCGAATATAATATGTTTGAGTTTAATAATCGATTAGATCAACCCTTAGAAGAAAAAGAAGTGATTAAACTTGTTAGAAGTGCCTATTCAGAAAACTATCAAGGGGCTAATAGGGAATACATTACCATTCTTTGCAAAGCTTGGGTATCAAGTGATTTAACCAGTAAAGATTTATTTGTCCGTCAAGGGTGGTTTAAATTCAAGAAAAAAAGAAGTGAACGTCAACGTGTTCATTTGTCAGAATGGAAAGAAGATTTAATGGCTTATATTAGCGAAAAAAGTGATGTATACAAGCCTTATTTGGTGACGACTAAAAAAGAGATTAGAGAAGCGCTAGGCATTCCTGAGCGGACATTAGATAAATTGCTGAAGGTACTGAAGGCGAATCAGGAAATTTTCTTTAAGATTAAACCAGGAAGAAATGGTGGCATTCAACTTGCTAGTGTTAAATCATTGTTGCTATCGATCATTAAAGTAAAAAAAGAAGAAAAAGAAAGCTATATAAAGGCGCTGTCAGAGTTTTTTGACTTAGAACATACATTCATTCAAGAGACTTTAAACAAGCTAGCAGAACGCCCAAAAACGGACACACAACTCGATTTGTTTAGCTATGATACAGGCTGAAAATGGAAGAAGTTTTAATTGATGATAATATGGTTTTTGATATTGATAATTTAAAAGGATTTCTTAATGATACCAGTTCATTTGGGTTTATAGCTAAAGAAAATAATAAAATTATAGGATTTGCATATTGCTATACACTTTTAAGACCTGATGGAAAAACAATGTTTTATTTACACTCAATAGGAATGTTACCTAACTATCAAGACAAAGGTTATGGTTCAAAATTATTATCTTTTATTAAGGAATATTCTAAAGAGATTGGTTGTTCTGAAATGTTTTTAATAACTGATAAAGGTAATCCTAGAGCTTGCCATGTATATGAAAAATTAGGTGGTAAAAATGATTATAAAGATGAAATAGTATATGTATATGATTATGAAAAAGGTGATAAATAAATGAATATAGTTGAAAATGAAATATGTATAAGAACTTTAATAGATGATGATTTTCCTTTGATGTTAAAATGGTTAACTGATGAAAGAGTATTAGAATTTTATGGTGGTAGAGATAAAAAATATACATTAGAATCATTAAAAAAACATTATACAGAGCCTTGGGAAGATGAAGTTTTTAGAGTAATTATTGAATATAACAATGTTCCTATTGGATATGGACAAATATATAAAATGTATGATGAGTTATATACTGATTATCATTATCCAAAAACTGATGAGATAGTCTATGGTATGGATCAATTTATAGGAGAGCCAAATTATTGGAGTAAAGGAATTGGTACAAGATATATTAAATTGATTTTTGAATTTTTGAAAAAAGAAAGAAATGCTAATGCAGTTATTTTAGACCCTCATAAAAATAATCCAAGAGCAATAAGGGCATACCAAAAATCTGGTTTTAGAATTATTGAAGATTTGCCAGAACATGAATTACACGAGGGCAAAAAAGAAGATTGTTATTTAATGGAATATAGATATGATGATAATGCCACAAATGTTAAGGCAATGAAATATTTAATTGAGCATTACTTTGATAATTTCAAAGTAGATAGTATTGAAATAATCGGTAGTGGTTATGATAGTGTGGCATATTTAGTTAATAATGAATACATTTTTAAAACAAAATTTAGTACTAATAAGAAAAAAGGTTATGCAAAAGAAAAAGCAATATATAATTTTTTAAATACAAATTTAGAAACTAATGTAAAAATTCCTAATATTGAATATTCGTATATTAGTGATGAATTATCTATACTAGGTTATAAAGAAATTAAAGGAACTTTTTTAACACCAGAAATTTATTCTACTATGTCAGAAGAAGAACAAAATTTGTTAAAACGAGATATTGCCAGTTTTTTAAGACAAATGCACGGTTTAGATTATACAGATATTAGTGAATGTACTATTGATAATAAACAAAATGTATTAGAAGAGTATATATTGTTGCGTGAAACTATTTATAATGATTTAACTGATATAGAAAAAGATTATATAGAAAGTTTTATGGAAAGACTAAATGCAACAACAGTTTTTGAGGGTAAAAAGTGTTTATGCCATAATGATTTTAGTTGTAATCATCTATTGTTAGATGGCAATAATAGATTAACTGGAATAATTGATTTTGGAGATTCTGGAATTATAGATGAATATTGTGATTTTATATACTTACTTGAAGATAGTGAAGAAGAAATAGGAACAAATTTTGGAGAAGATATATTAAGAATGTATGGAAATATAGATATTGAGAAAGCAAAAGAATATCAAGATATAGTTGAAGAATATTATCCTATTGAAACTATTGTTTATGGAATTAAAAATATTAAACAGGAATTTATCGAAAATGGTAGAAAAGAAATTTATAAAAGGACTTATAAAGATTGATTATATAATATATGAAAAGCTATTATAAAAGACATTAGTATTAAATAGTTTAAAAAAATGAAAAATAATAAAGGAAGTGAGTCAAGTCCAGACTCCTGTGTAAAATGCTATACAATGTTTTTACCATTTCTACTTATCAAAATTGATGTATTTTCTTGAAGAATAAATCCATTCATCATGTAGGTCCATAAGAACGGCTCCAATTAAGCGATTGGCTGATGTTTGATTGGGGAAGATGCGAATAATCTTTTCTCTTCTGCGTACTTCTTGATTCAGTCGTTCAATTAGATTGGTACTCTTTAGTCGATTGTGGGAATTTCCTTGTACGGTATATTGAAAGGCGTCTTCGAATCCATCATCCAATGATGCGCAAGCTTTTGAATATTTTGGTTGATCGATATAATCATGAATCAATCGATTTTTAGCCTCACGCGCTAAGTTAATATCTGTGAACTTAAAAATTCCTTTAACAGCTTCTCTGAAAGATTTTGAATTTTTTTTAGGAATGGTGGTAAAGATATTTCTTAGGAAGTGAACTTGGCATCTTTGCCAACTTACGTTGGTGAAGGATTTTCTAATGGCAGAGACTAATCCTTTGTGCGCATCAGAAATAACGAGTTCCGTACCTTGTAAACCGCGTTCTTTTAGGTATTCAAAAAATGTTGTCCAGGTCTCTTCGCTTTCGCCACTTTGAATCATGAAGCCGATAATTTCACGGTCGCCATCTTTGGTTATTCCAATCGCTATATGACAGCTTTTTGAGAGTACTCGATTTTCTTCTCGTACTTTTATATAGAGTACATCGGTCATTAAGTAAGGATAATTTTTTTCTGATAATAAACGATTCTGCCACTCGTTAACCATAGGTTCTAGCTGTTCTGTTAAGCTAGAAACGAAGGACTTAGAGACGGATTTACCACAAAGTTCTTCCACAATTTTTGATACTTTACGAGTTGAAACGCCTGATACATACATTTCCAACATTGAAGCCATGAGGGCTTTTTCGTTTCGTTGATAACGTTCAAACACTGTGGGTGAAAAATGGCCATCACGTGTTCTGGGTACTTTTAATTCTAGCGTGCCTACACGTGTCGTAAAGCTGCGCTCATAATAGCCATTTCGTTGACTTTGTCGGTTTTCTGTTCGTTCATATTCTTTTGCTTGAATATATTCTGTTCGTTGATTTTCCATTAGTTGATTAAATACCGTTGTTAAAATATTTTTAGAAACGTCATCCTTTACAGAATATTCAATAATGCTTTGAATCTCTTCGCTTTTCAGTGTAAAATGTACTTGGGTCATGTAAAAGTCCTCCTGGGTATGTTTTTGTCGTTAATAAAACAGCTAATACACCGGTTGAACCAGCAAACATAGAAGTAAACAATCCTACGTTTGTCATATCACCTGTTTTTACAGGGTTCTTTTGTCCGCTAGGCTTTGTTGGAGTAGTTGGCTTGCTCGGTTTCTGTGGCTGTTGTGGACTTACAGGTTTATTTGTTACTTTTTCTTTTACGGTAACTGTAATTGTTTTTTCAGTAATTGCACCATTTTTATCTACTACACGGAAAGTTACATGATAAGTGCCAGCCTTAGAAGTATCTACATCATTTGCAATAATGTTATCTTTTGTTAAAATAATCGTTCCGTCCTCTTTATCTGTTGCTGTCACATTTGCCAATGGGTCGAACGTATCGCCTACATTCAATGTAACATCATTTGCTGAAATGATTGGAGCAGAGTTAAGGTCGCCTGTATTTTGTTTCACAGTTACAGTAATCGTTTTTTTAGCAGAAGCTCCGTTTTTATCTGTTACTTTATAAGTCACATGGTAAGTACCAGCCTTAGAAGTATCTACATCATTTGCAACAATATTATCTTTTGTCAAAGTGATAGTTCCGTCCTCTTTATCTGTTGCTGTTACATTTGCCAATGGGTCGAAAGTATCGCCTACATTCAATGTAACATCATTTGCAGAAATAGTTGGTGCTGTATTATCTTCTCCTTGTGAGTTTAACGATAATTCTACTTTTAAAACAACGTTTCCGTCTTTATAAGTACCGCAATCATACTCATAAGTAACTGGTTTTTTTACATCATCTACCGTTATAATTCCTGTATCTTTATCTAAAGTTCCATTTGCAGTAACTTTTACTTTTGAAATATCTATTCCTTGTTCAACATCTTTTTTTAAGTCGATTTTATTCCCTTTAATATCAATATAACCGTTGCCTACAAAAGCATGATTATTTTCAAGAACTTTATTCTCTCCGACATTTAACCAGTATAAATCATCGCAAATTAATTTTTTAATTTTTGTGTTTTTACTTATATCAAGACCTCTTATCCCTTGTTCAAAAATTTCACCGCAACGTAGCATTTCAAGTTCTAAATTATTGCTTAAATCTAATTTTTTAATAGTTGTATCATGACAAAAAAGGCGTGTCAGTTTTGTGTTTTTTGTTACATCTAATTCAGCTATATTTGTCATATAACATGATAGTTGTTTCAAATTAGGGTTCTTACTTATATCAAGTGTTTTTACTTTTGTATCTCCTATATCTAAAGTGACTAATTGCGGATTATGTGTGACATCAAGTTCCATTAATCCTGTATTGCTACAAGATAGTTGTTCTAAGTTAGGATTGTTTGTTACATCTAAATTGGAAATAGAGGTACTATCTGCAAATAACGTATTCAATTTTTCATTCTTAGATACATCAAGACTGTTAATTGATGTATTATCGCAAACGAAAGCTTCCAAATTCGGATAACGTGTTAAATCAACGCTTCTTACTTTTGAAGAACGACAATCTAATCTTTTTAAAGATGAGTTTTTAACCGGACTTAAGTCTGAAACAGAAGTCGTAGAAACATCTAAAGACTGCAAATTTGTTAGATATTGAATACCCTCTAATGAAGATATCGTTTTCATATCATGCAAGTTTAAGAATTGGGCTTTTGATATTTCATCAACAGATAACACACTATCGCCGTCTTTATCAAATTCTGCAATGATTTGTTCTCTAAATACTTTGTCTGGAAAATGTGCTTCATCAATAGCAATGCTTCCAGCTTTTACTTCTGTATTTTTGCTTGCTTCAACGGTCTTATCTTCGGTAACCACTTCTTTTTCTGGTGTTGCAGGTGTTTCCTGTTTTGTACTTTCTTCTTTTAAAGTTTCTGCATTTTCAGCAGTTTCTTCCTGTTCCTTGTCTGTTATATTCTCTTGTACTTCTGCGTTTTCTGTTTTCTGTTCCACAGGAACTTGCTCTGTCTTGTTTTCTTCTACAACGGCTTCCTGCACAACTTCTGTGTTTTCCTGTGCCATGACAGGAGTAGGAAGCCCTGTAAGTGCAGTTGTTGTTCCAATCATCAATGCGGAACTTACTGCAAGGACTTGTTTTTTCTTCATAGTTTGTTCACTCCTTATTTTTCATAAATTCTTTGCATAGAAAAACGCACAAACTCCCCCTTATAACTGGATAATCTGTGCGTTCTGTTTATTATTGATAGAATTGAAAAAAGGGCAGAATTTACTTGTCTGTCTGTCTGTCTGTCTGTCTGTCTGTCTGTCGCAAGCGTAACAATGTGTGAACATGACTGTCAACCCTTTCTTTCAAAAAAATTCAATCCTTGCTTCTATACAAAAAACATTATACTGGAAACAAACACCTCTTTCAATCTTTTTATGCGTGCAAGATAAAAAAATTGAGACATCACACTTTTCCTTTTTTCCTCTTGAGTACCCACAACAGAAAAGAAAAAGCCCTGTCAAGAGCTTGCCACCATTGGTGGTGCTTTGCACT
>URQZ01000020.1 GCA_900550255.1 uncultured Mycoplasmatota bacterium | reverse complement strand
CGGAGCTGGGCATCGCAAGACCGAAAGCCGATTACTTTGACGCCTTCGTCAATCCCGATGACTGCACCAACATCCGCACCACGGCAAAGGAACTGAAAATCCCGGAGCGTAAGTTCGTCAAGTTCCTGCTCACGGAAGGCTTCCTATTCCGTGTTTTTACTATATATTTAGAATCCTCTAAATTTTCACTACTTTCAAATATAGTATCATATTCCTTAACAGGTACTTCAATATATTTATCAAATAAGTCCTTTAACTCAATATAAATTTTTTCTTTTTGACCATAAGTAAAAACATTGATTAAATTATCTTGTTCATAATTTGCTTTTATGTTATAACTAAATTTTTTATTCTTATTATCTACTCCTGTATTCATTTCAAAATTCAATTTATTAATTTCATCAATTAGGCCTTCATAATTTGTTCCTGCTACAATATTATCAGCATTTATATCAATATCAAAGGTATAATTTGCTTTTATAGCTTTATTTTTTGCCATTGTATTAAGATCACTATTAGTTATTTTATTTAACTTATCATCTAGTTTTTGATATTCACTATTTATAGCTCTTAAAAAGATGCTCTTTGAATTACAAAAAACAAAATTGTAAATAGCAAACAAAGCTACTAGAAAAATTAAAATAACTACGATTGGAACTATTATTTTTTTGCTGTCTTTTGTCCTTTCAGATTGTTTAGTAATATTACTAATTTTTTCTTGATTATCCATAAAATCACTCCTATACTTAAATTATATCATAAAAAAAATTTTTCAAACCAATTTTTGAAAAATTTAAAATTATTTTTTCCTTATCTTATAAAAACAAGATACAAATTTTGAAAATTTATATAAAATCACATTACTTTTATTAATAGCAAAACTCTTTCCTAAAGCCTTACCACCGATCGTTAATGACGCTATTAAAGCTGTAATTAAAAGTGTTACTATAAATTTATCTATTTCTAATTTGGAAGCTATATTTAAAGCAATTATAGATCCAGTTGAACCTGAAACAATTCCACATATATCTCCAACAACATCATTACAAAAGCTTGATACCTTATCAGCATTTTTTTTAAATAGAACAGCTACATCTGCTCCTTTTACTCGTCTAGAATTCATAGAATGAAAAGGTTTTTCATCCGCACTTGTAACAGATACTCCTATCATATCAAAAATAATTCCTAAAAAAATGAAAATAATAACTAATATAATTCCTATAATTAAATTTACATTAGGAATTACAAATTCTGATATTGAGGAAAAAGTTAATGATATAAAGAAAGTGAGTAATGTTATTTTAATAATCCAATTATAATTTACTAATTCTTTCTTTTTTTTCCTTTTTAATTGTGTTTTTAAACTTTTTTGTTCATCAAGTTTTTCTTTTTTCATACTTCTCCTTATATAAAAATAATGGCGGTTAGTATGGTTAACTTTACGTCTTGAGGTCAAGTAGGATTTCCCTCGAATCTACTTACCGTTACCAGTATAGCGGTTCCCCTTTAAAGAAACGAATATATTGTTACCAAATATATGACTTGATTGCCACTTAGTACGCACTGCAATCCCATACCAACTTCACTCTAGGAGATTTCCCCACCAAATAATTTATTATTAATTCTCTTTTGCAAAAATAATTTCAGGTGCAATAATATATACGATTTGGCCAATTCATATATATCTGTCAACCATCCCAATAATTTCACTCAAGACTAGCTACTCTACTCGTAAGTTTCCCCACATAGTAGGTTTAATCCCAAGTCGTCATAAGTCCATCAGTATGGTACGTGTAGGCTTATAACAATCAAGGGTCTCCACGAAAATTGGGTCGATGATCGTATGCCATTACGGTCGCCCAAGATTCTATCTTTCAGCACCCACCCCAAACTGGGCGTAAGAAGCAAGCACCAAAAGCTTCACAGGTGTGCTATTTAATGGATTTTTAGCCCCATCTTCATAATAAATTATATTGACTAGAATAATGTGCCATCAATACAATGTATGTTATATAAATTAAATATTGTTTAATTTTTCTTTTATTTTTTTACTAACTTCTGACATATCAGCTCGTCCTTTTAATTTAGAATTTAGACCTGCCATTATTTTTCCCATATCTTTCATACTTGTAGGTTTTATTTCATCAAAAACATTTTCAATTTCCTTATTAATTTCTTCTTCAGATAATTGTTCTGGCATGTACTTATTTAATATTTCAATTTCACTTTGTGTTTTTGTAATTAAATCTTCACGATTTGCTTTTTCAAACTCAGCGATTGATTCTTTTCTTGTTTTTATTTGTTTTGCAATAATTGCTATTACTTCATCATCATTTAGTTCCCTTTTTAAGTTTAATTCTTCCATTTGCATAGCACCTTTAACCATTCTAATTACAGCTAAAGTTTCTTTATCTTGATTTTTCATTGCTTGTTTCATATCATTTAATATTTGTTCTCTCATAATAATATCCTTTCTATAGAAAAAAGCCTTATGCGGCTCTTCTGTATTCGTTACGTTGATTTCTACGACTATTCTTGATGTTTTCTTTTTTTTCTTTTCTTCTTCTAACACCAGGTTTCATATAACCTTCTTGTCTTTCACGAAGTTTTTTTGAGGAACCATCTTTTGCATTTTTTTGTTTTAATGTTCTTAAGGCACCATCGACATTTCCATTCTTTACAACTACTGTGGCCACGATAATCCCTCCCTTCTCAACTATTTGTTATTATATCATTAATTTTCCTATATTTCAACAAAATGTTCAATTTTATCAAAAAAAGTAATCGCATGATTACTTTTTAGTGAAAACAACACACACCTTCTGAAATTTGACGAGCAATTGTTCCAAAATAAACACCTATATTAAAAATGATATTCGTACAAATTTCTAAAGCAATAAAAGTTATTGGTAACAAAATTATAAAACTTAGTATTTTCTTTTTATCTTTAATTAAAGGGAGCATATTCTACCACTTTGAATTCTTCTAATAGCAGTTCCTACGCTTCGTCCTAAATCAAGAAATGAATTAATACCTCTAATTATTGTATTAATCATAGAAGCAGATATTGCTCCGCCAACAATCTGCATTAATTCTTCATTTTTTATTTTCATCTTATCACCTATCTACACGCTAAAGGTCTAATGTAACCATCAATTAAACCAATTAAGAAAGTTACACCTGCACCTATTAATAATCCTGTTCCAAAACTTATTCCGCCACCTGTTATTTGTTTCAATTCTTTTTCTTCTAACTTCATAAATTTCCCTTTCTAATCGCAATCATTATCTTTAATTTAGCGCCAAATCAAATAAAATAATGCTACAAATCTTCTAATTAAGTAACGCATATGATATCTCCTTTCAATTATTTCTTGTCACATCTTCTAAAATTTCTTTATTATCGATTTTTACAACACGATCAAACAAATCTATATTATCAACTCGATGAGTTACAAAAATAATTGTTTTATTTTTATAGTTATTAATAATATTTTTTAAAATTTTTCTCTCTAAATCTGTATCTATTTGACTAAGTCCTTCATCAATGAATAAAAAATTAGCTTCTGATAGCAATGAACGTGCAAGAACAATTCTTTGTTTTTCACCACCAGATATATTAAAACCATTTTCTTCAATCATCATATAATAAGAACTATCTTTTATAATTTCATCGATATAGCATTCTTCAATGACTTTAAAAAATTTATTTTGTTCAATCTTTCTTCCTAAAACAATATTATTATATAAAGTATCGGAAAATAGAAATTCATTCTGTGATACATAACAAATATTTTTATTAATATCATTAGTTGAAAATGTTTGAATCTTTTTTTCGTTTGCAAAAACATTATTAGTATCATAATAATTTTTCAATTGTTTTAACAAAGTACTTTTACCACTTCCTGTTTTTCCAATAATTACTATTTTTTCGCCCAATTCAATTTTAAAATCAGATTTTGAAAATAAATTATCATACATATTAGTACTTTTTCTTAATTCCAATTGTTTAAATACTATATTTTTATCTTTTTTCTTTTTTACTTCATAGTTAATAATATCTATAATACGTTTATATGCAATTTTAGATTCTTCTGTATTTTTAACAAGATTTAATATATTTTTTACCGAATTCAAAAAATAATTTAAAAGAAAAATAAAAGTAAGTAAAGTTTCCATACTGATTTGTTTTGTATTAATAAAACAAATACCTATATAAATTATAATTACATTACCTATTCCCATGATTAAATTAGTTATTGTTTGTTCTAGATTATTTATAAATTCTAAGTTTTTCATATTTTTAATATATAAATTAAACTTATCCTTTAAATTAGAAATAACATTTTTTTGAATTCCTAATCCTTTAACTGTTTCAAAACCAGTTAAACTTTCAACAACATACGAATTAACTAAAGAATAATTAGTTTTTACCTTATCAAAATTTTTATATATTTGAGGTTTAAATGATAAAATAACAATAATATAAAGTAATAAAAAAATAATGGTATAAATAAATAAAAACTTATTTAGTAAAAATAAAATTATTCCACTAAATATTATTAATATAATATCAACAAAAACTGTCAATATAATCTCATTTATCGTCTGTATAACAATATTTAAATCATTAATTCGCATTACTATTTCACCAGATGTTCGATTGCGATAATAATTATAAGGAAGTAAAACGATTTTTTTTAAAACATCCATAAATACTTCAAAATTTATTTTTTGATTTATATAAATAAGGATTTGATTTCTCAAAAATAGATTTATATTTTTAAATACTTCAAGTAATAGAAAAACTAAAAAGATTGAAAAAATTAATTGGTTTTGACCTATTTTATTTAAAATAAAGCTAAAGTAGAAGGAACTTAAAATTGATATAAAAGTAATAATAAATGAAAGTATAGTAATAATTATTAATTTGTTTTTATGTTTTTTCAATATATTTTTTATATATTTAAAAAAGGATTCTTCTTTTTCAAAAACTGGTATTTTTTTCTTAGGAGATGGGGTTATTAAAATTTCATTATATATTTTTTCAAATTCAGAGAAAGAAATTTTTTTAATTTTATCTGCTGGATCAGCAATTAATAATTCCTTTTTTTCAAAATTTATTTTATATATAACAATATAGTGCTTATATATATCATTTATTGTTACATAGGCAATACAAGGTAAATTAGTATTTTCTATTTCCTCTAATTTACATTTTATACCATTAGCTCTAAAACCTAACATACGCGCTGCCTCTATTAGATTATAAGCTGTTGTTCCATTTTTATTTGTCTTTGTCAATTCTCTTAATCTTTCTTTAGAAATATTACCATGATAATATTTTATAATCATTAAAAGTGATGAAACACCACAATCTTTAAGACCATCTTGTTTTATAAATGGATATTTTTTCTTCATCTTTTACCTCCTCACTTTTAAATTACAATTTTAATTTTATCTTTTCCTTTTTAAACACAAAAAAAATGACTTATTAAAAGCCACTTCTTTTGAATAATTTTTCTAAATCATATTTTGTATAATATATCATTGTTGGTCTTCCATGAGGACAGTTAAAAGGATTGTCGCACTTTCTTAAATCATTAATTAAATTTTCCATTTCTTCTAAAGTAATGTTTTCATTTGCTTTAATACTCATTTTGCACGCCATAGTTGCTGCTACATGATCTCTGAAACGTCCTAAATCAAAGTTTTTTTCACGACTAATTACTAATTCAAATACTTTTTTTATTGCTTCATTTTCATTTCCAGCAGGAAGCCATGTAGGATGAGCCTTAACAATAACAGAATTTATTCCAAATGTATCAACATCAAATCCCATTTCTCTTAAAAAATCCATATTTTTTTCTATTACAATATATTCATCAATTGAATATTCAATTGTTAATGGAAAAAGTAATTTAATATTTTTTTTATCTGGATTAGAAAGTTTTCTTAAGCATATCTCATAATTAATTCTCTCTTTTGCAGCATGTTGATCAATCATATACATGCCTGTTTCATTTTGACAAATAATATATGTTCCATGTACTAAACCTACAGGATACAATTCAGGGAGACGTTTTTTTTCTTCAGTTTCTTCTTCATCTTCTAAAATTATATAATCTTCTGGTTCTTCTTTTTCATAGCTAACAGTTGGTTCTGATACTCGATCTAATTCTAATACTTGTTCCTCATAATTATGCGGTTTATAGATTGATTCCTTAAAACTATTATCTGTTTTTTCTTCTTGTTGTGTAATATGAGGTATTAATGTTTTATTTTCTAATTTATCTTTAATTATTTTTTGAACTAATTCTAACAATTCTTCTGTTTTTGAAAATTTAACATCCATTTTTGTAGGGTGTATATTTACATCTACAAGTGTTGGATCTGTTTTAATATTTAAAACTACTACTGGATAACGATTGTCTGGTTTATATGAGTGGTAACTATCATTAATGGTTCTATTTAGTTCTAAATTTTTAACAACACGGCCATTTACCAATGTTATCATAGCATTTCGATTAGAACGATGGATTTCTGGTTTAGATATATAACCAGTTATTTCGTAATCGTTATTTGAGCCTTGAACTTCCATCATTTTTTTAGTAATGTTTAATCCATATATAGCTTTTATTACTTTTAATAAATTACCACTACCATCTGTATTCAATAAAACAGTTCCATTATTTATTAGTGTAAATTTTATTTCAGGATAAGAAAGAGCTATTTTGTTTACATAATCAGTGATACTTGCAAGTTCGGTATACAAACTTTTCATGTGTTTTAAACGTGCTGGTGTGTTATAAAATAAGTTTTTTACTTCAATCAGTGTTCCTTTTCTTGATTCACAAGCTTCAACACTTTTAATTTTTCCGCCATCTATTTTAACTTCTGTTCCAATATTATTAGTGCAAGTTTTTAAAATAACTTCACTAACACTTGCAATACTGGATAGTGCTTCTCCTCTAAAACCTAGAGTATTTATATGAAATAAATCGTCTTCATTTTTTAATTTACTAGTTGCGTGACGATTAAACGACATTACAGCATCTTCTTTATCCATTCCGATTCCATTATCAATAATTTTAATACTACTAGTTCCAGATTCAATTAGTTCTATTTTTATTTCACTACTTTTAGCATCTATACTATTTTCAACTAATTCCTTAACAACTGAAGCACATCTTTCTACAACTTCTCCAGCTGCTATTTTATTAGCAAGTATTTCATCCATAATTTTTATTTTTGCCATTTTATCACCTATTTAATTATAACAAAAAATGACATATTTTGTCATTCTTTGTTATTCTATTTTATTATTTTACCATTCATACTCCATGTTTTTACATCAGTTATTTTTACATTTACAATTTGTCCAATATTTTCTTTTGAACCTTCAACATTTACTAATTTCATAGTATCTGTATATCCCATTAAATATTTATTATCTTTTTCACTATATCCTTCAATTAAAACAGGAACAGTTTTATTTAAATATCTATCATTTGCTTCTTTAGAATATTTATTAATTAGTTCATTTAATTTTTGAAGTCTTTCGTTTTTAATTTCTAATGAAACATCATCTTTCATTTTAGCGGCTGGTGTTCCTATTCTTGGTGAGAAGATAAATGTAAATGCTGAATCAAATTTACATTCGTTTACAACATCTAAAGTATCATTAAAATCTTCTTCTGTTTCACCAGGATAACCGACTATAATATCAGTTGTTATTGAAGAATAAGGTAAAGCTTTTTTTAGTTTATTAAATAGTTCTAAATATTTTTCTTTAGTATATCTTCTTCCCATTAATTTTAAAATTCGATCTGATCCACTTTGTAATGGAAGATGAATATAAGGCATAATATTAGGGTTATTTTTTATTACTTCAATCATTTCGTCAGTAAAATCCCATGGATGACTTGTAACAAATCTAATTCTATCTATTTTAGTTTTAGCTACATCTTCTAGTAGATTTTCCATTTTATAATCTATATCTAAATCTTTTCCATAGGCATTGACATTTTGCCCAAGTAAGGTTACTTCTTTATAACCGTTTTTAACTAGTTCTTTAATTTCATTTAAAATATATTCAGGATGTCTACTTCTTTGTTTTCCTCTCGTATATGGAACAATACAGTAAGTACAGAATTTATCACAACCATACATTATATTTATCCAAGCTTTATATTTACTATCTCTTTTAACAGGAATGTTTTCTATTATATCCCCTTCTACGCTCATAACTTGAATTTCTTGTTCTTTTTTTTCAATAGTTGAATTTAATATTTGTGGTAGTTTATGTATATTATGGGTACCAAAGACAATATCTAACCACTTATATTTTTTCATTATTTCTTTAACAACCACTTCTTCTTGAGCCATACATCCACAAATTCCAGCTATTACATGTGGTCTTTCTTCTTTTAGATGCTTTATTCGACCTAAATATCCAAAAACTTTATTATGAGCGTTTTCTCTAATAGCACAAGTATTTAATAAAATCACATCGGCATCTTCCATTTTATCTGTTTCAATATATGACATATCTTCTAAAATCGCCTTAATATTTTCACCATCGTGTTCATTCATTTGACAGCCATAGGTTTTTACAAAATATTTTTTCCCTTTTCCTAAATCTTTTAAATGATTATCAATTATATATTCATTTGTTTTGATAAGTACTTCTTTATTACTTCTTTTTTTTGCTTCTTTTAAATCTGGAATTAACATAAATATCACAACTTTCTTATATTAGAATAGCATATAAAAATAAATAAATCAATGAACAAAATTTAAAATATATTTTATGATATTTTTTTAATTAAAAAACAGAACAAATTGTGTTCTGTTAGATATTAGATTTTGAGATTGTTATTACTGGGCGAACGCCAACTTGAGAAGAATTATTTACTTCGTTAATGATCATGTCACCGCTTCTCTGAATTAACCATGCATGTGTAGAATTGATTTTGTATTGTGTACTTGTCCAATATCCCCATGTATTTGAATCTGATGTGTTACATCCATAACTTGTACATCCATTTGTATAATCAAATAACCATACATATTCACTTGTTCCTTGAGCTTTGGAACACCAATTTGTAGTATCTGATTGATTTGTATCTAAACAAAACCAATCTTGTCCAGCAAACCATGTATTTCCTGTTATCTTAGCAACTTCATTTGCTGTTATTAATCTTGCTGTATTTTTCCAATCTTTTGTATCATTTTCTAATGCTTTTTTTACTTCTTTCATTTCAC
>URQZ01000019.1 GCA_900550255.1 uncultured Mycoplasmatota bacterium | reverse complement strand
TTATTTTTAACGTAGTTTAATTCAAAATATTTAGTTTTTATTTGTAAATATTTACTATCTTCGCTTTTTTCAAATTTAACGGGGGGCATATTTCGATACCAGACAAGTTCAGTAGGTCGGTTTTCAAAAAATCCTTCTTCACTATATTCCATTCTAATTAATCTTTCACTTAAGACTGTAAAACGATACTTATCCCCTTGAATAATATTTTCTTTATTTGCTATAGCCTTACTATAATCAAACGTAAATTGGTCTCCTAAATTATACATATATTCACCCCTTATAATTCTTCTATTTTCATAAAATTAGTGTGTTTTGTATCACTAAATGGATAACCTCCAGTTATTATAATTTTTCCTTTTTCTTCTTTTAATAATTTTTTTGCTAATTGTTTTGATTTAATCATTATTTCATCAAATGATTTAAGTTCATCTATCAAAATAGGATAAACACCATAATACATATTTAACTCTTTTACTGTGTTAATATCTGGACTAAGAGCTAAAATAACAGCTTTTGGTCTAAAACGACTTATTTTTTTAGCTGTGTAACCACTCATAGTTGGTGTAACTATAAATTCACATTTTAATCTATTACTACACTCAACAACACTATGAGCGATCGAACCTGTTATATCTTGTTTTTCTGTTCGCATTGTTTTATCTAAAAATTCATAATAATTGATATCTTCTTCAGCTGATGTAACAATTTTATTCATCATGGCAACAGTTTGAGCTGGATATTTACCAATCGTAGTCTCGCCTGATAACATAACATTATCGACGCCATCAATAACAGCATTAGCCACATCTGATACCTCTGCCCTTGTTGGACGTGATACATTTTCCATAGTAGATAGCATTTCAGTTGCTACAATGCTTACTTTTCCAGCTGTATGACATTTGTTAATAATTATTTTTTGAATTCCAGGAATTCTTTCCATTGGAATTTCTGCTCCTAAATCTCCACGTGCAATCATAACACCATCACTTATTTTAATAATATCATCTATATCTTCTAAAGCTCTTTCGTTTTCAATTTTAGGAATAATAGCAATATGATCATTATCAAGTTCAATTAAAATATCATTAATACTCATTACATCTTCATAACTTGATATAAATGATAAAGCTAAAAAGTCAATATTTAAATCACATGCAAGTTTAATATCTTCTCTATCTTTTTTACTAATAAAAGGCATTTTTAATTTTTTATCAATAACATTGATACTTTTATAATCTTCTACATATCCTTCTTTTTTTACCTCGCAAATTAAGTTATCATTAGTTTTTCCTACAACTTGTAATTCTACTAAGCCATCATTTATTTTGATAATTGTATCAAGATCTACTTCTCGAACAAAATGTTCATAGCTTACAGAAAACTTGGTATTATCACCTAAAACATTTTGATCATAAATTCTTATCGTATCACCTTGTTTAAGAAAAGCTTTCCCTCCAGCAAATTTTAAAACATTTACATCTGGTCCTTTTAAGTCAAACATAATAGACACATAAGTATTTAATTCCTTATTTAATTCATTTATTTTTGATACAACTTCTTTACAAAAATCACCATCTGCATAAGCTAGATTTATACGAGCTATGTCCATACCATTTAAAATAAGTTCCTTTAATACTTCCTTTTTTATACTAGCTGGTCCAATTGTCGCTATTATCTTAGTTTTTTTCATAGTATCACCTATTTTATATTATAACAATTTTTTGATTGAATAAAAAGAAAATATAGAAAAATTGTACTAAAAAATTTATTTTTTATATAAATTCACAAAAAAAAAATCACAAATGTGACTTTCTAATCTTTAGGACTAAAAATAAGTGATAGAAAAAATGATATAACAATAGCTGAAATAATTCCTGATGAAGTTAAATCAAACATTCCCATAGCTAGTCCCATTAGTCCAAAATCTTGAGCTTTTTCTAATGCACCATGAATAAGTAAATGTCCAAAGCTAGTAATAGGTACTAATGCTCCTCCACCGGCAAATAAAACAAATTTATCATAAATACTAAAAACATCTAAGAAAGCTCCCAAAACGACAAAGATAGTTGTTACATGTCCTGGCGTTAATTTGGTATTATCCAAAATTATTTGTCCCAATAGACAAATAAAACCAGCAAATATAAAAGCATTTATATAAATCATTCTATAACCTCCAAACTAATAGCATGTGCGATGCTTGGAATAGTCATTTTTTCATTAACCATTGTTGGTGACATTAAAGCTCCTGTTGCAACTAGTAGTACTCTTTTTAATTTTTTCTTACGCATTTTATCAAAAATAAAGCTATATGTGACAAGCGGTGCACAAGCTGGTCCTGATCCTCCAGCATAAACTGGTTGACGATTTAAATCGTATATCATAGTAGCAGTATCATTGTAGTTTTTTAATTCTATCCCATATTCTGTTTGCATATAATCAATTAAAATTTCTTTACCATATATACCTAAATCCCCACTTAATATAAGATCATAGTAACTTGCATCTCTTTTAGTATCATTTAAATGTCTAAAAATAGTATCTGCACAAGCCGGTGCCATTACAGCTCCCATGTGATAAGCATCTTTTATTCCTAAATCAGCAACTATTCCAATTGTTCCACTTTCTACTCTTATGCCCTTTTTAATACTTGTTAAATAAGCACTAGCACTACCAGTTGTTGTAAATGTCGCTGTCTTAGGTTTAGGTCCTCCGTATTCAACAGGATAACGAAATTGTTTTTCAGCTGCATTATTATGAGATGATGTTGTACAGATGCAATTTTTTATTTGTTTTGCCTCAATCATATTTGAAGCAATTATTAATCCTTCTACGCTAGTTGCACAAGCATTATATATCCCTAAATAAGGTATTTTTAAATTATTAGCGGCATAATTAGATGCTACAATCTGATTTAATAAATCTCCTGATATAAATAAATCAATATCAAACCTTGTCGTTCCTATTTTTCCAAGTAACATATCTACACTTTCTTCAATTAATTTGCTTTCAGCTTGTTCCCAAGTTTTTTTCCCAAAATAAAAATCATTAAAACTTTTATCAAAGTAATTACTTAATGGTCCATTTTTCTCATAAGGTCCAGTTACAGTTGACGTTTCATTTATATATACATTTTTATATTTAAATGTCATACTTGACCTCCAAATAATAAGATTCTTATAAGTCCAAATACATAAGCACTAACAACGCCAAAAATAATAACTGAGCCTGCTAGTTTAAGCATACTCGCACCAAGTCCTGTAACCAATCCTTCTTTTCTATAATCTAATGCCGCACTCATCATAGAATGCGCAAAACCTGTAATTGGAACAATAAGTCCTGCTTTCGCAAAATTAACCCATTTATCAAAAAAGCCAAAACATGTAAGTAAACATCCTATAAAAATTAAAGTGATTATCATAAATGGTCCTGCTTCTTTAGTTGGGATATTTAAGTAGTAAGAATACATTTCAACTAAAATTTCTCCAATTACTCCCATAATTCCTCCAATTATAAAAGCAATCATTCCATTATAAAGACGATTTTCTTTTGGTGTATGGCTACTTACCAAATCCTTATATTTATTTTTTTCCATATTATTCCTCCTTATTTTATTATGTATTTTTTAAATTTTTTTATACAAAACCCTTTACAAATTTAATTTTTTGTTGTATTATAGCGACTAAATTATTAAAAAGGGGGCTTTTTTGATGGAAAATCAAGGGTTTAATTATGAATTAGAGGCTGAAAAAATAAGTGATTTATTTAATCAAAATTATAAATTAGGATTAGAAGCAAAAAATAGTTTTAGAAATAAAACCAAATTTAGTTTAGATGAAGTTTTAGAATATTTAATTTATTCTATTTCAAAGGCAAATAATGAAAAATGGACAATAAGAAAGGTTGTATTTTATAACGATATTACAAATAAAGTTGATTTAAATTATTATGCAATTGATGATAGTTTTGATTCTATTTTTAAAGGTTTTGTTAGAAGAGGAACAGATTCTGAAAAAGAAATCTTAGAACAAATTGAAATTATTAGTCGTAATGAAATGATGATAAAATTAGGTTCTAAATCAAAAATTGTTAAAGGTCGTAAAGAAGTTTTTGATTTTGTAACTGAATCTGATGAAGAACAAAGAAATTATTTAGAAGAAGGATTCTTTACTTTCCCAAAAGAATATGATTTCTTATATGATATTATTATTGATCATATTAATAGAAAAAATAATTCTAAAGTATATACAAAAAAAGCCATTTAATGGCTTTTTATACTGTTAATTCTGTTTTGATTTTTTGTTTTATCTTTTTTTCTTTTCTCGATACTTGAACTTGGGTCATACCAAGTTTTTTTGCTATTTCACTTTGCGTTAAATCGTATAGATATCTTCCTTCAATTATATTTCGTTCCTCTTTTGATAAATTATTTAATTCTTCTCTAAGAGCAATTAAAGTATTAATATCTTCTCTTTTTTCTGCCACATAATCATGAAGTGTTACTTCTTTACTATCTAAGCTAAGTGGTTCATCAATACTTTGAATAATATTTGTTGTTGCAATACTATCAGTAATTAAATTTTCATCCACATCTAAAAACTCTGATAATTCTTTAATAGTTGGCATTCTCATAAGCTTTTGGGAGAGCAAAATATTAGCTTTTTCAATTTTTAATTTTAGTTTTGTTATATCCCTACTGATTTTTATTCCTTTATCTGTTCTTACTAATTTTTTCATTTCACCTAAAATATGTGAATAAGCATATGTTGAAAATTTAACGCCGTAACTTGGATCAAATTTAGAATAAGCATTCATAAGTCCTATGCATCCTACTTGAAATAAATCTTCTTTATTCTTATAACCTTCAAAATATTTAGTTAGTGACATAATATAATTTTTATATTCCATTATTTGTTCGTTTGTCATATTTCCTCCTTATACATTCATTATTTTAAAAGCACTAAGTTCATTTTCTGTTTCATTTATATATTTAAGTAATCTGGATTGTTCTAATTTTAATTTTATTTTATAATTTTTTATACCACATAATAATGATTTACCATTATTTTTATTACATATTTCATAGTTATAAAGTAGACTGCTTATTCCTTTTAAATCTATTTCTTCTAGCTCTTCAATATTAAAAACAACATTTCTTATTCCACTCTTTAGAATTCTTTTGGTTACTTCTTCTTTTAGTTTATAAACAGTGTCTTTCGTTAATTTTCCTTTAAGTCTAACAAAGAAAATTCCCTTTCTAAATTCCAAATTTATTTCTAACATTTTGCTCACCTTCCTAGTATAATTTAGCACATGATTTTCTTCTTTTATACACATTCGACAAAAGTAGTTAGATGTTTCACTCGACAAAATTATCTCTAATTATAAATACTTTTCTTTAAAGATAAATTCCTGCAAAAAAAAGATTTAGTTTTCTACTAAATCCTTTGTTTTTTCGTTTACATATATTTTTACTTTAACATCATTAAATTCATTATAATTGTAAATTTTCTTCTTTTTTATATCTTTCATTATCATTTTTGTATATTTATTATTTAGGCTGAAAGTTGTATCTTTTTCATTAGTTACAAAACTGATGTAATCCTCATCTTCATCTGTATCTTCATGTTTTTCAATACTTACAAATTTTGGATAATATGTAACCTCTGCTTTTATTTTATTATCTTCAATACTGTTATCAACAATAATTTCTGTTTTATAATTAGAAATAGATGTTTTTTTATCTATATCTTCCATAAATATTTCTGTTTTTGTTTCATATCTATTTTGTGGTAAAGAATCATGATACTCAAAATCAAATATATATGAAATTGACATAACCCCACCAATTATTATTAGTAAAATATTGATTAAAAAAGGATATAAATATATTTTTTTATCTGCAATTAATCCTCTATAAATTAAATCAATTATACAAATAATAAATCCTAAACATCCTAATGTTGCAATTAAGAAACCATAAACACCTATACCTTTACATAATAGATAAATTAAAATAACTAATCCAACAATAAATAAAAAGGCAACAAATACTAATGGTATTATGATTGTAAATATAACAAATAATCTAACTAAAATTAATACAATTGTTTCAAAAGTGTCATTTTTTTTTACTTTTTTATTTTCTTTTGTTGTTTTTTCTTCTATTTTAGTATTTTTAACTTTTGAATTTGTTTTTTCTTCTATTTTAGTATTTTTAACTTTTGAATTTGTTTTTGATGTTTTATCTTTTTTAGAATAATCTGTTATAAGTTTAACGATAAGTAAAACGCATATACCTAAATAAACAATTTCAATTAATCCTTTCCATATCCAAGAGAAGATAGTTGCAAACGGTTCTACCCCTATTCTAAATACACTTGATCCAAGTTCTGATGCAAAATAGATTGGTATTTTTAAAATAGCTAAAAAGATTAGAAGAATAATTACTTTTAAAATTATTTCAAAAACATTACTTGTTGTGCATTCAAAGTCTGATTGTTTTATACTATCCACAACATCATCAGTTACTTCTGATATTTTTTTAGCACCTTTCCTAATTAATTCTTCAGCTCCGTCAACAAAATCTTTTGATTTATAATCAGGGTTTATTTTATAAGCATTTAAAATTTCTTTAGAAAGTTCATCTATGCTTCCAAATTCTTTTACAGCTTCACTTTCTTTTTTACCATGTTTTACTTTTTCTTCAATTATATCTCGATATTCATTTATGGTATCTTTTCTTTCTTCTTCACTTAAAATTGATAATTTTTTTTCTAACTCACGCAAGAATTTATCCTTAGTCATTTTTCCCACACTCCTTTATAAATTTATTAACAGCTTTTTCAAAACTACTCCAATTTTCTAAGGTATCTTTCATTTTTTCTTTTCCTAAAATGGTAATTTTATAATATTTTCTAGGAGGTCCTTCTGTTGATTCAACTAAATATGTTTCAAAGTATTTCTCGTTAGTTAATCTTTTTAGTAATGGATAAATTGTTCCATCATTAACGTCAACTACTTTTGATACTTCTTCTACAAGTTCATATCCATACATATCTTTTTTATTTACAGAAAGTAGAACAATTAATTCTAACACTCCTTTTTTAAATTGCGTATTAATACTATCACCTCACTGATACCATTTTATATCAAGTATCTTGTATTGTCAAGTACTAAAAAAATAAAAATAGCAAAATATATAAAAAGAGTTAATAACTCTTTAAAATGTATGATTCTTATTTTTTATAAATTCTCTTAACATTTTGGTAAGTGCTCTTTTTTCAATACGTGATACATAACTTCTAGATATTCCAAGTTCTTTTGCTATTTCTTTTTGTGTTACCTCATTTGTATTATTTAATCCATATCTTTTAGTAATTATCTCTTTTTCTCTTTCATTTAAAACTTTAAAATAGTCTTTTAAAAGAGAAATATTATTTTGATTATGAATATCCATTGCGAAATCAGGATTAGGGGTTTTCAATATATCTAAAAAGGTTATTTCATTCCCATCTTTATCAAATCCTACTTGTTCATTTAAGCTTATATTCTTATTATTTTTTTTATCACTTCGAAAATACATTAGAATTTCATTTTCAATACATCTAGCACAATAAGTAGTTATTCTAGTTCCATGTTTATATGAATAGCTATCTATTCCTTTTATTAGACCAATGGTTCCAATACTAATTAAATCATCAGCATCATCTCTTTTATGTTCATATTTTTTTACAATATGAGCAACTAATCTTAAATTATGTTCTATTAATTTATTTCTTGCTTCTTGATCTCCTAGTTTTGCTTTTTTTACGCATTCATCCTCTTCTTCTTTGGATAAGGGATCTGGAAAAACGTTATTAGAATAAGCTGCTGTAAAAATATAGAAATCTTTAAATAAATATTTTATTATTTTTTGAAACATTAAATCACTCCTAATTAAGAATATGTAATAAGAATAAAAATTTATTTTGTCCATAAAAAAAGAAAATATAAATTTTCTTTAGTCCATATATTTATTCATTTGTTTCATCATTTGATTAACTTGTTTTTGACTAGGAGTACGTCCCATTTGCATCATCATTGCTTTGATCATTTGTTCATTAATTGGTGGATTTTTTTTCATATATTTTTTCATATAGTTACGAGCTAAAATAAATCCTACGATTGCTCCAATAATTACTCCACCTAATACTTTTAATATATCAAATAATAATTCCATAATATCATCCTCTCTTTTTCATTGTACATAAATTTAAACTAATTTACAAGTGTTATAAATTTATATTCAATTAATTTTTAATTAGAACTTTCAAAATCATCCAAGAAATCATCAATTGTCATTATTTTTTCATCAATTGTTTCTAATGAAATATTTTCTTTTTCTATTTTTTCTTCTTTTGTTTCCTTTTCAACTAGTTTTTTTGTTTCAAATACATCTATTATTTCACTTTTAATAATATTTGTTCCTGTTGAATAACGATCATTGATTGGTAAATCAGTAAGTTTGATAGTTACTATTTCATCTTTTGTTTTAAGTCCTAAAGTTTGTTTATAATTAGTAATAAAAGTTTTTAATACATAATATGGATTTGTTTTTACTTCTCTTATAATTTGAACACCTTTTCTAGCTCTAGAAGTTAATTCAAATTCATTTAATTTAATTCTTTTTCCTGTATTTTTCTTAGTAATTACAGTTAAATATTCCATATCATTACTATATAAATGTCCACTTACTACAGTATCATTTTTTAAATTTATAGCCTTTACACCACTCGCTTTAAGTCCCGTAACAGGTATTTCTTCGGTTTTATAACAAAGACCATAACCATTTGTTGTTGTTATAAAGACATTCTCATCAGTACTATCTGTGATACTAACAACTTTATCATCATTCTTAAGTTTAATTGCAACAATAGGTTTTGAATACCTTTGAACTTTAAAATCGATAAGTTTTGATCTTTTTACCATTCCGTTTTGTGTGAATATAGTTATATTTTTTTGAGTTTCAAAATCATAAACTGGTAAAGAATAAATAACTTTTTCTTCTGATGAAATCTTAATAATATTACTAACATGTTTTCCTAATTCTTTCCATTTTAAATCAGGTATTTCATAAACAGGAATATATAAATAATTACCTAAATCAGTAAACAATAAAATAGTATCCATTGTATTCATTTTATATTTACCAATTATGAAATCTCCTTCTTTTAAAGTTGGTTCTACACTCTCATCATAACTTCTAAGTGATGTTCTTTTAACATAACCTTCATCTGTTACAATGACAATACAATCTTCTTTAGGAATCATCTTAGTTGTATCTATTTTTATTTCTGTTATTTCTTCTTTTATCTCTGTTTTACGTTGTGTTGCATATTCTGCTTTAACAGCCTTAAGTTCATTTTTCATAACTCTTTTTAAGGCTTCTTCATTATTTAATATTTGTTCAAAGATAAATATTTCTTTTTTTAGTTTTTCCATTTCTTCATTTAATTGTGTTACATCTGTATTGGTTAATTTATAAAGTTGTAAAACAACGATTGCTTCTGCTTGAATTTCACTAAATTTATATTCTTTAACTAAATTTATTTTAGCGTCACTTTTATTCTTAGATGATCTAATTGTTTTAATCACTTCATCTAAAATTGATAAAGCCTTAATCAATCCTTCAACAATATGCATACGAGCACGTGCTGTATCTAAATCAAATTGTGTTCTTCTTTTAATAAAATCTTTTTGATGTTTAATATATTCATCAATTATTTTAAGAATTCCAACAGTCATTGGACGTCCATTTACAATAGCAACCATATTATAGTTATAAGATATTTGTAAATCTGTATTTTTTAATAAATAATTTAAGATTAATTCTTGATCAGCATCTTTTTTTAATAAAATACCTATACGAGTTGGATCTTCAAAGTTTGATTCATCTAATACTTCAGCAATTCCATCTATTTTTTTATCAATTCTAATTTCATCTATTTTTTTTACAAGGTTAGCTTTATTTACATCAAAAGGTATTTCTGTAACAATTATTTTTGTTTTACCTTTTTCTTTTGCAAATTCAATTTTTGATCTAACAATTACTTTTCCACGTCCAGTTGTAAAGGCATCAATTATTCCCTTTTTACCTTCGACAATAGCACCGGTTGGAAAATCTGGCCCTTTAACAATATCTAAGATAGTATCTAATCGACAATTTGGACTATCAATTCTTTTGATAGTTGCATCTATTACTTCACCTAAATTATGCGTTGGAATATTTGTTGCATATCCTGCACTAATTCCTGTTGCTCCATTTACTAATAAATTCGGAAATTTTGCTGGTAAAACAACTGGCTCTTTTTCAGTATCATCAAAATTCCAGACCATTTCAACTGTATTTTTATCTATATCTTTTAATAATTCTCCACTTATTTTAGCAAGTCTTGCTTCCGTATAACGCATGGCTGCTGCTGAGTCACCATCAATTGAACCATTATTACCATGCATATCAATATATGGAGTACTTTGTTTCCACCATTGACTCATACGAACCATTGCATCATAAATAGATGAATCTCCATGTGGGTGGTAATTACCCATTATATTTCCAACTGCTTTAGCCGATTTTTTATATGGTTTATCAAATGTATTATGATCACGATACATTGCATATAAAATTCTTCTTTGAACTGGTTTGAATCCATCTCTTATATCTGGTAATGCTCTATCTTGAATAATTGATTTAGAATATCTTTCAAATCTTGTTCCCATTATTTCTTCTAAAGCATAATCATATATTTTGTTTATTACGTCCATTAAGTATCACCTAATTAATTATAACAAAAAATATGGATGAATGCAAAAAAAACATTGAAAAATAAGTCTTTTTAAGATATATGTAAACTGTATTTTTTTTCGTTTAAATTTAAATACATTAAATATTCATTTATATGCTCGAACATTTTTTTTGCTTTAGAATCATCATTATATGCTTTTCTTATAAACAAATTAATAGTTGAAATAATAGTTAAAAAATCTTTGTCATTATTTTCTATATTTATCTTTGTATTTTCATTAATATAATTTTCTAATAAAAGTAAATTTTTCTTTTTTTTATTTTTATCTTCTTCATTTAAAATAACAAAAATAATCATTAATAAATTTAAGTTATCATCAACTTTATTTAATAGATTATTTTTTATAAAAGTACTGTTTTTTATTATATATTGTATTTCATCATTTTCCATTTTTATCCTCTTTTCTATAAACTATTTTATTATATTCAAAAGAAAAAAAAGAAATACTTTTTGTGTACTTCCTTTATCCTTCATAATCATCTTTTAGTGAAAAGTCAACATTTTCTTCTATCCAGGCTTTTCTAGGTTCTACTTTATCTCCCATTAGAACACTCACGCGTTTCTCAGCTAGGGCACCATCATTTATATTTACTTTAATTAAACTTCTTTTATTTGGATCCATTGTCGTTTCACGAAGTTGCATTGCATCCATTTCCCCAAGTCCTTTATATCTTTGTGTTTGTGATTTTTTACCTTTAAATTTTTCTAAAATTTCTTTTCTATCTTCTTCTGTCCAAGCGTAATATGATTCTTTACCACAACTTATTTGATATAAAGGTGGCATAGCAATATATAGTTTTCCAGCTTCTATTAATGGTTTCATATAACGATAGAAAAAGGTTATAAGTAAAATTTGAATATGGGCACCATCATCATCGGCATCGGTCATGATAATAACTTTATCATAGTTAGAATCTTTTACTTCAAAGTCACTTCCAACACCAGCTCCTATTGTATGAATCATTGTATTAATTTCTTCATTTTTAAAGATATCTTCCATTTTAGCTTTTTCAGTATTTAATACCTTTCCGCGAAGTGGTAAAATGGCTTGATATTTTTTATCACGACCAAGTTTTGCTGATCCACCTGCTGAATCACCTTCGACTAAGAATAATTCATTTTTAGTAGCATCTTTACTTTGAGCTGGAGCAAGTTTTCCACTTATAGCTTGTTCTTTTTTATTCTTTCCTTTTCCATTTCGTGCTTCATCTCTTGCTTTCCTAGCTGCTTCTCTTACTTGTTTGCTTTTTATCATTTTTCCAATAACTTTGGTTGCAATTTCTTTATTTTCTTCTAAGAAAAATTGTAATTTTTCCGATACAATATTTTCCACAACTGTTCTTGCTTGTGGTGTTCCTAATTTACCTTTTGTTTGTCCTTCAAATTGAAGTAAATTTTCAGGTATTTGTAAGCTTATTACAGCTGTTAGTCCTTCTCTTGTATCTGGTCCTTCCAAATTTTTATCTTTTGGTTTTAAATAACCATTACTTCTTGCATAATCATTAAAAACACGTGTTAAAGCTGTTTTAAATCCTACTTCATGTGTTCCACCATCATTAGTTTTTACATTGTTGACAAACGATATAATGTTATCAGAATAAGTATCTGTGTATTGAAAAGATACTTCAACATTTATATCATCTTTTGATCCTTCAAAATTAACAACTTTGTGCAATGCCTTCTTATCATCATCAATGTATTCTACAAAGGCTTCAAGACCATTTTCATAATGAAATATTTCTTTTTTATCGTCTTCTATATCTTCAACTTCAATTGTTAATCCCTTTAATAAGAAAGCACATTCTTGCATTCTTTCACAAATAGTTGTAAATGAAAAGTTAATTGTGGAAAAAATGGTATCATCAGGTAAAAATCTTACCTTTGTTCCAGTTTTTCCTGTTTTTTCTAATTTTTTTAATGGAATTGTTGTTTTTCCACCATTTTCAAAACGAATATAGTATTCATAACCATCTCTTTTTATGTTTACTTCCATCCATTTACTTAAGGCGTTAACAACACTCGCACCTACTCCATGAAGTCCACCAGATACTTTATATCCACCGCTTTCAAATTTACCTCCAGCATGAAGAACTGTGTATATTACTTCTGGTGTTGATTTCCCACTTGCATGTTTTCCAACAGGAACTCCACGTCCTTCATCTTCTACTGTAATACTTTTATCTTCATTAATTGTTACTTTTATTTTTTTACCAAAACCATTAATGACTTCATCAATTGCATTATCAACAATTTCCCACACTAAATGATGTAGTCCTCTTTTATCAGTTGATCCAATATACATTCCAGGTCTTTTTCGAACTGCTTCTAGACCTTCTAATATTTTTATTGAACTTTCATCATAGTTTGCCATTTTATCACCTAAATTCTTATCTTTATCACAATTATAAGTATACCAAAAACTAAAAAAAATAGCAAAGTTTACTATTTATATTTTCTTTTAGTTTCTTTTTCTTCTAATTTTTGAATGTCTTTTAAAATTTTGCGCGCAACTTCTAAAAAACTTTTATCATCTTTTTTTGAATATACCAAACTTGAAGTACACGTTTTTTCATACACATATATCATTTCTTTAAACTCTTTTTGAGATTTATTTTTTAGGAAGTTTGTAAATCCTTCAACATCATAATTATTTATATAATTCCAATATTCATCTAGTTCTTCTTTTTCTATTATTATTGGTGCTCTATTTTGTTTAACTAAGTTATAATTTGTTATAATTCTAGCTGTTCTTTTATTTCCATCTTCAAAGGGTTGAATTCTAACTAAGTTAATATGAAATAAAGCCTCTCTTTCATAAACATTTAAATCTTTCCAAGTATTATTGTAATTATCAAATAATGAGTATACTGCCTGTGGTACCATATATGGTGCGATAGGAAAGAAATCAGCTTTTTTTATATCAACTTGTATTTTTCTGAATCCTTTTGTTATTCCTTGTGTTTTATTTATATTATCAGCTACTTCTATTAAGTCAAATGGTGTTATTTCCTTATTTTGATCAATTAATTTAATAAAAGAAATAATATTTTCGTAAATATTTATTGTTTGCTCCTTTTTTGTTTTTGCTATCTCTTCCATTTTAACATTAGTACTAGCCATTCTTGTAGCATAATGTTTTATATAATTATAATAAAAATTATCTTTTTTCAAAAATTCTGCAAACATATTATTTTAAATGCATATTTAGAATATCTCTTAGATGTTCTATTTTATCAAATTCCATGCTTTTTGTTATTTTAAGCATTTTTTTATACATTAAATAAAATTTAATGGCAACAAAAACAAATGTAGCTATTACAAAAAGAATTCCTAGAATATAGATGTCCATAATTATTAATCCAATTCCTAGTGTTAGTCCAATAATACTTAGTAGGATTAAGAGAATTGTTATCATTTTATTATGCATTTCAATTTCTAAATTAGTAACTTTATTTTTGAGGTATTTAACTTGTTCTTCTTCTGTTAGTTTTAAGTTTTCAATAATATTGTTATAAACTATTTCATTTTTACTTCTTTCTTCCCCTGTTATTGATATTTTTACTTTGTCATTATATTTCATAAATATCCCCCTGCCTAATTATTATTATATATATAATTTTTGAATTTGTAAATGTTTACAAAAAAATAACCACAAATGTGATTATTTTAAAGCATTAATTAAATCAGCTTTTTTCATTGAAGAAATTCCTTCAATTTTTTTTGCTTTAGCCATTTCTTTTAATTCTGCTACAGTTAATTTTGATAAGTCTTTAGTTTCTTCTTTTTTTGCTTCTTTCTTTGTAGTTTCTTTTTTAGTTGAAGTTTTTACTACTTTTTCTTCTTTTAAATTTCCATTTAATGCATCTTTAGCTACTTTTACTAAATCACTAAATGCTTCTTCAGAATCAATTGCAATTTCTGATAACATTTTACGGTTAATTGTTACTCCTGCAATATTAAGTCCATTTATAAATTTTGAATAACTAATGTCATTCATACGACAAGCAGCATTTATTCTTGTAATCCATAATTTTCTGAAATCTCTTTTTCTTTGTCTTCTATCTCTATATGAATATTTTAAAGAATGCATAACTTGTTCTTTAGCTGTTTTATATAATCTATGTTTACTTCCAAAATAACCTTTAGCTAGCTTCATTACTTTTTTACGTCTAGCTCTATGTATTGTTCCACCTTTAACTCTTGGCATGTTTCTTCCTCCTTAATTCTTATTTTCCTAAATTATCTTTAATTCTTTTGTAATCTGATTCACTAAGAAGTGATCCTTTTCTACAACTTCTATTGAATTTTGTATCTTTTCCACCAGTATTATGTCTAGATCCTGGTTTTCCAATTTTAATTGTTCCACCTGGTCTTACTTTACAAACTTTAGCAATACCTTTATGTGTTTTCTTTTTATTTTTATTTGCCATAAAAACTTCCTCCTATTTCTCTTTTTTTGGTATTAGCATCATTGTCATAAAACGTCCATCCATTTTAGGTTTTTGTTCCACGTCTGATACTTCTTTTAATGCATCAGCAAATCTTTCTAAAACTTCTCTTCCAAGTTCTGTATGAGCCATTTCACGTCCTTTAAAACGAACTGAAACTTTTACTTTATGACCTTTTTCTAAGTATTTTAATGAATTTCTAACGCGTGTGTTGAAATCATGTACGTCTATTGTTACTGATAAACGGTATTCTTTAATGTCTAAATTAGCTTCTCTTTGTTTCTTTTTGTTTTCTTTTTGTTTTTTACTATTTTCATATTTATATTTATTATAATCCATAATTTTACAAACTTGTGGATTAGCATTAGGACTGATTAAAACTAAATCGAAACCAGCATATTCTGCTAATGTAAGAGCATCTTTTATTGGTTTTATCCCTAATTTTTCACCATTAGGTCCTATTACCATTACTTCTTTTGCACGTATTTTTTCATTAATATATACTTCTTTATTATTGTTTGCGATATCTAACACCTCCATAAAAAAATGAATACTATTAGTATCCACCTAAAAACCAAAATTATCGCATTATTGGCATTTACCCAAAGCTTTTGCAATCGGGTGAGAAGTGGATACTTCTTCTTTCCTTTTTCATTTCAATTAGTAGTATACATATAAATTGGCCTTTTGTCAATATTTTTCTTTAAATTAACTTTTATTTTATCATCACTATAATATTATGTAACAAGAAGGCACAATATGTTAGTGAAAAATTTATCTTTTTTATAACTTTCTTTAGATTCTTTTCTAATATGCAAATCATATATTTTGTTATATTCATTTTCAGTTATTATATTACTTTCCCTTAAATCATCTACAACATCTTTATATTTACTAATATATTACCAAAGAATCCTTTAACTCTTTCAGATATAAAATTTAAAATTTCATTTACTCTTTGTTTCCACGATTAAATTTTTGATTCAAGTTCAATTACTTTTCTATTTTATTTTGCTACGCTTTCAATTTCTTGCAATTCAAATCTATATTTTTGCTTTACATCAGGATATTTTTCATAATCAACTTCACTTAAAAACATTTCCATTGGTCTAATCCATAAACTTCCATCACCATATAGTCTTCTGTAAACTACATATTTTTCTTTTGTTTCAGAGTGATTTGCAACATCTATAACTAAATAATAATCTCCCTTAAAGTGTTTGTAAATGCCATTGATTTTTATTTTTCTCATTTAGAAATCCTCCAATATTATACTTCTATTTTATCATAAACTAGAGATATTTACCATTGCTTGAATTAAATTAACATAAATTTTAAAATATAAAAATACTTTGCACACGCATAATGATTATGTCATTATGCAAGTGTGTTTTTAAATTGACATAATCATTTTAATTTTATAAATGCTTTAGCATAAAATTAAGTATTTTAAAACTCGAACTATAAAAGGTTCGAGCTTAGTATCAATCTGGTGCGAGTAAGGAGCAGGTCTAACAACTCCAAGGCTAAAAGTAATAAACTTACTAACTAATTACATTATACTACATTAGTAAAATAAAAAGAAAGAATTTTTAATATTTTTTCAAATTACTTTCTTTAAATATATTATATATAACTTATTAATTTTTCTATTGTTTATTTATCTAATATGATTTTTTTACTTTTAACATAATAATCTATTCCACCTAAATCAAATGGTCTTGAATTAACGATATAATATGGTTCATCATCTTCTGGTCTTGTTATTCTGTCAAAAAACAAGTCATGTATATCATCAAATAAAGTCATTTCTTTTTTCGGTTCTCTTAAATAGTTTTTTCTGATTTGATAATCTAATTGATAAAACTCAATTAATTTTTGTTGTATTTCTTCTATCGACTGATTTCTAATATTTTCTTCAAATTTAACTCTTTCCAATCTAGGAACATATAATTCATGTCTTAATTGATAATGCTTATTTTGTGCATGTAATCTTAACCTACATAAAAAATCAGCTAATCTAACACCAGATAATCCTTCTTTTAAAGCTTGTAGATAATACTTATTATTCTTATATTTATTATCCATACTTGATAATAACACATATCTTAATACTCTTAATCTTTCTAGTTTATCAAATTGAGCGTAATTATCTACTACTCCATCAATGTTGATTCCTTCTAAATTATAAAAACCTGATATAAATAATAAATCCTTATTTTTTAATTTATTCAATTGTGGACAACGATAAATATTTAATCTTCGCATATTAGGAGCATCAGTAGTTAATAA
>URQZ01000018.1 GCA_900550255.1 uncultured Mycoplasmatota bacterium | reverse complement strand
TATTTTCTTTAATCTTATTAATGTTTCTGTTCCTCTCATTCTTGGCATCATATCATCCATAAAGATTAAATCATATTCGTCTCCTTTTTTTACTTTTTCTAAACATTCCATTCCACTTTCAGCAGAATCTACTATACATTTATATTTTTTTAACAATTTTTTAGCTACTTTTATATTTATTTCATTATCATCTACTATTAATACTTTTTTCCCACTTAAATCTAATTCTGCTTTTATATCTTGTTTTTCTTCTTCTTTAGTATTTAAACTTGTTCTTTGATCTATTGCTGCTATAAATTCTGATCCTTCTCCATATGTACTTTTTACCGTTACATTTCCATTCATCATTTCAACCAATTGTTTAGTTATTGCTAGTCCTAATCCTGTTCCTTCTATCGTTGTATTTTTATCTTCTTCTAATCTTTCAAATTTTGTAAATAATCTATTTACTTGTTCTGGTTTTATTCCTCTTCCTGTATCTTTTACTGATATAAACAAACGACATATATTTTCTTTCCTTACACATGTTATTTTTAGTTTTATATATCCTTCATTTGTATATTTTACGGCATTTGTTAGTAAATTAATTAGTATTTTCTTTATATTTGCGTGATCTCCATATAAATATTCCGGTATATCTTCTGCTATATCTGTTTCAAACTCTATTTTTTTATCTCCTATTCTTACTTGAATTAGTCTTTCTACTTCTTCTAGTATTTTTCTTACATTATAGTCTGATTCTATTAATTCTAGTTTTCCTGCTTCTATTTTTGATATATCCAAAATTCCATTTACTATTTCTAGTAATGTATTTCCTGCACTTATAACATCACCTGCATCTTCTTTTGCTTCATCTAATGTTTCAGCTGTTTTTATACATTCTGAGAAACCCATTATGGCATTTAATGGTGTTCTTATTTCGTGTGACATGCTTGATAGAAAGTCTGACTTTGCCCTATTTGCTTTTTCTGCTGTATCTTTGGCTAGTTCTAGTTGATTCATCATTTTTATATCTGGATTTTCTATGGTGAAATACATTAGGAATGTAACAAAAGTTTCCATAGCTGTCATCAATAGCAATTCTGGATGAATTGATTGAATTAATACTACCGCACTACTTATTGCCATATATGCAAAAATTGGAAGATATTTTTTATTTCTAATATTTTTAAAATTTAATAACATACATATAATCATAACCATCATACATAATCCGGATACAACGTACAAAAAATTTACAGCCATTCCATACGTGTATATAATTCCGCTTTCATTAAAAATTTCAATTGGCAAAAACACTAAAATAATACAACAAATAAAATAGATTATCGATATACAGGTAAATAATCTAATATAATATTTTTTTAATGTATTTTCAAATTTATTTTTTCTAGATATTACAAATATATAAATTGTAAATATCATTATCCAAGTAAGCAAATATCCAAGATAAAGCTTACTGAAAATAATACTTTGTATATCTCCATTTATCATAGGTGTAACAACACCACATAAAATATGAATAATTATTCCTATTAAATTGGTAATAATTAATACAGCATATAATTTATTTTCTAAAGTGGATAATCTTTTTTTAGAAAAATATACCAGTGTCAACAAAACACTAAAAAATAAACTACATACTGTAAATGAAATTGCTCCATCCATATTTGTCCCCTCCTATTATTATATCTTACATAAACAAGTATAACATAAAAAGAAAAAGCAATAAATCCTTTTTGCTTTCTTATCTTGATTTTTGTCGTTTATTCGTAGTTTCTACTTCATTAGTCGCAATATTTTCTAATAAATTCAAATCTAACTTTCCATTTTTTGTATGAGGAAGTTCATTCACGATTAAATAATTATCAAACTCTGGAACAAAATATTCTGGCAGTTGTGAAATACACATTTTTCTTACTTCATCCAATATTTCACTTTTATTTGTAGCTTTTTCTTTTAAAACTAAATACACAAATGGAGTTTCACCATCCTCTTCATGTGGTGCCTTAACAACTGCACAAGAATCAATATTACTATTTTTCATAATTAAATCTTCAATTGCAACAGCAGATAATTTAAAACCTCGTCTAATTATTAATCTTTTTAGCCTTCCATCTACTACTAGAGTTGAATCCTTATCAAAGTGTCCTAAATCACCAGAATAAAGCCATGTCCCGTCTTCATGTTTTTTTAATGCTTTATTAGTAGCCGTCTCATCATTAAAATATTTTTTCATTGTTGTTGGTGATTTAAAGCATATTTCACCTTTTTGCCCAGTATTAACTTCTAATCCCGTTTCTGAATCAATTATCTTAATATTATTTTTTACTAACGGTATTCCTACGCTTCCTATTTTACTGGTGTTATTTGTATTTGTAACTGCACAAGCAGATATTTCAGTCATACCATATCCTTTGACAATTTTACTCCCTGAATTATGTTTCTGTAAGAAATCATTCATCTCTTTTTCTAATTCAACGTTTAGTTTATCTCCTCCACAGGCAGCTGTTTTTAAAAAGCTCAAATCTTTTCCTTCCATATTTTTATTGTGTAGCATAAACTCCCAATGCATAGGAATTGCTATTACATGATTTGGTTTAAATTTATTAATAATATCAGGAAAATCATCATTCACAACTTTAGGATAAACGATATTTGTCATTCCTAAACATAATGGCATATGTAATGAATTAACAACACCATATGCAACAAACATTGGTATTATATTAAGCAATGATTCACCAACGCTATACTTAAAATCTGATACACTATATTGCAATGCCATGGCATTAAAATTATCGTTTGTTAATACCACTGATTTGGGCGTGCTTGTTGTCCCACTTGTATGTACTACTGCCATAGGATAATCTTTTTCATATTTTTTTTCAGAAACAGTTATATTTTTTTTCTTATTTGATAAAAACGTATTCCAATTACATACTTTTTTATCCGATTTTAATATATAATTCAATTCTTCTTTTTCTTTTTTATTTTTTCGTTTTTCTTCCTTTGTTAATTCTATTTTTTCCTTTAAAGAATTACCGATTTTTCCAACTAAAGGAACTATATCTGTAGGATTTAACAATACTACATTTTCAACACTTGTTTCATTTAATATATCTTTAAATCCTAAATAGCAAGAGTCTAATGTAAATACTAATTTTGTTTTTCCTTCATTCAAATAATGTTTCATACCATTTGAATCTGTTCTTAAATCTGTTAAATCTGCTATAGCACCAATTTTATTTAATGCATAAAGTAAAAAAATAGTTTGAGGCAAGGTTACAGAATTTATTACCACAATATCGCCAGCCCTAACTCCATATGAAACTAAAGATTCTGCAACTTCATCTATTTTTTCAAATAGTTTTTTATAAGTTATTTTTAATCCAAAAAAATTAAGTGCTATTCCATTACTATTATTCTTGTTATTAGTTTTCATATAGTTAAGTGCTGTCATTTCAGGTAAATCAATTAATATTGCTTCATCACTATAATATTTCAACCAAGTTTTATCAATGCTTTGTTTTCCCGTTAATGGTCCTTGTAATGTACCATTAGCTAATTTTTTTAAATATAAATTTCTTTGTTTATCTTCCTCTTGCGTTAATTTTCCTAATTTTTCTCTATATTCTTTTAATTCATCAATATTCATAATTAACTCCTCTCTATTTAGACTCCGTTGCTAATTTATTATCTAATTTTTGAATAATCATTCCATATATCACAAAACATATATATATAATAACACAATTAATTGATACTCTTAAAATCCCATATTTATCTATATTCATATAAAAATATGGATAACTTGTTCCATCAATAAATTTTCCTCCTAAAAAGGCATAAACAGATGTAAATATTGTATAGAAAACTAAAATCAAACTCCAAATAAAAGGATAACTTTTTTTTAAATTTCCTTTTTCTCCAAAAATAATATAATCAAAAATAACAAGTAATGGAACTACAATGTGTACTAGATAACACTCAAATAAATGATTTTCATATATTCCTAAACTATTTGTCGCTATTACCATTTGAAATACAACCATAGTTATGGTTATAGCCATTGTAACCATTCCCTTAATAATATAATAAAAGTTATTCTTTTTTTCTTTCTTCAATATTTTCAAAATTACAATAACTAAGTAAAATATAAAACATAATAAATTACTTTGAATCGTAAAATATAAAATATTTTGTTTAAAAGGAATAACTTTAAAATTCAAACATAAAGCAATACTACTTACTACAACAATTAATATCTTATAAAATAAAGATAATTTGTTTTTCATAAAATCACCAACTTTATTATAAAACATTTAACCAAAATTGTCTATTTTTATTGCAGATAAATGTCGAATTTTGTAAATTTATAGTTTACTAACAAAAAAATATTGAAATTTATTCAGTATTTTTTTGTTCATATTTTTATTATATTTTTCTTTAAAAATTTTTCACCATATTCTAACTGAAATTTTTCTAAATCAGTTAGCTATTCTTATACTAACCCCCGCCTTTTAAATTACTGCATATACTGTCTTTAAATAAGTCAATGATTTTATACATGTATATTTTAAATTTCTCTAGAAATATGATAAAAGAATAAATATGTATTCATTTACTTATTCAACAAGTCGTGATAAAATAAGTACATACGGAGTTGATTTTATGTTTAAAAAACTTAATATATTAGATGAAAAGGATAAAAGACTAAGACAAATAAGTAAAGATGCTACTTTCCCACTTAGTGAAAAAGAACAAAAACTTATTGAAGATGCCGTTACACATCTTACCTATAGTCAAATTGAAGAATACGAAAAAAAATATGATTTACGCCCTGGAATGGGACTTGCCTTTCCACAACTTGGAATTAATAAAAGAATAATTGTTATCGTTGATGAATATGATGAAGGAAAATTTGATAACTACATCGTTATAAACCCTGTTATTGTTAGTAATTCAAAAGAAATAATAGCAGCTGATGCCGGTGAAGGATGCTTAAGTGTCAATCGTGAGGTAGAAGGACATGTTCCAAGATATGCAAGAGTTACTGTTGAAGGATTTGATACAGAAGGAAATAAAATAAAAATAAGAGCTAGAGAAGAATTATCTATCGCCTTTCAACACGAAATTGATCACTTAAATGGTATTTTATTCTACGATAGAATCGATAAAAATAAACCTTTCTTCAGTGAAAATGAAATTAGATTAATTTAGGAGGAAACAATGAAAAAAGTAATATTTAAAATTGTTGCATTAGTATTTGTATCATGTTTGTCGTCAATTTTTATATATAATCACGTTATGAAAACAAAAGAAGTTGATATTAATGAAGATATTTTAGTTCATCAAAATAATTTAGAAACAAATTTTCTACAAGACACAAAACATACATTTGATGATCCAAAAATTATTTTAAACCCATATGAAATTTCACCTTTAACGGCCCTAGTAATATTTGAAACTAATGATTCTACATCTATTACAGTTACAATTAAAGGAAAAGATGAAAATTCAACAATAACTAATACATTCTCACCAAGAAAAGTAAATATTTTACCAATCTATGGATTATATGCTGATACTGATAATGAAGTTATAATAAAATATGGAAAAAAAGAAAAGACACTTCACATTAAAACAGATAAACTACCTGATGACTTTAGCAAAGCCGAAGACGTATATAGTAATAAAGACGAACTAGGAAACGAATTATACTTCGTTACACCATCATCTAATGGATATACAGCTGCCTATGATGTTAATGGTGATGTTAGATGGTATTTAACAGAAAAATTTATTTGGGATATCAAAAAACTAGACAATGGTAACTTGCTACTAAGTAGTAATAGATTAATTAACCCACCATACTATATGACTGGTTTAGCAGAAATGGACTTACTTGGAAAAATATACTATGAATATTCACTTCCAGGAGGATACCATCATGATGTCTTTGAAATGGAAAATGGTAACTTCTTAGTAGCAAGTGATGACTTTGAATCTGGTAGAGTTGAAGATTATGTTGTTGAAATAGATAGAAACACAGGAGAAATAGTTAAAAAAATCGATTTAAAGAAAATCCTTCCTGTTGATAGTGGAAATAACGTTTATACTACAGATTATGATTGGTTTCATAACAATGCTGTTTGGTATGATAAAAACACTAACTCTATAACATTATCAGGACGTCATAAAGATGCCGTTGTTAACATTAATTATGACACCTTAGAGCTTAACTGGATCTTAGGAGACAAATCTAATTGGAATAAAAAATATCATAAATACTTCTTTGAAAAAGATGATGATACAGAATGGCAATGGGCACAACATGCTGCAATGATTTTACCAAATGGTAATGTATTCTTATTTGATAATGGTAATAACCGTTCTAAAACTAAAAAGAACGCTATTAGCGCGGAAGATAATTATAGTCGTGGTGTTATATATGATATCAATACTTCAAATATGAAAGTAAAACAAGTATGGGAATATGGTAAAGAATTAGGTAGTGATTTCTACTCACCATATATTTCTGATGTTGATTATATTGAAGATAATCACTATATCGTTCATTCTGGTGGTACCTCATATAAAGATGGTAAAGTTCAAAATGAACCAGCTGGACTTACTGATGTAGATAAATTAAAAAGTACAACTGTTGAAATAAAAAATGATGAAGTTATTTACAAACTAACTCTTCCAACAAATACTTACCGTGTTGAGAAACTAGCTCTATATGATGATGATGAATTCAAAAGTGGTAAAGGTATTAGATTAGGAAATCTTGGTGTAACTAAAACAATTAAAAATAAATCATTACTATTATTTAGTAAAAAAATGAATAAAGAATATAAAAAGCATAATATTAAAATAACTAAAGAAACTGATCGTTTAGTTGTTAATGGTACATTTAAAAAATCTGATAAAGTTGAAATAATTTTAGATAATGTTTTTGATAAAAAAACCTATAACATGGTTATTAGTAAAAAACCTTATACTGCATTATGTGTTGATTTGTTTAGTAAAGATGAAAAGAAAAATGGAATTAATGTTACTAAATATATCAATAGTGTCGGTTTAAATGGACGTTATTATGTATATATTAAAATTAATGGAAAAATATATAAAACAAATAAATTTGTTACATTTTAAAAAGCTTGAAAAAAAATCAAGCTTTTTTTAATTAACTTCCATTATATATTTATTTTTAGTTTCACTAATAATTTGAAAACCTAAATTTTTATAAAGTTTAATAGCTTTTATATTGCTTTTTAAAACTTCTAGTTGTGTTTTATTTTTCTTTTGATTGTCTATAAGATTTTTGATAATGTTATGACCTATTCCTAAATTTTGATATTTATCTTTAATATATATTAAATCAAGTAAATACCTGCTATTTTCTTTATAATAAATAACTATACCTATTACTTGATCATTTTTTTTAATTATTTTAGTATCCTTTAAATGTTTATTAACATAATTTGAAATATCTTTTTTAGGTGTTAGTTTTTCTACCATATTGAAAATAAAATCTTTATTATCATCACATGCATCAGTTAAATTAAATTCTTCTAATTTATGATAAGGATTAACATGAACTGTTATATATTCTATTTTCTCTACCTCTTTTTTTAACTTCTTTTCTAACTTATCAACAATCGTATGACACTCTAATAAAGTTAAATCAGGATTCATACTAACTTCCATAGATACTTTATAACAATGTCCAAATTTTAAAATAATTAACTCATCAATTGTTTTTATATCTTTATTATTCAAAATTATTTTTCTAATTTTATTTAAGGTTTCACCTTTTATTTCTTGTTCTCCAAGAATAATACTTATATTCTCCTTTAAAATTAAAAAACCTGTTCTGATAATTAAAATACCAACTATTATTCCGGCTATTTTATCAGAGTATTTAAATACTTCAATATATTTAGAAAAAACGCTAAGAATAGCTGAAATAAATACAACTAAAGAACTAATTACATCAGCTCTACTTTCTTTTCCACTTGCAATTAAAATATTGTTTTCAAGTTTCTTACCTTTTCTAATTATGTATTCTGATAAAAGATATTTTAATGTGATTGTTATTAAACTAACAATTGATACAATTAAAGAAGACATTACAACTTTACTATGCATTGAATTATTAATAATCGTCAATCCTAAAATTATAATGACCATACTTATACCTATACTTGTTAAGTATTCTATCTTACCATGCCCATAAGGATGTTTTTCATCGGCTGGTTTTTTAGCCATAATATTTCCTATAATAGCAAAAAAATCGGTCAAAAGATCACTAAAAGAATGAACACCATCAGCAAGTAAGGCACTCGATTTACAAATAAAACCTATAATTATTTTTATAAGTGATAAAAAGGTGTTAGTTATTATACTAACACTCATAACTTTTGTTACATTATTCATGGTTTGCACTTCCTTTATTTTGCTTCACGCCAATTTTTTCCATAAGCTATTTCAACATTAAGAGGAACACTAAGTTCACATACATTTTCCATTATGTCTTTAATGATTTTTTCAATTTTTTCTTTTTCATTATTTGGAACATCAAAAACTAATTCATCATGAACTTGAATAATCATTTTTGTCTGCATTTTTTCTTGTTCTAATTTTTTAGCTATTTCAATCATTGCTTTTTTAATTATATCAGCACTCGTTCCTTGAATTGGTGTATTTAGAGCTATTCTCTCACCACTTTGACGAATCATATAATTCTTATTTTGTAATTCACCAATAGTTCTTTTTCGATTGAATAGTGTTCTAACATATCCATCTTCATAAGCTTTTTTGATTGTATCATCCATATATTGTTTAACGCCTGGATAGGTTTGTAGATAACTATCAATAAATTCTTTGGCTTCTTTTGGTCTAATATGTAGGTTTTCAGATAGACCAAAACTACTTATACCATATATTATTCCAAAGTTAACAGCTTTTGCGATACGACGCATTTTTTTATCAACAAGATCAGTTGGTATTTTGAATATATCTGAGGCTGTTTTAGTATGTATATCTATGTTATCATAAAAGGCTTTTTTTAATGAATCAATATTAGCCATATGTGATAAGATTCTAAGTTCTATTTGGGAATAATCTCCACTCATTATAATTCCATTTTCACTTGGAATAAAAGCTTTTCTAATTAAAGCTCCATATTCATTTCTTATTGGAATATTTTGAAGATTAGGTTCTATTGAAGATAATCTTCCTGTACGTGTTAGTGTTTGGGTATAAATTGTATGAATTTTACCATCCCTACAAATAGCATTTTTTAATCCTTCAACATAAGTTGTATATAATTTATTAATTGTTCGATATTCAATTATTTTTTCTATGATTGGATGTTTCCCTAGCAGTTTATTTAAAACATCTATACTTGTTGAATACCCACTCTTGTTTTTTTTACCATGTGGTAGTTGTAATTTATCAAATAGAATTTCTCCTAATTGTTTTGGAGATGAAATATTAAATTTTTCTCCTGCGTCATTATATATTGATTGTTCTAATAACTCAATTTTAATTTTAAATTCTTCTCCTAGTTTATTTAGTTCATTTTGATCTATTAAAACACCATTATATTCCATATCACCTAAAACTTTAGAAAGGGGCATTTCTATTTCTTCAAATAAATCTAATAGTTTTTCTTCTTTTAATTTTTCTTCAAATATATTTTTAGTTTCATAAATAAATTTAGCTTTCAAAAGAGCTGCTTTGGCTGTTTTTTTAATATCTTCTTCTTCATAAATAGATTTTGATTTGTTTTTTAAATACATTTCATCATAGAAAGAAATGTTATAATTAAAAGAATTGGCTAAATAGCTTATATCTTCTTTAATATTATATTCTAATAAGTAACCTGCTATCATTGTATCAAAATTAGTATTTAATATATTTATATTATGTTTTTTTAAAGCTACATAGTTTTTCTTATAATCATAAGTATATTTTAATTTATCTAAAAAATCATGTTTTTTTTCTAGTATTTCAAAAGGAATATAGAAAGAGTTATCTTCATTATAGATAGCCATTCCAAGTATTTTAGATGAGTGGTAATTCGTACCTAAGATTTCTAGATAATAAGCAGAATCTTTTTGAACATTAATTTCTGATGTATTTTCAATTATTTTAACTTCAATATTATTATCTACCTTTTTTTCTTCTTTTTTTAAAAAGGAATAAAATTCTAGTTCTTTATACATTTCATTTAATTTATCACTATTTTTATTTTTTAATTTAATATCTGGTATAGAAATTTCCATTGGTACTTCTTTATAGATGGTCGCTAAATCATAACTCATATAAGCGTTATCTTTATCATTTTCTAATTTTTCGCGCATTTTAGGAGTTAGTTTATCTAAGTTATCATAAACACCATTTAGTGTTTTGTAATCGTGTAAAAGTTTTAAAGCTGTCTTTTCTCCTATTCCTTTAACACCTGGTATATTATCGGAACTATCACCCATTAGAGCTTTTAAGTCAATTATATTGATTGGTTCAATTCCATAAGCCTCTTTAAATGATTTTTCATTGTAACGAATGTAATCTTTTTGTTTTAATAATTTTATATCCACATCATGACTAATTAGTTGTAATAGGTCTTTATCACTACTTACAATTGTTCCAATGAAATCCTCTTCTTCATCACAGTATTTAGCGAATGTTCCTATTATATCATCTGCTTCATAATTATCGCATTCATAATATTTTATTCCCATGTTAGTTAAAAGTTCTTTAGCAAGAGGAAATTGAACTTTAAGTTCATCTGGCATTTCAATTCTTCCATCTTTATATTGCTCATATTTTTCATGCCTAAAGGTTTTACCTTTATCAAAAGCAACAATCATATAAGTTGGACATTCCTCATTTATTATTTTATTAATCATATTTGTAAATCCATATAAAGCATTAGTTGGGAATCCTTTACTATTTTTCATAAAATTTCCACTATATGCCGTTGCATAGTAACTTCTAAAAAGTAAGTTGTTTCCATCTACTAAAATTATTTTTTCCATATTATCAAATCCTTTCTAATATTATATCACATTTTACGTGTATTTATCTTATAATCAAACAAAATAATAATGGTGATTTTATGAAAAGACTTGGTTATGCTTGTTTAACTAAAACGCTAGATAATGTAACTAGTTCTAGTAGTTTAAGTTATACAAATTATTTAAAAAACGAAAATAAATTACAAAAATTAGATGAAGTTATTATTTCTAATTTGGAAGACTTAGAGAAAATCATAGATTATAATATTGCGAATGATATTCATTTTTATAGATTGTCTTCCAAAATAATTCCCCTTGCTACCCATAAAGATGTGGAATTTGATTACATAGATAAATATCAAGATTTCTATGATAGAATTGGTGAAAAAATCAAAAAAAGCAATATGCGAGTAGATTTTCATCCTGATCAATTTTGTGTTTTAAACAGTACAAATAAAGATGTAGTTGAAAACTCTTTCCGTATTTTAGAATATCATTATAATATTTTAGAAGCCTTAAAGATTGAAGATAAAGTTATTATTTTACACGTTGGTAGTAATGTCTTTGGAAAAAAACAATCAATTGCAAGATTTATTAATAATTTTGAAAAACTTCCATCACATATTAAAGAATGTATTGTTATTGAAAATGATGATAAAGTTTTTAATATCCTTGATTGTTTAGAAATATCTAAAAAAATAAATACTCCAATTGTTTTAGATGTTCATCATCATAATTGTAATAATCCAAATATCAACCTATATGACTATATTGATCGTATTTTTAAAACGTGGAAGAAGAAACCTAAAATTCATTTTTCTAGTCCTAAAAACAAAACAAAAAAAGATTTTAGAAGTCATCATAATTATATAAATGCAGAAGATTTTACTGAATTTATTTTAAAAACACAAAAATATGATTTTGATATTATGATTGAAGCTAAAGCTAAAGATGAAGCTTTATTTAAACTAGTTCGTCAATTAAAATATAAAGAAAATTTTAAATTTATCGATGAAACAAGTTTTGAAGTATAAAAAAGAACTATCCCCATGGAATATCTTTGGGATTAGTTCTTTTTTCATTATCTATTATTTCAATTATTTTGCCACTATTCATCTTTATAACGCGATCGCCTATTAAAGCAATTCCAGGGTTATGAGTAACAATTACCATTGTGGTTTGCATTTTTTCATTGACATCAACTAACGATTTTAAAACAATTTTACCTGTTTTTTCATCTAATGCACCTGTTGGTTCATCACAAAACATGACTTTTGGCATCTTAGCAAGAGCTCTTGCAATTGATACCCTTTGTTGTTCTCCTCCTGATAATTGATACATATATTTTTTACAATGTTTTTTAAGTCCAACTGTTTCAATTATTTCATTTATATCAGTTTTAGTTTTTCCTAAATTCGATCCAACTAAAACATTTTCATAAACATTTAAATGTTCTAATAAATTATATGTTTGAAAAATAAAACCTAAATTTTTCTTACGAAAACGTGTCATTTTATAATCTTTATATTTAGAAATATTTTTACCATCATAAATAATTTTTCCTTTACTTATTTTATCTAATCCGGATATTACATTAAGTAAGGTCGTTTTCCCACTTCCACTTGGTCCTAAAATAACTACTATTTCACCATTTTTAATATTTAAATTAATATTATTTAAAGCATGATTTTCTACTTTACCCATTTTATATGTTTTATAAACATTTTTTATTTCAATTAAGTTTTCCATTTTATACCTACTCTCTTTTTAGGGCAATCGCAAGTGGAATTTTATTTAATACCCTCTTTGATAAACCTACTGCTATATAATAAGCTACTAACAATCCTATTAGTCCTAAGAACGCTAAAGATGGTGACAATTCAATTGGAATAGTTACTTTGATATCACCTACTAAGGCATTTACAATGGCTCTTAGAATTTTTTTCATAACTGGTATTGAGATTAAATATGAAATTATTATAAATGGTGTATAAATATTTAAAACAATGCTACTTATTCTTTTATTTTTATATCCCATTACTTTCATAAGAGATATTGTTTTTTTATTTTCTTCAACAACTATATTAGCAATAACAGATATAATAATTAAAGTCATAACTGAGGCAAAACCAATAACAATATAAATACTACCATTAAAACGATCCATTTGTTTTTCTATGTTCTTTTTTAAATCATCAACACTAAGAACTGTACTTATTTTACTAGCTTCTTCTTTATTTAATTTACTTATATCTGAATATTTTTCATCATTTGAATAAATTAGTAAATAAGCTGAACTATCAAAACCTAGTTTATCACTTAAACTACTTCTACTAGTATAGGCTGTATATCCCATATAATCATTATTAAAACCTACTATTTTATATTTAAATTTAATTGTTTTATGTTCGAATGTTAATTCATCACCAATTTCTAAATTTAATATTTCTTTAGCATTTTCATTTACAATAATGCCTTCTTTATCATTTAGTTTTTTAATAATATTTTTGTTATTTTTATCTAATACTTTTACTGTTTTAGAATTTATATCAATTCCGTTTATATTAACATTTAAATTATCATTATCTTTTTTTATCTTTTTTTCTTTACCATTTTTTGTTGTTATTTTTACAAGAGGAATGCTACTATTTAAAACATAATCACTTTTACTATCATTATTTTCTTTATAATCAATATTTTTAAGCATTACCATATATTTATAATTAATACCTTCAAATGATTTATCAATCATATTTGTAAATAAATTGCTTCCAATTAATACTAAAGTTATTAATAATCCTGTACAAAAAGAAGTAATACTTACAATAAATAATTTTCCGATTGATCTAAAAGCTAGTGAATATTTAAAGCGATAATTAAATGGAAGTGGTTTTGTTATTTTATTTATTATTTTACTAAATATATTTACTTTTAAATTGCTTCCTTCTTTTAATAATTGTAGTGGTTTTTTTCTAAGCATAAAAAGAGCAATTAAATAACTAAGAATTGATAAAGTTATCATTGGTGTTAAGATAGCTGTTTTTAAATATTTAAAATTAATACTATAATTTTGTAGTGGTACATTATAATAACTAAGTAAAACACTAGAAATTGGACTGCTTACTAAATTTCCAATTATAAATCCTAATATTCCACCAATTAGTGAGCCTAAAATGGGATAAACAAGATAACTTATTGCAATACTAAAACGATTATATCCTAGTGATTTTAAAACACCTATTTGAAGTCTTTCATCATCTATTCTTTTTTTAGTTATAACAATAATTATTAAAACTGAAATTGCAAGTAATAGATATAAAAAATATTGTGCGAATAGACGATCAGAAGCAAATTCTAATTGCAATGAACCAATACGACTAATTCTAGTAACTGTATTCATATCCATCATAAGAGTATCTTCTTCTTCAAAAATTTTAAACATTTTATCTGGTTTTTCTGAAGAGTTTTCCGAAGATATACTTATCTCAAATTTTCTTTTTGTTTTATAATTATATTTTAAAGCATAACTATTATCAATAACACCCATTTGTTCATTATAATCATCTTCTATCATAAAGATAAGATTATTATTTTTGGCATCAAAAATAGGCATACTAAATGATATTAACGGATAAATGTAATCTGGAGCATAAGATAATCCAACTATTTTATATTCCTTATTATTTATTTTGTATTTATCGCCAATTTTTAATTTATTGATTTTAGCATATTCAGGTAAAATTGTAATTTCTCCATTATTTTTAGGAAATCTTCCTTTAACTAAATATGGTTTATTAATTTTATTGTTTTTACTATATGGCATTATTTTTAATAATTTGTTTTTTTGATTAATTGTTTTTGAACGTTCTAATTCATAACTAAAATTATATTTTTTAGTTATTTGATCAATTTTTCTTTGTTCAAATTTTGGTGTTATATCATATTTATCAAAAATATTTTTAACTGTATAAATTATTTGTAAATCTAGATTAGGACTTTTTAAAAATTCCTTATATTCTTCTAAGAATATTTTTTCTTCTTCTGATATGTTTTTTAATTCATTATTAAGAAGTTCATCAATATCTTCTGGTTTAATGTCTTTTTGATAATCTAGATTCACACCGAAACTAAAGTCTTCAACATTTTGTTCATCTAGATAGTTATAATATCTTTTTTCTAGGCGATCAATGGCACTATTCATTCCAACGTAAACAGCTGTTGATAGCATAACCATCATAACAATACCAAACATTTGAATTTTTTTCTTTTTTAGTCCTTTTAAAGCATTTATAAATAATAATCGCATTATGCCCACCCCAAATCTTTAGCATCTATTATTTCTTTGTTTTTTATGGTTTCAACTATATTACCACTGTTCATTTTAATTACTGTATTTCCCATATTTGCTATACTTGGATTATGGGTAACGATAATCATTGTTGTGTGATATTTTTTATTTATTTTTTGAAGTAGACTTAAAACATTTTTACCTGTTTTCTCATCTAATGCACCTGTTGGTTCATCACAAAATAAAACTTTAGGATTTTTTACTAGTGCGCGTGCAATTGCGACTCTTTGCATTTGTCCTCCAGATAGTTGATATGGATATTTATTTTTATGTTCATCTAAACCAACTTCTTTTAATATTTCATTTATTGACAATGGATTATCTGATAATTCTTTACCTAATTCAATATTTTCTTTTACTGTTAAGTTAGAAATTAAATTATAACTTTGAAATATAAATCCTAAATTTTCTTTACGGTAGTTTAGTAAGTTTTCTTCGTCAAATTTATCAAGTCTTTCATTTTGAAAATAAATTTTTCCACGTGTTATATAATCTATTCCTGATAGTACATTTAACATTGTACTTTTACCACTTCCACTAGGACCTAGAATAATAACGATTTCTCCTTCATTTATATTTAAATCAATTCCATTTAAAGCGTGATTTTCCTGAAATTTACTTTTATAAGTTTTATATACTTTTTCTAATTTATATAATTCCATAATTACCTCTTTCTTTAAGCTATTATCATTATAGCATTTATCTTTACTTTTATAACCTTCTACTTAAATTATACTACAAAAAAAGTAAATACCCTTTTATATTTACTTCTTAATTTTTGTTTTATCTTTACTTTCTGGAATAGATATTTCATTACTTTCTTCTTTTGCCATTTTTTTTACATATTCTAATAAAACTTCTAAATTATTTTCTTTTTTAGCTTTCTCTATTAAACAACAAATTGTTTTTTCTTTTTCCATATTATCTACTTCCCTTTCTTTGATTCTTTTTTACATAACTATTTATTTCCTCTGTTATTTTATCTGCTTCTTTCGCATAATCTTCTATTTTTAAAGAAGCTTCTCTTTCAACCATTTTATTATAGAAGTTTAAATCATTGTCAGCTTTTTTAGTTCCTACACCAATTATTAGACAATTATTATTTCCTAAATGAAGATAAACTATTCTTATTTGATCTTTTCTTAGTTCTCTATATCCTTTTAGTTTTTTATTTTCAATTAAGGCTTTACTTTCATTTCCACTTAATGTATTGGTTCTTAATTTATTTAGTAAAATTTTTACTTTTAACAAGTTTTCTTCTGATATCTTAGTAATATCATCCATTATGTATATTTTGTTATTTTTATTTTTAGCGTAAAGTATATTATTTACGGTTGGTAATGTCATATCTTTTAAATTGATTTTATCCAGTTTTAGCATTTCAGTACTATAAACATATTTTATTTTTTTCCACTTGTTTCTTATTTTATTAAATTCTGTTGTTATTTCATCTTTTAATCCTTCATCAAAATAGCAATCTTTATCATATATCATTTCTTTTATTTCCATCATTTGTTCTCTATAATAATTTAATAAACTTTTCATTATGTATTGAAATTTTTCAACATTGGGATTTTCTTCTTCCGATGGTTTATCAATTAATTCTTTTATTTCTTGTTCATTTTCTACATCATTGATTAAGCTTTTATATAAGTCGATTACTATTTGACATTCTTTTCGCTTTACTGCATCTTCAATATAACAATCTTTAAATTCTTCTACTTCGGTATCAAGCATCATTTCAATTTTAGTTTTACAAACAAATTGACCTTTTTCTATTTTATTTTTTAACAATTTATTATGTTTTCTTACTACTTCTATAGCAAGGATGGAATCTTCAATTGAAATATTACTTTCAATCAATATATTGTGAAGGCTTTCTATTTCATTTTCAGTAATTTTTTGTGAATATTTTAATTTAGATAAAAGTTTTCTTGAAGATTTCAATTTATCTAAGGTATACTTTTCCTCTAACTCTTTTTCTTTTTCAACTAATTCTTTATATTGTTGTTGAAAAAAATTAATTAATGAATTAAATTTTTTGACGTTTATTTGATATTCTTTCTCTTCGATAGCTGTTTCTTCACAAATGTTTTCTATTTCTTTTAATCTAAAAACTATATCAAATAGTTTATTACCTATTTTATTTTCATTACCAAAAATAATATTTATCAATATAGAAGCAAGGTTTATATCTTCATATACTTGATTATAATTATCTTTATTTAAAGTATCTAACAAACTAATATATAAGTCTTTTTATTGTTTTTTATCCTCTAATTCTTCTTTTGTTTTTTCTAAATTACCAATATAATCATATATAATTGTTTTAAGTTCATTTTTTTTCATTTTTTAAAATTCTCTCATTTATAAGGAATATTATATATCATTTTTTGAATTTGTCAATTTTAATCAAAAAAAGCATGATTAAACATGTTTTTAAATATTAGATTTAGAAATTGTTATTACTTGGCGAACGCCACTGCCAACTCTATTAGCAACATCTTGGGTCAAGCCACCATAGCTACTGATGCGATGCACATAAGAATTAGAAATACTTTTATATGGTGAACTTGTCCAATATCCCCAGTTACTTGAATCTGATGTGTTACATCCAGAATTTGTGCATTCATAGGTATAATCAAATAACCATGCATATTTACTTTTTCCTTGAGCCTTTGAACACAAATTTGTACTATCTGTTGTATTATCTGGTTGGTTTGTATCTAAACAAAACCAAGTTGGATTTTCCTTGTTTGCATCAAATCCTGTATTTCCTGTTATCTTAGCTACTTCATTGGCTGTTATTAATCTGGCTGTATTTTTCCAATCT
>URQZ01000017.1 GCA_900550255.1 uncultured Mycoplasmatota bacterium | reverse complement strand
TGAATAACTGAAGTATATTTATCTCTTTCCATGTTTTTTATTATCACTTGAATTGTTGTTAATGTACTAATAAGAGTTGTAGGGCTTGTTATCCATACACGTTTTTTATAAGCATACTCAATTATATCACTATGATATGCATTAATATAAGCAAATATTGCTTCTGCAGGTAAAAATAGAATTGCTTGATCTGTTGTTACATCTGGAATGATGTATTTAGTTGCTATAGCATCTATATGTTTTTTCATATCTATTTTAAATTGTTTTTCATATTTTTCTCTTAATTCCTTTGAATTATTTTTATCCACCATATTACGATAGTTTTCTAAAGGAAATTTTGAGTCAATTCCTATTAATCCAAGTGGTTCTGGTGCGAATAAGGCACAATCAACTATTGTTCCATTTTCTAAACTATATTGCATTTGATATATTTTTTTGTTGTTTTCTCCAAAAACACTAGCCATAATATTTTGTAAGTTAACTTCACCAAAGATTCCTCTTGTTTTTTTATCGGTTAAAATTCCTTGTAATGAAACGATATCGTTAGATAATGTATCTATCTTTTTTTGAGCTTCATCTATTTTAGATAGTCTTTCTAAAACTGATGTAAAGGTTTTATTTGTTTTTTCAAAGTTTTGATCTAGTCTTTCATTAACATGATCATTTATCATACGAAGTCTATTTTCTATTTTTTCATCTAAATTAAGAAAATCGTTATTGAATTCTTTAGCTAAATCTGCTTTAAATGTTCCAAGTTCTTTAACTACTGAAAGTTCTAGTTTTGACATTTTATCATATATATCATTATTATTATTTTTTCTAATAATTAAAATTACAACGCATATTAAGATTATTACCAATATGGTTAAAATTACATACTCCATAAATAATACCTCCTAGTTAATATTGAATTTTTTTGTCACTATCTTAGATAATATAAAGGCTATTAAAATTATTACTGCTATTTTAAGTAAAACGCCTATATCGGTAATGCTTTCTACTAAAGTTGTTCCTATAAATCCCCAAAAATATACAATTGATATTTTTGATATTAAAAGTGCAAGCAAATATTTCTTATAGGAAATATTTGAAAGTCCTGCTCCAATATTAATAGAAAAAGCTGGTGTGAAAGGAAATGCTAGTATGATTACTAAACTACTGAAAGAAATTTTATCTATTTTTTTCATTAAATCGACCAGTTTTTCTTTTTTACTTATATATTTCCATGCTTTATTTTTTAATGTTCTAAAAATATAAAAACTAAGTGTACATCCTATAATTGTAGATATCCAAGAAAGTATAAATCCAATAATGTTTCCAAAAACAAGCATATTTATGGCTATAAATACAGCTAAAGGTAGCATTGGAATAATTGATTCTAGAATAATCAATGACATTCCTATTATTAAAGCTATAAATATATTACTGTTTTGAACAAAATCTTTAAGTACATCTATATTTGTCTCTATAAAATTTGCTATCATATTATCTCCATTCTTATACTATTATAATACATTTAATTTCAAAATAAAAGAAAGTTATTAACTTTCTTTTAAATTAGTCTTTTTGCATTATCCATTCTTCATATCCACCAATTATATCAACTACTTTATATCCATAATTACTTAATATTTGACAAGCTTTTTTACTTGTTAATCCTTTTTGACAATAAATAAAGTATTTTACATTGGGGTTTAAATATTTACTAGGATATGTTATTAGTTTTTCGAATGGAACGTTAATTGCATTTGGAATATGGTTATTATTATAGTTTTGAATATTTCTAATATCTATGATATTACTAGGATTTATTTTTAACATTTCTTTAACAGAAATACTTGATATCATTTTAACCACCCTAGTACATTATATGCAGTTAAAAAAAAATAAATAGAGGCATAAGTCTCTATTTATATAATTTAAAATTTATAATCATATGTTTTACACTTTTTCTCACTATTTATAAAGCAATTAAAACATGATGATATACTTTTTTGATTATTTCCTCCTACAACTTTAACTAATAATTGAACTGATGTCATAACAAAATATATTAATACTGCGACACCTATTCGTCTCATAAAGTTTTTAGGATTTGTATCCATTTGTTTTTCATCGCTAGCTACTACAGCTTTTAAAAAGTCTACCATTCCCATTACTATTAATATTATTGGCACAATTACTTTTACTAGTTTATATATTACATTTGTAAATTTGGGTAACCCTTTTGGTATTCTTTCTAATTTTCCGCATTTATAATATTTTGTGCTTACATCATAGAAGTTTTTATATTTTGTATCTGTTGTTGATTTTACTTTTCCAGTTGTTACTTTATTATATTGTTGATCACTTTCAACATCACTTTTATTAAAAGAAATTTTGTACCTATTTTCATCATGAAAATATGTTCCATAGACTTTCTTACATAATGATTCACAATTTTTTGAAACATCATTATATGCCGTTTTGAAATTATTTTTAAAGGTATTTTCATCTGGCATAACTTCTAATGTACCTGTATTACCTTGTGGTAAAGAAGCCGAAAAAGTAGAAAATGATTCGTTAAAATTAAAAGTTATTTCTTTTTTTTGATTAGTCAAAATACACTTACATTTTTTTGTAGTATCTGCACTAGATTTTTTATAAGTCGAATTTTTTTGATCTAATTTTAATTGTTCTTTTCCTTGCATTAAATTAATTGTTTGATTAGAGCTATCAACACTAGCTTTTAATTCATTAGATTGTGAACATATATAGTTACCGTTTGAACCTTTAAATAATGTTTTGAATTGCTTTTTTAATTCATCACTATGTGTTAGATTCCAAGTTGATTCATCTCCTGATTTAGCATCACTTATAGTGTCTGACAAATAAGGGCTTCCATATTTTAATTCACCTGTACTCTGATCAAAAGAAACCGTTAAATATTTACTATAAATTTTATAATAACAATTTGCTATATCGCCTGCCTTTACGTTGTTTATTCCACAAAAAAGCATAAAAGTAATTACTAAACTCGTGATTATTTTTTTATTTTTCATCATATATCATCCTCTTTACTTACCCTAATAAAATTATATATTAAATGCAAGAAAAAAGCAATCTTATAAAATAACAAGATTACTTTTATTTATTATTTGTGGGATAGATTACCATGAGCCTCCACCTCCACCGCCAGAGCCTCCACCTGAGACTCCATTGTCTTTTATTTTTTCAAATTCATAATCATATGTTTGACATTTGTTTTCATTATTTATAAAGCAATTAAAACATGATGATATACTTTTTTGATTATTTCCTCCTACAACTTTAACTAATAATTGAACTGATGTCATAACAAAATATATTAATACTGCGACACCTATTCGTCTCATAAAGTTTTTAGGATTTGTATCCATTTGTTTTTCATCGCTAGCTACTACAGCTTTTAAAAAGTCTACCATTCCCATTACTACCAATATTATTGGCACAATTACTTTTACTAGTTTATATATTACATTTGTAAATTTAGGTAACCCTTTTGGTATTCTTTCTAATTTTCCACATTTATAATATTTTGTATCTGCATCATAGAAGTTTTCATATGTTGCAGCTACTAATAATTTATCTGTTACAACATTCACATATTTTAATGAATCATCTGAAGAAACGGGTGTTAAATTTACATATTTTGCCTTTACTGGGACAATATAACTAACTAATATTATAATTAAAAAACATATTTTTTTCATAAAATTAATCCCCATCATAGAAAAAATCGTCAAAGAACTGATCATCTGTTATTTTATTTTTTGATTGTTCATCTTTGTTAATTTCTTCTTTTTTCTCTTGTTTTTTCTTCTCTTCTTCTTTCTTTTGTTGTTTTTCTTTTTCTAGTCTTTCTTCTTCCTCTAGTTCAGCTATTTTAGCATCGATTCTTTTTACTAAATCATCAACATTAAATCCATTATTACCATTTTTAGGTGTACTTGGCATTGCACCAAACATATTAGTTGGATTAAACATTGGATTTTGATTTTTCTTATTATCCATATCTAAATTTGAACCATTAAGCATTTCATTTATCTTTTTTTGTCTTTTTTCTTCAACAAACTTTTTTAAATCAAAAACTTGAATTTTTCCTCTATCACGTTCTGGATATTTTGCTTTTCCATAGTTTTTACCCCAATCAATTTTATGATCAAATTTTAATTGTGTTTTATATGGTCTCATTCTTGAACGAAGTATTATGGCTTGTTCTTCTTTCATATTTTGAAGATCAGTTACTGTTACAAGTGGTCTTGAATCAGTTTTGTCATCTTTTTTGGATTTAACTTCTCCACACATTTTACTTATTTCCTCTAAAGCAGCAAGTTCTGTACTAAGAAGATAAATTGTATTACCACAGTTACCACGGATTGTTTCAGCTTTTTCTTTTCCGTAAACATCATTAAGTTGTGAAAAGTTTTGTATAATGAATGATAATTTTATATTTCTTGAACGAGCAGCCGATACCATTGCATCTACATCACTAAGAGGCGGCATGTTAGCAAATTCGTCCATTAAGAAATTAGTTCTATATTTTAATTTTCCGCCTGTTTCTTGTGCGACTCTTACTAATGTTTCATAACATTGCTTTAGAAAAATAGTTACTAATGGATGATATGTTTTTTTCTCATCTTGAATAACTATAAATACGGCTGTTTTTTTTCTACCAATATCTTCAATATCAAAATCACTACAAGATAGCATTTCTGATAAATTTTTTCTTGATGAAAATAATTTTATTTTTTGTTTAAACACCGATAAAATACTTCCTTTTGTATCAGTTGGCGCCATTAAAGTACTTGAGGCATTTACATATGCTCCAGAAGTTTGATCTTTATCACTAAAATACTCTTTTATATATGTTGTTGCGCCTATTTTTTCTTCTCCAACAGTACTCATTAAATTAATACTATTGATATTAATTTCTTCTTCTTTAGCATCATCAAATAGTGCTAACGTAAGTCCTGTAAAATAATCGGCTGAAGTATTTTCCCAAAAGGGATCTTGTCCTTTTGATGATTCATCATAAAGAATGTTTTTGGCTAAATCTTCCAAAAGTTCTGTTGCTTTATCTATATTACCTTCTTTATAAAGTTTATAAGGTAAATAGAAAGGATTCCAACAATTACCTTTTTGTGGATCACGAAAGTTTAAAAGAATTATATTATATCCACGTTCTTCAAGTTCTTTTGCTGTTCCTTCATATAATTCACCTTTTGGATCGGTTACAATCATTGATTCACCAGCTTTAGCCATAACTCTTATAAATGGAAATGACAAAGCTTGTGATTTACCACTACCAGTTGAACCTATAATCATATTATGATATCCACTGTTATCAACCCATAGTTCTTTACCGGTATTTATTAATGGTATTCCTCCATATTCAGTTTTTTCATCAGTTGGATATAACATTTTTAATTGACTTTTAAATTCCTTATCTTTTGCCCATCTTGAATATCCCTTTTCATCTTTTGGTGATGATTTTATTCCTATTCCTTTTTCTCTTTCAAAAAAGGTAGAAGAAACACTACTAATTATAGCTATCATTAAAGCTATATAAATAATCATTGCTAAAGCGAAATAATCATGTGTAAAGATTGGAAAAGGATTAAGCCCTGAAAATGTTCCACTATCAATAAATGAAATAGCATTTAATACTCCTATTGAAACTATATAAAACAAAACAAGTGAAAATATACCAAAAATAGTCCAATCCTTTTTTTCTGCTCTAAATTTTAATTTCATACTCAAAACCTCCCTAACATTTTTTTGTTATTTTATACTTATTTTTAACTGATTCAATAAGCATATAACATAATTTTGATGAACCATATTTAGATTTAGCTATGATAAATTCTGATTTTTTATCATTATTTATATCAGCTATATTATTTATATAATAGCCATATCCTTTCAAAAGAGATTCCTCATTTGATTTTATGTCCTTTATTAATTCATTTATTTTACCATTATCATTTACAAAAATCAATGAATAACCTTTTCCTTCTTTTTCTTCATCAAACATATTACTAATATTATATATAATTTCATTTTTACTATCATTATCAATATCAAAAATATACTTTTTTACATTATTTAAATTTATATATTGATAATTTAAATTATTATTGTCAAATACCCTTTTTATAATGGTAGTATCATTTTCATCTAATGTTTGATTAATAAGATTTGCTACTTTATGTTTATTATTATCAGTAAATCCCATTAATTCACCATCATATTTATAACTGTTGTTATTATCATCAAACAAATACATTTTTGATTCATATAATCCTAAATTAAAATTTCCTTTATATGTTCCATTTTCATAAATATTAAATTTATTTTTACCAATTATTTCAACAACATTTGGCACATTTAAAATTTCAGAATTAGTATATTCCCAAATTTGATTATTTGCAAATAAAATATAATTTACTTTACCATTCTTTTTGTTTTTAGAATCTCCAAAAATTAGAAACATAATTATTAAATAAAAGACTAAGCCTATAAATACTATAATATATTTTTTTTTCATTTTATCACCTGTTTAATTTAATTTATAACGTCTTATAGCAATATCACGATTTTTAGTATATGGGTACTTATCAAATAATTTTGTTGCACTACTTCCTGGATCAAACATATATACATCATTATCAACCACTTTATTCAATGCAACCCAATGTGATATATCATCATTTGCTGATTTATGAACACCAATTATAACATATTCTTTATTATTAAGATATTCTTTTAATTTATTTGCCTTAGTTTCTACATTTCCACTTATATTTTCACGTTCTAAATACTTAAATTTAGGAGCTACAACTGCAGCTTTTTCCCATAATATTGCTCCCCCACTTGTAAATCCTCCATTTGAGTTTAACGTTTTAACAAACGTACCTGGATTTAAAGTTGGTATACTAATATTTGTTTTAGAACTAGCAATTTGAATTGATACAGATGTAGCAGCACATCCTATATCACATATATTTTTAGAGCTAGAACCAATTTCAATATTACTCCATGGTGCATTACATTGTTTCCATCCAGTAAAATCACCTGTAATTTCATTTGTTGAAGTTGTTGATTGACAGGAAGATTGAATAGAATTAACATGTGGATAAACTTTTTTTATTATTTCAAATTCATCCATTCCTTCTTTTGCATATTTATCAAACAAATCCTGTTGTGTTTGAGTATAATCAGTTGCTGAAACTTCACCTTTTGCATTTAATGCAACTCGGCCAGCTGTAGAAGCTATTGCTTCTCTTGTTTTATCATTTTGTGCCATTGGTCCCTTATATTGTTGTTTACCAGCTATTTTGCCAGAATAAACTGTATTGTTCGTTGCATTTGTTGCTCCATTTTTAACCGTACATCCTTTATCAGGATCACAATAAACTTGTGTTCTAGTACAGTTTCTCAATGATATTACCCAAGTTCCATCTGATTGTTTTTTTGGGCCAGTTTCACCAGCCGGATTTGTTCTAATTAACGAATAACTTCTTGCAGCTATTGCTTGAGCTTTAGCGCCTGCGCCAGCTCCTCCGCCTACTTCAGCATAAACAACACCTAAAATATATTTTTCAAAATCAACTAATTCTTCACCTTCAATTGGTTCTCCTTCTTTTCCATCTGGACATTGTAATAATCTAACTTTAATATTACTAACGTTTTTGCCACTTACGTTATAACTACAAACTCCACCTTCACTTGTATTTTCTGAAATTTCACTATCACTTGAGCCAGAACCTTCTTCAAGAGTATAATACGCAGCAAAGATAGAAAAACAGATAAGAAGAATAAAAAGAATTGGAGCAACTGTTATAAATAAAGAATATTTGAGCATTTTTCCTACTGGTTTTGCTACTGCATTAGCAATAGCATCAGCAGCAGGGCCTGAAACAGCACCTCCTGTAGCAGCTGTTAGTGCTTTACCACCAAAATTTCTAACTGCTTCTTCCCCAACTTTATCTACTTTTTGTCCAATAGTCTTTTTTTCTTGTTCTTGTGTATTTTCTTGTTTATTTTCTAATTCTCTTTTTTTACTCAAAGCCTGATTTAATCTTTGAATATCTTCGTTTCTTTTATTTAAAATATTAGCATTTTGTGGATTTGGTAAAGATTTTTTTAAATTAGGCAATGGGGCTACTTTTTGATTATTTGGTATTTTATTATTAGTAGTGCTATTACTTACACCTTTAATATTATTTATATTTTTTTCATCCATAATAGCACCACCAAACTATTTTAAATTATAATCCTCCACCACTACCAAACGAATCTAATTCTTGTTCAGTGGCGATAACATTGATACGCATTCTTTTATTTCCACAAACAAATAATGCTTCTCCTTGTCCATATCTTTTTATACTTTCTTTTTCATTATCATTTAAATCTATTAACTTAGATAAATCTTCTGTTGCTTGTTTCTTTAATCCCATAACTAAGTAATAGGAAGCATTATCAAAAATTGCTTTTCCTTGTGTTATTACTCCAGGATCACAGAAATCACTTGGTTGTTGTGTAATAATCATTGTTCCTGTATTATATTTTCTTGCACGTCTTTGAATTTGAGCTAAGAAATCTGCTCCCAATGTATTGTTTCCAGAAAGTAATACATGGGCTTCATCTACTGTTAATACGGTATTAACTCTCTTATCTAGTGTTAATCCCCAAGCATATTTTAATATGTTGAAGAACAATGCATTTCTAATATTTGAGTCTGCATTCATTAATTCTCTTATATTGAAAACAATGAAACTACTTTTAGGCGAAATTGTTGTATGCCCATCAAAATAATATTTCAATTCCTTAACAATTGGTCTAACTTTAAGTTCAAGTCTTTCTAAAACATCTTTTTCTTGACTTTGTTCTACCATCGAATTTAATCTTCCTTTAATTGTTGCATATACATCTTTAAAGGTTGGATAATCATTTGAATTAAATTTAGTAAAATCAGTATCAAAATCCATTCCAAATCGACGATATGTTTCTTGGATTACTTCACTAAACATATTTAAAACGTCTTCAGTAATTGATGGATCATAATATTTCATGAATGCTTTAACTGTTTGAAGGGTTCTTGTTAATACAGTATAACCAAGTCCACCTTTCATTTCTTCTTCGTCTGCATCAATTACAACTTCAAGTGGATTTATCATACCATATTCTCCACCTTTTCCTAAATCAATAAAATCTCCATTATATCTTCTTGTCATTTCTTCTAGTTCGCCTTCTGGATCGATTATAACTAGTTGACAATTATTTCTTATATGGGTTCTAAGAAGAACTTTTGCTGCTGTTGATTTACCTGAACCAGATGTACCTAAAATAATCATATTGGCATTATTTCTATTATGTTCTTTTCTTATTTGATATAAAAATTGATTAAATAAAATAACACCACCTGAGAAATCAACACCTAATAATGTAGATAATCCTGGATCTTTTATACTATCAAAGATAAAGGGATACATTGCTGCAATCGTTGGAGATGGCATTGGTGTTCCTATTCTTTGTTCTATATCTTGACTTGGGAAAATTGGCAAAATTGATTTTAAAACTTTTTCTTGTTCAAATCGAAGTGGGAAAGCTCTAAGTTCCATTGCTTCTAGATAATTTCTAACTTGAAATTTTTTAGTTAGTAATTCTTCCTGACTATTTGCTGTTATCATAACATGCATTTGAAAATCATATATTTTAGATTGACTAGCTGCTAGCATTGTAATGAATTGTTCTAATGATTCATAATCTTGTCTAATTCTTTCTTGGATTGTATGATCTTTTTCTTCTTGATATCTAGTTTTTAAGTCAGCTATTTCTTTATTTAACATTTTTTGTATAACACTAAATGGCATTGGTATATGTTTAATAACAACTTTTATTCCTGACATACTTGTAAGTGATGATAAAAATCCTGGATTAATATATCTTGGATATGATATAACGGTTAATATTGTTGCATATTTATCACTTATTATAAATTCATTTGCTTTAAATTCTAACCCCTTTGGAGCTACTTGACTTTTAATATCCATTATGCCATCACCGTCCCAAATGTTGTAGTTTGTCCACCATTTAGGAAGTTATCCAAAATGATTCTTAAATCATCATTAGTTACTTGATGACTATTAAGTCCTGCATTCGCGAACGAATTTATTAATTGTCGTATTCTTTTCATTATAATATCATTATTTTTTTCCTTAAATAGTAAGAAATATTCTGTATCAACAACGTTATTATTCATGAACATATTTGCTTTATTAATGTCTTCCATAATTAGTTTTCTTTTTACTTGATCATGGGTTGAGTTAAATAAAAGTTCTAGTTGTGACAAATAAACATTTATATCAACTGGTCTATCAGCCGCTACAATCCAAAATTCATAGTCAATCATATTGTAAACATTTTTTAAATTATCAATTATTGCATTTTGTGTACCATAGTCTAGAATAAAAATGTTTCTTGGAACAATTTTAATTCCTGTAACACGTTCATTATTATCTAAAATGATCATTCCATTTGTTATACTTTTTATTGGTACAAAATTATCATTTGTATATTTACTTCTGTTTTTGTTTTTCGATTTCACTTGTAACACACCAACCTTTCCATACGAATTTTTGTCTTTGTGTTAAAAATTCGATTGCTTCTTTTATTACTGTTAAAACATTATGATAATATGGTACTGGAAAAACTAATAATCCAGCTATACATCCCGGTAAAATAGAAAGAATTGCTATTCTAAAATCCGAAATGTTCAAAAGCATCATAAGTATTAACGATATACCAACTCCAGTTATAAATAAAATCAAATCAAAGGGATAAAAAATCCCTAAAATTTTCAATGATTTTTTTGAATTGGCCGGTATTAAATAATTACCATTCATTTCATATCACCCCTTTTATTTTGAAGAATCATTACCTAATTGATTGTTTTCAATTTTTCCGATTTGTGATTTAAGATCTTTTTGAATAGCAGAAGACTCAGCTATAGCAGAACTTAAATTTTGAACCTCAGTAAATTCATTTTGCGAAATAAATTTGTCTGTATTCTTATAATCTTTTTCCAATCTTTTTCCTAATTCTTTGTCAACAGCTAATTTTCTTTCTGCTTCATTTCTAAATACGCCTTGTAAATTCTTACTAATTTCTTTCTCCATGTCTTTTATTTTTTGGCCATCGCCTGTTATCTTAGCCATATATTCTTGATAACTGCTATACTCCATTTTACCAACAAATTTACCGTTTTCGTCTTTAGTTACCTTATATTTTCCTGCTTCTACATATCCTGGTGTTCTTGCAGGATTTTTTGCTGTATAGTTACCAAAAGCTGTATTATATTGATTTTCTCTACCTTGTTCTTGATCTAATTGTTCTTGTAATTCTTTTATTCTTCCTTTTATAACACCGGTTCCACCCATAGCTTGTTGTTCACCGATTAAATCAGTAAATTTATCCCATGCTTGATTTCGAACAGCCTTAAATGGTCCTTTTATTTCTCCTTGTGCTGCTAACATATCTTCATAATTTCTATGTTTACTACTTTGTTGAATAGATTTACCTGTTTCCGACATAACATTATACTTTCCACTTTTTCCTGCTGCAAATCCATTCTTAGCTCCATAGAAAGCTCCTGTTCCTAAACCTCTTCCGGCACTTTTAAATGAATCTTTCCAATTCTTTCCATGTCTTATAGAATGGATAGCATTAGCTCCTGCACCTCCTAAAGCAGATGCTGTCATTGCTCCTGCTCCCATTATTCCACCTGTTAGAAATTTTCCACCGATTGAATCTTCGTTAATTCTTTTAAGTGGATTCAACTTGAATGATCCAGATCCTTTCATTCCTGGAATTAATTGTTCCAATAATTTTGGTAATTCTTTACAGAACATTAATACACCTAGAAGCATAAATAATTGTATCCAGAAATTTGAAGATAGATATTTATGATCACCTATTGCATATAATTGATCTAATTGTTTTATTAAATAAACTCCAAAGAATAAAGCTAATAGTCGTATAAATAAGCTAGCCCACGTTTTAAATACCTCAGTATACCAACGTTTAAACATTCCATCCTTACCTGATTTTGGATCAACATATGAAATTATAGGAATTGGTGAAATCAATTGTAAAAAGGTAAGTTTTACTGATCTAATAGCAACATCAAAAGCCATTGAAATCAAAATGAATATTACAAATATTCCAACTATAGTTGATACAAAATAATTATAGTCTATATAATATGTTGATGGTCCAAGTCCTAATTTTGATGACACATAATCGTATACTGATCCGGCTACAAAAATACCCAACTCACTTATACCTAACGAAATAATTGCAGTACTGACTCTAAGAACAGTTCCTACTCCAGAAGCAATTTCCTCCCAAACATTTTCATTTTCATCTTCTATTTCTTCAATTGGTCCATTATAAAGTTGCGATTGCAATAAAAATGATACAGTTATTTTTTTTTCTTTGTATCCACAATAATATGGTAAGAATTTTTTCTTGAAATAATCTTCATCATCAGCAGTTTCTGCACCTTGCCCTAATTGATAAAAATTCCTAAAAATCATTAATGAAATATAATTTCCACTATCAGGAGCTGATGTAGTAAGTACATCTGGATCTTTATCTTCAATATCTTGTTTTATTATTTTACAAGCTGGTGCAATATAAATTTCGTTATCAATTGTACTAGCATCACTATTTGTACCTAGCAAAAGTTTTGGAATAATATTTTCAGATAAAATTGCTGATTGTGCTTCATATAAAAGTGTAAAACAAGTTGGAACTATTAAAATCAATACAAGTGTTATTAACACATTCTTGATTATTCCTCCCATTCCTGTTGAACTATCACTTATTTTATCTGGTGAAACTATATAACTAATAATAGAAAAGGAAACTTTAAATAGCATAAAAATACCCAATAAAGCATATATACGGGAAGCAAATTCATTCATATCAGTCATTGATAAAATACTTGTATTAGCTAAATCTTCTATCAAATTATAGACTACTGCAATAAAACTATACACTGCACTGTCTATCGTTGCAAAAAAGCCTCTAATTAACCCACTAAACATTTCTATATCTGCATCTAATATAAACATACCTGATCACCTAGCTAATAAAAATCTTCGCCGATTCTTATTCCTTTCTATTTTACACACACTATTTAGTATAAATACATAGATATTATATCATTATTACAAAAAGATGTAAATCAAGATATAATGTTTTTTTATTAAAGTAATTTATTTTAAACACTATTTGTCATTTTATAACTAAAAGAAAGCAATTTTTTAAATTGCCTTCTCTATTAATGCTCTAAAATTCTAAAACGCAATAAATTTCTCCTCTTTCAATTCCATATTGACTAGCTACTCCGCTTATGTCAATAATGAAAAATAATACATACGGAAGAAGTTCCAATGCTACTAACGCCAAAAGTCTTTTAATAAATTTTTTGCCTGATTCTTTATATTCTTTTTCTTCTCCAGATAGCAAAATTTTCAAAAAGTCTGTAATACCTAAAGCAACAACCAAAAGAGGAGCTGCTATTTGTATTAAATGAATAGCCCATTTTAATAATCCACTCGTTTTTGGACCAAATACATTACATCCCTTAAGGGAACCACTGTTTTTACTTGTAGTATCAGCTATTTTGGCTGTGTTTTTTTGATTACTACATTTTATCCCATTCCAATAACATTGTTTTTTATTTTTATCAGTATTTTTACTGCATGTATCACTATCGGTTAAATTTGTACAAGTTTTAACACGGCATACGCTATCTACCCATTTACATGATACATTATTATTACAACTTGTTTTCTTTTTATAATTCATACATGTTTTAGCACTACTATTTGAAGTGTTATATGGTGTTGCACCTACATTAGATATTCCTATACAAAATGTAACTAGTATTAATAAACATGTAATTATTTTTTTATTTTTCATGATATCACCCTTAATAATTAATTATATATGGATTCTTAACTGTTCCACGTCCTGAGCTAAATGTTGTATTTTTAGAAATATTTACAACAATTCTTACTCTCTTTTCATTAGAAGTCGTAGTACTATCTATTGCATTAGATAAAATATATGTACGATAAGTTTTTTCTGGAGAAGATGTCATTAACCAATAATCAAAATCTTCAAAGACCAAGTAATTATAGTTGGCGCAAGTTCTATCTTCAATTTTCTGACAGGAAGAATCCAAAGAAGATCTTAAGAATTCATTTGCTTGCAACAATCTAAAAGGATACTTATTAACGGTTTTAGTTGCACACTCTACACTTCCATCATTATTTGCTTCTTCCAAACTTCTAGTTCCTATACATAAATTATCAGAAATAATTAGTTTCTTTTGTTCAGTATCTAAAACACTTGCCCCTTTGTACAATTTCAACATAGAATCTCTCAAGCGACTTTTTTCATAATTATTAAATCCATCATTACCTTCAGATTCATTGTTATAACGATCATCATAAACATAATATTTATTTTTATCAGGATTGTTTTGAACAATTGTCATTGTTCCATCATCTTTTATACTTAAAACACGCCACAAATCTTTTCCTATTTTAACATAGTTATTAACATATTCACCACGATAATAGTATTCACCAACGCCTGTATACAAACCGTTTCCTGAGTCAACTATTTTTTTTGTCAATTCTTGTGATAACATCTTTGTTTTATATTCTTTTCCACAATCTAAAACTGGTATATATAAATAATTTTTATATGTTTTAGTAACAATTACTTTTCCATCACAAGTCACTTCATCGTTTCTAACATATTTTTCTAATGGTTTCATCATTTCATTATCTATCAAAGTTTGAGCTTTAATTGAAACCTCTGCTCCCTCTGCTTTAGGAAGTTTTTCTTCATATTTTTCATAATAAGAAATAGCAGCATTTTTCATTTTATTTTCTATTTCCGTGTAAGATTTTTTAAGCCCTCTAATTATACCAACAACAATAAAAAAGATTATTAATAAAGCAATAAAGCCACCACATATTATTAATGGTTTTTTATAGTCATTTACCATTTCTTTTAGCGTATTTTTTATATCCATATTTTATTCCCCACATTCTAAAAAAAATTATAACAAAAAAACCAAAATTAATCAATAACTTTGGTTTTTTATAGTTTAAAAAATATGGTAAAAAGATGTTTTTTCTTTATTGTAATAAAATAAATTTGTTATAATACTAATCAATAAAAAAGTCCCAATATATGGGACAAACAACAAAATTCTTATTTTTACTTAATTACAACTATTATTGATAAAACAATCTATGCATCCTGAAATAGTGTTTTTAGTATTTCCGTTAGCATTAGTATCTGGTGCTAAAGCTGAAAATACAAATCTAACTATAGCTACAATAAATAAAACTAATACAGCATAAATAACTCTTTTAATTAAAGTTTTTTGAGCCTCTTTCATTTGTTTCTCATCGTTACTTGTAACAGCCTTTCCTAGATCCATCATTCCTAAAACGATTAAGATTACAGGAATAACCCATTGAATTATAGTAACAACAGTACTAGTAAGTTTTGGAATAGTAGCAATATCGCCTGTCCACGATGTCACGCCACCAAGCTTACAACCTAAAATTTCTAACATATTTTTACCCTCCTTAAGTCTGTGTATATACACATCTACAAATTTATAATACATTATTTATAAGACTTTGTCAACGAAATTTGCTTCAATAAACACTAACTTGTCATTTTATAAAAAAAAGAAAAAAGATTAAAAACCAAATAATCCAAGTATTTTGTTTTTCTTTTCTTCTTCCTCTGTATCGCTTTGTTTTGCAAAGCCTAACATAACTAAAAACTTATTTAACGCATGAATACTTTTTTCTCTTTCATCTAATGGAGGCATGTTATAAAAAATCTTCAAACCTGATTCATATTCAAAATCTAATACATCCTTTTGATTTAATAAGCTTTGATTTAAAATAACTTTTTTATTTCTTAAAGCCTTCAAAGAATTACCAGCACGATCAATAAACATAAGTTTATTTAATTTTATCATAGATGGTTCTATTAAATATAACATATCAGTACACAATCCTTCTGCTTGAGAACTGTCATTAACATCAATCACGATAACATCTTTATCACTATGTTTTGCAATTGTATTTCCAATTTCAGTTGCACTGGTTGAGATTAAGGTTTTATCATTAAAGTATTTAAAATCTGATTTATTTACTTCTATTGCTACAACAGAATAGTGTTGTTTCAATTGATTTTTAAGCATATATGCTAAAGTTGTTGCTCCTGATTGTTTTGTTACATTTTTTATTCCAATTATACGTGTTGTATGAATTGTACTATTATAATTTTCAACAATAACGTTATTAGGAGTTTCTTGAGGTTGAGGTTGTGTTCCTACAACATCAAGTTGTTGAATATGTGCGACATCTCTATATGAGTTTGGATTATTATATAGATACATTACACCTTCTATATTTTTAGTAAAGTTATATATTCCCATTGAAATTAATTTAGATAAATATAAATTACTATTACTTTCATCTGTATCATCTAAAAATAATATAACTTTATCCATATCTAACGAAATGGATAATTTTTGTAATGTTTGGATATTTTTATAATCTTTTATTGCTGTAATATCTAAAATCATTCTTTGAAAAAAGAAATTTTTAAATTGATTTATAATATCATCAACATCATATTGTCCTTCTAATTTTTTTATAACGTCTATATCTAGTTCATTTAACAATGATGTATATTTATTAGAAATAATTACATTCATTAATTACCCATCTCCTTAATATTCTCCCATAACTTTTGTTTCACCATATACTGGAAACTGCATATGCACACCTATTACAGGTATTTCATAATACATAAAAGCAGCAGCTTTATAATATGAACCTTTACTAGTATCAAATTTATAAACACAATAATTAAATGTATTTGTCGTAGTAGTTAAAAGTTTAGCACCTTCAGCACCTTGTATTGTTTTACAATTTGGTCTTGAATTTGTTACACGATACCCTGCTTCCTTTAAAATGTCATCAATTTGTCCTTTTGATTCACAAGTAGCATCTTCAGAATAGCATTCGTTTTCTTCAATAATATCAACAATCCTGTTTTTGATTTTAAATGCTTTTGTATAACTCATTCCAGCCACAAAAAAGAAGATGAAAAGAATAACAAAAATAATAACAAAATTAACAACATAGGCTGTTCCAAATGCTTCTTTCATTAACTTCCACCACCTTCTTAATTTGAAAAAACATATATTTTTTCAGTTTGTGACTTAATTGGTATTTCGAAATGTTGACCTAAAATTGGTCCAAATTCAATAAATGTAGTAATTTTATATCTTATATAACTACCAGTACTAGCATTGCCTATTTGTTCAACACAGGCATGAAATCCAGGTATATTTTTACTATTTTCTCCACAACTAAAATCACCGGTTCTATAACCTATAGTACTAAGTTTTTTTGTAATTTCTGTTTCTGAAAACTCATTATAACCTTCAAACTTTTCAATTGAATTCGATATAACACTGTTAACTTTAAAGGCTTTCATGTAACTTAATGTTGCAATAAGAAAACCAAATGTTATTACAATAAACACTATTACATAATTAATTATTTGCGTTGCTCCTATTGCCTGCTTCATAAATTACACTCCTCTAGCAATTATATCCACCACTATTCATACATTCAGCTTTTGATGAAGTATTTTGCATCATATGGTTTATCAAAGGTGTTGCCACCGCAACGATAACCGCAATTAAGATAATAGTTACTACTGTCATATTTGCTTCTCCAGTTGCTTCTTTCATATAATTATCACCACCTATTCTAAATTCTAGTTATATTATACCACATTTTATCATTTTTTTAACATTTTTTTTAATATATTAAAAACAAATGTCGAAGCGGAAATAGCTATGCCTATTTTTAATCCGGGTGGAAAATATGATAATTCTAATTTGTGAGTTCCTTTATCTAAATAAGTTCCTAAAAAAGCACCATATAATTTATCTGCTTTTTTGACCTTTCCATCTATTTTCAAGTTCCATCCCAATTCATATGGAATTGTTATCATCAACAATTGATTATTATCTTTAACATCAATATTAAAGCTTACTTTATTTTTCTTAAGTTTAACATTATATGACTGCGATTTTTTTAATTTCAATATTGCTTTCTTATCATTGTCATTTTTTTCATATATAAATATTTTATCTATGCTATATTTTTTAGATATCTTTAATTTTTTGACACCATCATATTCATTTTTTATTTTTAATATTTTATTATATCCACCACCAGAATCGCATCCTATGCACACATCTTTTCCATCTATTGTTAAACCACTATTTTTTTCTTTAACTCGATTTATATTAGCAGAAAATTTGTCCGAAAGAATATATATATATTTATCTTTTTTATCAGAAAAGTCAATTTCATAATTATATGCATCAATTTTTTTAAAATTACTTTTATTATATATTTTATATCATATAATAAATATTTATATGTTTTTTGGGAATAAAAATGGAGGTAATTGATTTTCTAACTATTAACTAAGTAAAAGTCAAATAAATCTTTTACATAACCTTTAATACCACCATCATACGTCATAGGTTCATAGACTTCTAGTCTTGCAACATTTAATAACATTATTTTTCTTGGAAATTCCTTATCAGATATGGAAGCATCATTATTAAAATACTTTTTAATTTCTTCTCGTCTTTCATAGAACTGTGTAATAATTTCTCTTACAAGCTGAATCCTAAAGCCATCACTTCCTGATCTATCTACTATGTTTAGTATGTAATCAGTATTAAATTCTTGAATTACTTTTAATGTTTTATCGTAAGCATAGACTTTCTTATTATCTACAATTTGTGTTTGCATTGATAACATGCAATACCACCATATCGTTCTTAACCAAATTCTATTAGGTATAGAATAAAAATATTTTTCTTTTTGTCCATGTCTTTCTAAGACTAAATCAGGAATAATATAAAGTGAA
>URQZ01000016.1 GCA_900550255.1 uncultured Mycoplasmatota bacterium | reverse complement strand
TCTTTTATAAAAGTGTGATTTTTTACTTCATAAAATCAAGTTCAATTTACGTTTTTATCCTATTTTTAAAGGAGTTAAAAAATATTTTGATAAAAAAAACATGATTTTTTGATATTAAATCAATTTATCATGTTTCTTTATTTGATTATTAATCCATAACATTATTACTCTTACAATATAATCTATTTCTTGTTGTGATAAGGTTTTATTTTTAGCAATATGATGCCATTTAAATAAACATCCTCGACAACAGGTCGCAGTAGCATGTTGAGCAATAAAAACAGGATGACCATGCATAGGTGTTTGTTTTCCATCATTTTTAGGATTTGAACTTCCTAGACGATTAGTTATAAAATCATAAGCATGTTCTTCTACTTTTTTTATGCCTTTTTTCTTTATATAATCAAAATCAGTTTCTTTTAATTTAAAACTACTTCTAAATTTTGAATTGTTTAATTTAATTAAAATATCATTTTCATTCATTTTATCTTATTAAGTCTAAAATACCTTTTTTTATTGTTTGGTAATCAAAATGACAATATTTATATACATCATCTTTTGTACCGCTTGCACCAAACATATTTACTGTAAATAAATATTTATCACTATAAACAAATCTTTCCCAACCTAATGAAGAAGCGGCTTCAATAACAAATTTTTTATATCCTTTTGGTAATATTTGTTCTTGATATTCTGGACTTGTTTTAATAAATAATTCCCTAGATGGCATACTAACAACTCTAATATTAATTTTTTCTTCATTGTATAAATCACGTGCGATATGAATAGCATTATGTACTTCTGTTCCTGTTGCAATTATAATTCCATCCAACGGTCCTCTTTCCATTTCAACTATATAAGCCCCATTCATAACTTTTTTAGGATCACTTGTTTCTAAAAGTGGTACTTCATTTCTTGAAATAATTAAAGCACTAGGAGTTGTTTTTGAATTAATCATAATATTCCAACACCCAATTATTTCTTTAGCATCACAAGGTCTAAATACATTAAAATTTGGAATAGCTCTAAGCATAGCTAATTGCTCAACTGGTTGATGTGTTGGTCCATCTTGACCTACACTTATAGAATCATGCGTAAATATATAATTAATTGGTCTTTTCATAATTGCAGCCATTCTCATTGCTGGCTTCATATAATCAGAAAAACTAAAGAACGTTGAACCAAAAACGCGATAATTATAAAGAGATATTCCATTTAAAATACTTCCCATTGCATGTTCTCTTACACCAAACCAAATATTTTTTCCATTAATATCTTCTTTTGAAAAATCACCTAAATTTTCTAAATACGTGTTAGTGGCACTTGCAAGATCAGCACTACCACCAATAAAATTCGGTACAAATTTAGCAATTTCATTCATTATTGTTTTATTAGTAACACGCATAGCTTCTTTCATATTACTATCAAAATAAAATTCATGTTCTAAAAGATTATATTCTACATTATCCTTTAAAATCAATTTATGATTATTATCACTATATTCTAATTCAAATTGACGATAATTAGTTGCCCATTCATCATATTTTTTATTACTTCTATTATATATTTGACGTTTTAATTCTTCCCTTGCTTGCTCATTTACATAAAATGGTGGCTGAGGTACTTGTAAGTTAAATTTTAATTGTTTTATATCATCATCTGTCAAACCTTTTCCATGAACCGCGTTAGTTCCTGCAAGTAGTGAACCATTACCTATTACTGTTTTAATTTGAATCAAAGTTGGTTTAGATGATTTTTTAGCACTGTTAATTGCTTTATCTATATCATTAACATCATTACCATTTTTAACATAAATAGTATTCCATCCCATAGCTTTAAAGCGTTCACAAACATTATCATTAAAAGTTTTATTTGTATTTCCATCTAAACAAACATTATTTGAATCATAAAGAACTATTAAATTATTTAAATTTAAACTTCCAGCTAAAGAAGTTGCTTCATAACTTACGCCTTCCATCAAATCGCCATCACCACATAAAACATATATTTTATGATTAATTAAACTTTTACCACTTTTTAATTTTGTTTCATTTTCTAATTTTTTTTCAGCTATAGCCATTCCTACAGCTGTTGCTATTCCTTGCCCTAAAGGACCAGTTGACATATCAACTCCTGGGGTTACTCCTAATTCTGGATGTCCTGGTGTTTTAGAACCTATTTTACGAAAATTTTTTAAATCATCAAGTGTTAGTGAAAAACCAGCCATAAACAAAGTTGCATAAAGTAATGCCGATCCATGTCCAGCTGACATTACAAATCTATCTCGATTCAACCATTTTTCATCATTAACATTGATATTAATATGCTTAGCATATAAAGTATATATAATTGGAGCAGCTCCAAGTACAATACCTGGATGACCGCTTCCTGCTTCCTTAATCATATCTATACCTAAAGTTTTAATATTTGCAATTATTTCTCTATCCATATGTTCACCTCTATTATCATTAATATTATAACATTATTAACGATAATTATAAACAAAAAATTAAATATTATAAGTATAGTTAGTTTCTTGTGAATCCAAAATTTCTTGATTTTCATCACTATAACTTAAGGATGGGGTATTAATATAAACAACTCCTAAAACAAATATAACAAACCCAATAATTGATTTACTTTTAACCATTTCTTTCATAAACATCCTCCTCTAACTAAAAAAATCATATCACGAACAAATATTCGTGTCAATAGTAAAATCAAACATTTGTTTGACTTTTTTTAAAAATTGTGTTAAACTTTACACAGAATGTTAAGGAGGTTATATATGGAAACATTAACTAAAAGACAAAACGATATTTTAAATTATATAAAAAATTACATAGTTGTTCATGGGTATCCACCAACTATTAGAGAAATAGGAAAAGATTTAGGGCTATCTTCCCCTGCTACTATTCATGCGCATTTAGCTAATCTAGAAAAAAAAGGTTTTATAAAAAAAGAAGGAACAAAAAATAGAGCCATTGAGTTATTAGTTGAAAATGAATATGCTAAACCTCAAGACGATTTAATTGCTGAAGTTCCACTACTTGGCAAAATAACAGCTGGTAGTCCAATTGAGGCTATTGAAAATCCTGATGAAATGTTTGCCCTACCTTCATACTTAATTCCCAAAAACAAAGAAGTCTTCACTTTAAATGTTAGTGGTGAAAGTATGATTAATGCAGGTATTTTAGATGGTGATATAGTAATAGTTGAAAAACGAAACACGGCTCGTAATGGTGAAATTGTTGTTGCCATGACTGATGAAAACGAAGTTACTTTAAAAACGTATTATAAAGAAGATGGTTATTTTAGACTTCAACCACAAAATGATACAATGGATCCAATTATATTAAACAATGTAACAATTTTAGGTATTGCAATCGGATTATATAGAAAAATATAAGGCATAGCTTTAAGCTATACCTTTTTTATTGATATTTTCTTTTTAAATCAGAATACCAGTTTTTAACTTTTTGTTTACCTTTTTCAGCACTTTCTTTTACTTCTTCTTTTAATTGATCCTTTTTTTGACCTATTTTATTATAATTATCAGAACCAATTTTTTCTTTTGCTTTATTTTTTATTTTATTTTTCATTTTCTTAGTTTCTTTAACTACTTTAGTTTTTTCTTTTTTAGCTTTTTTATCTATTTCTTTTTCTTTAATATATTTTTTTACTGAGTTATATTTTTTCTTAAATGGATCCTTGTAATTTGGATATTTTTTTTCTATCTTTTTATCTAGTTTTTTTACTTTATCCTTTATTTCTTTTTTAGTTATATCATCTAGTTCATTAAAATATATTCCTTTAATTGGTTTATTACCAGATATAAATTCAACTAAATTAATAAATTCTTTAATCATTTTTTCTTTGGCTTTTTTACCATCTACATTATTAATTTTTTCTTGAATATTATTATATTCTTTTTTTACTTCTTTATTTATTTTTTCTTTTTTGGTAGATTTCTTACTATATTTTACTTTTTTTATACTTTTAATTTCTTTAGAATTTGTACTAGTTGGTGTTTCTAAAGAATTATCATTATATGTTATTTCACTTTCAATAGATTGTTCTTCCTTATTTGTACAAGCTGTTAACGATAAAGCTTCAAGAGATGCCATATAAAGTAATAGATATTTTTTTAATTTATTTCGATTCATTTTTTATCATCCTTTCTCTTTTTGAAAATTCACATCCGCAATAATCTTGACGATATAAATTATATTTATGTGAAAGTTCTATTGATCTTTTATAACCATTTTTCTTTTTAAAATCAGAAAATAAATAATTAATACCATATAGATCACTTAATTTTTTTCCTATTTCATTTAATTTATCTGCTTTTTTATAAGGACTAACAGATAAAGTTGTAGTAAAATAATCAAAGCCTTTTTCTTTAGCGCATTTAGCTGTTTCTTCTAATCTTAAAAAATAACACTTAATACACCTTGCTCCACCTTCTTTAAGATCTTCTAAACCTTTAGAAATCTCTAAAAATCTTTCAGGTTCATAATTTCCTTCGATAAATTTTATGTCATTTTTTACTTTAAGTTCACTAATTAATCTTTTTTGTTCATTAACCCTTTTTTGATATTCATCTTTATTTGTAATATTAGGATTATAATAAAAAATAGTGATTTTAAAATAATTTGACAAATATTCTAAGACATAACTACTACAAGGTGCACAACAACTATGAAGTAATAATGTTGGCGTATAATCTAGACTATTAATTAATTCATCTAATTTTTTTTGATAATTAATCATAATATCACCTCATTTGCAATTATTATAAAAGAAAAAAGATTATTTTGCAATCTTTTTTAATTTTTCATTATATTGTTTTATCTTTATTTCTAAATCTGGGAATGATTTTGTTAATCTTCGATAAAGAGCTGATTTAGATTCAATAGCCGCTTTCACACGTTTTTTAATTTCTTCTGTACTGTCTTTTCTTACAGTTGAAGCAATATTCTTAAATTCAAAAATGATTTTAAAAGAAATACAAAAGTCAATTATAAATAAGAATAACAAAATAAACGTAATAACATTTAAAACTGGCTCAGAAATAGACATTAATATTTTCATAATAAATGGATTAGCTATGTAAAAAAGAATAATTCCACCTAAACCAAATAAAACTAAATTACCTAAGCAAATTCTTCCATTTAAATTAAATTTATTTGAAGAATAATCCCACCATCTAGCTTTAAATAGTTTTTCCATTATGTAACTTGTTAAGTATTCCAAGATACCACAAATCAAAAAACTCATACAAAACAATATAAATGGATCATACACATATTTATTTAGAAAAATAAGCATTAATAAGGCACCTACTCCATATACAGGACAATATGGTCCGATTAAAAAGCCTCTATTTACTATTTTTTTATTTAATATTGCTACATCAATCATTTCAATTATCCAACCGACAACTGAGTAAATTATAAAAAGCAAAAAGTATATTTTTAAATCATACATAAATTACTACTCCATTTCTTCAAGAAATAATTTTCCTACATTTTTTTTAGGTAATAATATCTTAACATTTCTTACCATTTTTATTTCAAAGATATTTTTATCAGTTACAAGTTCTTCACCATCAATACTCCAACCTTTTTCTGGTGGGGTATTAAATTCTATTTTTAAATTATTTATTTTATAAAATTTAAAGCCTGGCAATTTTGTTATATCATATTTTGTTAAGTAATATAGGTTTTTTAAAATATCTTTTTTCTTACTTATTTTACAAAATAGTACTTCAAAACAATTATCATCTAGTTTTACATCTTTATAAAAGTTATTAATACCTGCTATTCTATTAGCATTTGAAATAAGCATAAATGATACTTTATCACTATATTTTTTGCCATCAATATAATAATCTATATCGTAAATAGGAATATCTTCTATTCCTTCTTTTATTCCTTCAATTAAATAAGCTAAATAACCATATTTTTTCTTTAGATGTCTTGGTGTTTCGTAAGAAATGTTAACAAATTTTCCAAAACCTGCGACATATACAAATGGTTGATTATTTATTGTACAAATATCTATATCTTTAACAACACCATTTAGTAATAATTTTAAATTTTTAAAGATGTTTTTTTCATATCCAAACATTGCACCAATGTCATTGGCTGTTCCCATTGGAATATGAGCTAAAACAAGTCTTTCTTTACGTCTTAGATTACCTGTCATAGATTCATTAAAGGTTCCATCGCCACCAATTGATATAACTAAGTCTACAATTTCTAAATTTGTCACAATTTCTTTAGCTTGTCCTTTATATTCGGTTTTTATAAAATTAACATCATAATTATATTCCTTCAAAATATTAGTAAATTCTTCTGTAAAATCGTGTTTTACTGCTTTACCACTATTAGGGTTATATATAACTACACATTTTTTCATAGCTCACCTTCTTATAAAAATATTATACATTATTTAAAGATATTTTAAAATAGAAAAAAGGATTACTAATCCTCTTTTTCTATATCTTCTTCAATTCGAATTAGTTCATTGTATTTGCAAATTCGATCCATTCTTGACATTGATCCTGTTTTAATTTGACCTAAATCAAGACCTACAGCAAAATCAGCTATAAAACTATCATCTGTTTCACCACTACGATGTGAAATAATTGTTTTATAATTATTATTTTTAGCAAGATCGATTGTTTCTAACATTTCTGTTACTGTTCCAATTTGGTTTGCTTTAAGTAAAATAGCATTTGCAATTCCCATTTCAATTCCGTTTGCAAAGATGTTTTTGTTTGTTACAAACAAATCATCACCAACTAGTTGAATTCTGTCTCCTAGACGATCTGTTAAAATTTTAAATCCTTCATAATCAGTTTCATTCAATCCATCTTCAATTGAAATGATTGGATATTCATTAACAAGTTCTTCTAAATAATCAACTAATTCTTCATTGTTATAGCTTCTTCCTTCACTCTTTAAAACATATCTTCCATTTTCATAAAATTCACTAGCTGCTACATCTAAAGCTAAGAAAACATTTTCTCCTGGAACATATCCAGCTTTTTTAATAGCTTCACAAATTAAATCTAGTGCTTCTTTATTACCTTTTAAATCTGGTGCGAATCCACCTTCATCACCTACACCTGTAGCATAACCTTTATTATTTAAAACGCTTTTTAAAGTATGAAAGATTTCTGATCCCATACGAATTCTCTCTTTTATTGTATCTGCTTCTGGAATAATCATAAATTCTTGGAAATCAAGATTATTATCAGCATGAGCTCCACCATTTAAAATATTCATCATAGGACGTGGAAGTGTTCTTCCTTCTCCGATAAATTTATATAAAGGCATTTTTTTAGCTAAAGCAGCTGCTCTTACACAAGCAAGAGATACACCTAATGTAGCATTAGCTCCTAAAGAACTTTTATTATCTGTTCCATCTAATTTAATCATAAGTTCATCGATTGCTTTAAAATCAAGTACGTCTCTTCCTATTAAATTGGCTCTTATTAATGTGTTAACGTTATTAACAGCCTTTAAAACACCTTTTCCTTGATATCTATTTGGATCTTCATCACGTAATTCTAGGGCTTCTTTTGAACCAGTTGAAGCTCCACTTGGAACACTTGCTCTTCCTATTATTCCGTTTTTTAAGATAACATCTACTTCAACAGTTGGATTCCCTCTAGAATCTAAAATCTCTCTAGCTTTTATATCTTGTATTTCTGTCATTTTTATTCCTCCAATTTCCAAATCGTTTCTTTAAACTCATTACCTCGAGTTTCAAAATTATCATATTGATCCCAAGATGCTGATGCAGGTGAAAGTAATACAGTATCATTTCTTTCTGATATTTCAACTGCTTTTTGTATTGATTCTTTTAAAGAGTCAAAAGCAAAACATTTTATATTTTGTTTATCAGCAAATTCTTTTATTCTATTTTTTGTCTCTCCATAACATATTATGCATTTAACATGTCCTAAATAATCACTTAATTCATTAAAATTTTGATTTCTTTCAAATCCACCTAATAATAATATTGTTGGATTTGTAAAAGTATTTAGGGCTGTTATTGTCGCTACTGGATTTGTTGACTTGGAATCATTATAGTAAGTTACACCATTTATTTCTCTTACAAATTCAATTCTATGTTCTACACCATTAAAGTTTTTTAAAACGTCTCTTGTACATTCTAAATCAATATCTAATGTATCAATAATTAATAATGCAGCCATTATATTTTCATAATTATGTATTCCTTTTAATTTTATATCTTTTGTATTTAATTCAAAATTTCCAATTTTTATTATATCATTTTCAATATAAACATCTTTTTTTTCTTTTACCGAAAAATATTTTTTTTGAACTTTAACATCACTTGTTAATTGCATTACTTCTTTATCATCATAATTAAGAATAGCTATATCTGATTCTATTTGATTATTAAAAATCTTTTTCTTTGCTTTTTTATAATTATCATATGTTCCGTGTAAATCAAGATGTGTTTCACTTAAATTAAGTAAGGCACTAATATCACATTTAAAATCATACATATCAACTAACTGATGGTCTGATATTTCTAAAAGTAAAATATCTTCTGGTTTTATTTTGTCAACTAAGCTACAAAGGGGATATCCAATATTACCTCCTAAGCAAACGGATTTTTTAGCTGCTTTTAAAAATTCATATACTAATGTAGTTGTAGTTGTTTTTCCATTTGAACCTGTTATACCTATTATTTTAATATCATGAGGTAAATAGCTATAAGCCAGTTCTACTTCATTAATTATTTTTATGTTTAGTTCACGTGCTTTTTGGACACATTTATGAGTTGGTAAAATACCTGGATTTTTTACCATCATATCATATGAATCATCTAATAATTCTTCTGGTTTATTCGTTATAACATATTCTACTCCACGACTTATTAGGTCCTCAACATGTTGTTTATTTTGTTCTTTCATATCAGTTATTAAAACTTTATTGTCTTTGCTTAGTAATTTGGCTGCTTCATATCCACTTTTAGCCATTCCTAAGATAAATACTTTTTTATTCTTTGGCATTCTATACACCTTCCTAAATTATTATATCAAAATTATTTTAGTTTGTTAACACAATTTCTATCTTTTATTTAATTTATATGCTATAATATTTAGGAATATATGGAGGTGATTTTATGTATATTAAGGAATTAACTAATGAAGAATTTAATAATTTTAGTAATAAGTTTAATATTAAATCGATTTATCAAACGGTTGAATATGCTCTTATTATGCAAGATCAAAAGTTTACTAGTTTATTCGTTGGATTAATAGATGACTCTAATCAAATAGTAGCTGCTTCTTTAATCTTAATTGAACAATTATCAAAATTCAAATATGCATATGCTCCTCGTGGATTCTTAATTGATTATAATAATTTTAATTTACTTTCTATTTTCACAAAGGAAATAAAAGCCTTTTTGAACAAGAAAAACGTTATGGCTATAAAAATAAGTCCTTTAATTATTAAAAATATTTATGACAAAAAAAATAATGTTTTAACTAAAAATAGTTATTTCGGTAATATTTTTACTAATCTTCAAAAATTAGGATATGCTCATTTAGGTTATAACAATTATTTTGAAGCTTTAAAGCCTCGTTATGAAGCAATTATTAATTTAGATATGCCTTATTATATGTTGTTTAGAAACATTCGTAAGCAATTTAGAACTAAAATCAGAACTGCTGAAAAAAAAGGTGTCAAAATATATAAAGGTGATATTAATAATTTAGAGTATTTATATTTACAAACTAAGAAAAAATATCCAAGAGACTTACAATATTTTAAAGATTGTTACAATTATTTTAATAGAACTGGAAAAGTTGAATTTTTCTATTCAAAATTAGATACTAGTGCTCATTTAAAATTTGTTCAAAATGAATATCATCAATGGGAGAAAAAGGCTCTTGATTATAGTAATATGGTTACAAATAGCGAAGTTACTATAAATCATCGTTTATTAAGTGAGAAAATGGAAGTTGATCAAAATTTTGAAAACTATAAAAAAATATTAGTTAAAGCTACCAAGTATCTTCGTAATTATCCTGATGGGATTGTTACTGCATCTTGTTTAGTTATTAAAAATAATGATGAGATTTTTATTTTAATGGATGGATATGATCCTAAATACAAAAGTTTAAATTCTAAACATTTACTGATTTGGAAACTAATTGAAAGATATTCTAAAAAGGGATTTAAAAAGTTTAACTTAAATGGAATGACATCTTTAAATGTTGAAAACAATCCTTATAATGGATTAAATGAATTTAAATTAGGATTTAATGCCTTATCATATGAATATATTGGCGATTTGGAATTAATTACCAATAATGCACTATATTTTATGTATCAAAACACAGCTCCACTTAGAAATATATTAAAACGATAAGAAATTCTTATCGCTTTTTTTATATTTTGATAAAGAAAAAACAGAACAAATTGTTCTGTTTTAAACTATATTATTCAACGATTTCAGAAACGTTACCAGCACCAACTGTTCTACCACCTTCACGGATTGAGAATTTAGTACCGTTTTCAATAGCGATTGGAGCTATTAATTCAACTGTCATTTCAACATTGTCTCCAGGCATAACCATTTCTACACCTTCTGGAAGTTCAATAACACCTGTAACATCTGTAGTTCTGAAATAGAATTGAGGTCTGTAGTTTGAGAAGAATGGAGTATGTCTTCCACCTTCTTCTTTGCTTAAGATATAAACTTGAGCTTTGAATTTTTTATGTGGAGTAACACTTCCTGGTTTAGCAAGAACTTGCCCTCTTTCAACATCTTCTCTAGAGATACCTCTAAGTAAAACACCAGCGTTATCTCCAGCTTCTGCATAATCTAATTGTTTACGGAACATTTCAATTCCTGTAACAACTGATTTTTGAGTTTCTTTAAGACCAATGATTTCAACTTCATCATTAAGTTTTAATTGTCCTCTTTCAACACGTCCTGTAACAACTGTTCCACGTCCAGTAATAGTAAATACATCTTCTACTGGCATTAAGAATGGTTTATCAGTATCTCTTTCAGGAGTTTCAATCCAAGTATCAACTGCATCCATAAGTTCATCAATTTTAGCAGTCCATTTTGGATCTCCTTCAAGAGCTTTAAGAGCAGAACCTCTAATAATTGGAGTATTGTCTCCATCAAATCCATATTCGCTTAAGATTTCACGAATTTCCATTTCAACTAAATCTAATAATTCTTCGTCATCTACCATATCACATTTGTTCATGAATACAACCATACGAGGTACACCAACTTGACGTGATAATAAGATATGTTCACGAGTTTGAGCCATAACACCATCAGTTGCAGCAATAACTAAGATTGCTCCATCCATTTGTGCAGCACCTGTAATCATGTTTTTAACATAGTCAGCATGTCCTGGACAGTCTACGTGAGCGTAGTGTCTATTTGCAGTACTATATTCGATATGTGATGTATTAATTGTAATACCACGTTCTCTTTCTTCTGGTGCTTTATCAATGTTGGCAAAATCAACTTTTTCATTACCGTTTTTTCCAGCTAAATGAGATGAAATTGCAGCAGTTAAAGTTGTTTTACCATGGTCTACGTGTCCAATTGTACCAATGTTAACATGTGGTTTTGAACGATCAAATTTTTCTTTTGCCATTTTTTTCTTCCTCCTTATATTAATTACACTTTATATTTTATATTAACTAGGAAAAAATAGCAAGCATTTTTTCCCAGTTTATAACATTTTAATTAGTTTCCACCATTTTTCTTGATGATTTCTTCAGCAATGTTTCTTGGAACTTCATCATAATGATCAAATACCATTGTAAATTGTCCTCTACCTTGAGTATTTGAACGTAAACTTGTTACATATCCAAACATTTCTGAAAGTGGTACCATAGCATCAATTGCTAAAGCATTTCCTCTTGATTCTTGACCAAGTGGACGTCCACGACGAGATGTAATATCTCCCATAACATTTCCTAAATATTCTTCAGGAACAATTACTTGAACTTTCATAATTGGTTCTAGTAAAATTGGTTTACATTTATTTTTAGCTTCTTTTAAAGCCATACTTGCAGCTATTTTATAAGCCATTTCTGATGAGTCAACATCATGATATGATCCATCAAATAATGTTGCTTTTACATCAACCATTGGGAATCCTGCAAGAACACCAGTTTTCATAGCATCTTGAAGTCCCTTATCAGTTACTGGAATATATTCTCTTGGAACTACTCCACCAACGATTGCATCAACAAACTCATATCCTTTATCAGGATTTGGTTCAAATTTAATCCAAACATGTCCATATTGTCCACGACCACCTGATTGTTTAATATATTTACCTTCACATTCAGCTGCTTGTGTAATTGTTTCACGATATGAAACTTGTGGTTGACCAATGTTTGCTTCAACATTAAATTCTCTTTTCATTCTATCAACGATGATATCTAAGTGAAGTTCACCCATACCAGCTATGATAGTTTGACCTGTTTCATGGTTAGTACTTGCTCTAAATGTTGGATCTTCTTCAGATAATTTTTGAAGAGCAAGACCCATTTTATCTTGATCAGCTTTTGATTTTGGTTCAACAGTAAGTTCAATAACAGGTTCAGGGAATTCCATACTTTCTAGAATACAAGCATGTTTTTCATCACATAAAGTATCACCTGTTGTTGTATTTTTAAATCCAACTGCTGCAGCAATATCACCTGTAAATACTTCTGATATTTCTTTACGGTTATTAGCATGCATTTGTAGAATACGTCCAAGTCTTTCTTTAACGTTTTTAGTTGCATTTAATAGGTATGATCCTCCAGTTATATGTCCTGAATATACACGGAAGAAGGTAAGTCTTCCAACAAATGGATCTGTCATTACTTTAAATGCTAAGGCACTAAATGGTTCTGAATCTGAAGGATGTCTTTCAATTTCATTTCCATTCATGTCTACTCCTTTAATTGAAGGAATATCAGTTGGTGCTGGTAAGTAATCAACAACTGCATCTAAAAGTAATTTAACTCCAGTATTTCCAAGAGCTGTACCACACATTACTGGGAAAAATTCTACTGCTAAAGTTCCTTTACGGATAGCGCTTTTAATTTCTTCAACGCTTAATTCTTCTCCTTCAAGGTATTTTTCCATTAATGCATCGTCAAATTCAACAACTGTTTCAATAAGATCATTACGTTTTTCTTCAACTAAATCTACTAAATCAGCTGGAATATCAATTATTTCTGGATTTTCATCTTCTTTTCCATCATAATGATAAGCTGTACGAGTAATTAAATCTATGATTCCATTAAACTCATTTTCAGCTCCGATTGGCCATTCAATTGGTTTAGCATTTACACCTAAACGTTCATCAATTGATTTAAGTGACATTTCAAAGCTTGCTCCTAATTTATCCATTTTATTACAGAAAATCATACGAGGTACTTTGAATTCATCAGCTTGACGCCAAACAGTTTCTGTTTGTGGTTCTACACCAGCATTTGAATCTAGAAGTGCAACTGCACCATCTAGTACACGAAGTGAACGAGACACTTCTACAGTGAAGTCTACGTGTCCTGGAGTATCAATAATATTTAATCTATGATCTTTCCAGTACGCAGTAGTAGCTGCTGATGTTATAGTTATCCCACGTTCTTGTTCTTGTTCCATCCAGTCCATTTGAGATTCACCATCATGTGTTTCTCCAATTTTATGGATTTTACCTGTATGGTATAAGATACGTTCTGTACAAGTTGTTTTACCTGCATCAATATGTGCCATTATACCAAAGTTACGAGTTTTATCTAAACTATATTCTCGAGCCATATTTTATTTCCTTTCTTATTACCAACGATAATGAGCAAATGCTTTATTAGCCTCTGCCATTTTATGTGTATCTTCACGTTTTTTAACTGCTGCACCAACACCATTTGATGCATCAATAATTTCATTAGCTAAGTTTTCAGCCATAGTGTGTCCACCTCTTAGGCGTGAATAGTTAACTAGCCAACGAAGAGCTAACGCTTGAGAACGTGCAGGTTTAACTTCAATTGGTACTTGATAGTTTGCTCCTCCTACACGACGTGATTTAACTTCTAAAGCTGGTTTAATATTTTCCATTGCTTTTTCAAATACTTCCATTGGATCTTGATTAGTTTTTTCTTTAATCATATCGAAAGCATTATATAAAATCTTTTGAGCTGTTCCTTTTTTTCCATCTTGCATAATTTGGTTAATTAACTTTGTAACTAACTTTGAATTATAAATAGGATCTGCTAAAACATCTCTTTTTACAGCACGTCTTTTACGCATTATAATCCTCCTCTCACTATTATATATTTAATTATTTATTATCTTTTGGTCTTTTTGTTCCATATTTAGAACGACCTTGACGTCTTTTATCAACACCAGCGGTATCTAGTGTACCACGTACTACATGATAACGAACACCGATAAGGTCTTTAACACGTCCACCACGAATTAAAACAACACTATGTTCTTGTAAGTTATGTCCTTCTCCACCGATATAAGCAGTTACTTCCATACCATTACTTAAACGAACACGAGCATATTTTCTTAACGCTGAGTTTGGTTTTTTAGGTGTCATTGTTCCAACACGAGTACATACACCACGTTTTTGTGGAGATTTTTGTGCTGTTTGTCTTCTTGTTCTACTGTTATAACCAATACCTAAAACTGGTGATTTACTCTTTCTAGTTTTGTCTTTTCTGTTTTTTCTTACTAATTGATTTATAGTAGGCATTTTTCGTCCTCCTTTCATTACACACTTCCAGGTGTTTCTTTTTTTGTCTTAATTAAAGATTTACACAAGGTAAATCTAAATTAAACGCAATAATAATATAACACTATATTTTATGCATGTCAACCATTTTTAGACCAGAAAAAAAGAATCTATTGATTCTCTTTTATAATTAAATTATCATTTTCTACATCAACAATAATTTTGCTATTAAATTTTATTTTATCCATAATAATGTTATTTGCAATCAATGTTTCCAAATTACGACTAACGTATCTTTTTATTGGACGTGCTCCAAAATCAGGATTATAAGAATTATCGATTATAAATTTCTTAGCCTTTTCTGTAAGTTCAATTGATATTTTTTTATCTTGAAGTCTTACTTCTATTTCTTTGATGATTTTATCTAATATATCATAAACAATTTCTTTAGAAAGTGCTTTAAAAATTATTATTTCATCGATACGATTTATGAATTCTGGTCTGAATGTATGTTTTAATTCATCCATGACTAGTTCTTCACTATTTTCTTTATTATCTAGAATATATTCACTACCTAGATTTGATGTCATTATAATAATTGTGTTTTTAAAATCAACAGTTCTACCTTGTGAATCAGTAATTCGTCCATCATCTAAAATTTGAAGTAAAATATTAAAAACATCTTTATGAGCTTTTTCTATTTCATCAAATAGAACAATACTATATGGATTTCTTCTTACGGCTTCTGTTAGTTGACCACCTTCATCATATCCTACATATCCAGGAGGCGCTCCAACCAATCTAGATACAGAATGGGCTTCCATATATTCACTCATGTCAATTCTTACCATATGACGTTCATCATCAAATAATTCATAAGCTAAAGTTTTAGCTACTTCTGTTTTTCCTACACCTGTTGGACCTAAAAAGATAAATGAACCAATAGGTCTTTTGGGATCTTTAATACCTGCTCTTGCTCTTAATATTGCTTGACTAACAAGTTTTATAGCTTCATCTTGACCTTTAACTCTTTTTTTCATATTTGACTCTAAGTTAATTAATTTTTCTTTTTCACCACCAACTAATTTTTTAATTGGAATATTTGTCCATTTAGAAATGATTGCTGCTATATCCTCTTCATCTACAATATCACTTAATATTTTAGATGAATCGATTTTTCTTAATTCATTTAGTTCTTGTTCTAATCTTGGAATTGTTCCATGACGTAATTTTGCAGCTGTTTCTAAGTCATAATTATTTTCTGCTTGTTCTAAATTAAAACGAGCTTTTTCTATTTCATCTTTTTTGGTATTTATTTTTTCATTAACTTCTTTTTCTTTTTCCCAATCACTACGTAATTTTGTTTCTTTCTCTTTTAATTTAGCAATTTTTTCTTTTAATTCCTCTACTCTTTTTTTACTTAATTCATCTTTATCTTTTTTAATAGCTTCAAGTTCAATTTGCATACGCATAATTTTTCTTGTAAGTTCATCTAGATTAGTTGGAACTGAATCAATTTGTACTTTAATTGTAGCACATGCCTCATCAATTAGATCAATGGCTTTATCTGGTAAGAAACGATCTGTTATATAACGATCTGATAGAGTTGCAGCAGCAACTAGTGCTCTATCTTTTATGTTAACTCCATGATATACCTCAAAACGAGATTTTAATCCTCTTAAAATAGTTATTGTATCTAACACATTTGGTTCTTTTACTTGAACACGTTGAAATCTTCTTTCTAGAGCTCCATCCTTCTCAATGTATTTACGATATTCATTTAAAGTAGTTGCCCCAATAACTTTTATTTCACCACGAGCAAGCATTGGTTTTAACATATTAGATGTATCAACTGCTCCTTCTGCACCAGATCCAACAATCATATGAATTTCATCGATAAACATAATTAGTTCACCATTACTATCTTTTATTTTTTTCAAAACAGCTTTTAGTCTTTCCTCGAATTCTCCACGATATTTAGCACCTGCTATAAGTGCTCCCATATCAAGTTCCCATATATGTTTATCTTTTAAACTATTTGGAACATCTCCTTTAACAATTCTTTGTGCAAGTCCTTCTACAATTGCTGTTTTACCTACCCCAGGTTCTCCTATTAAAACGGGGTTATTTTTAGTTTTACGTGATAATATACGGGTTATGCTTCTAACTTCATCATCACGTCCAATAACAGGATCGATTTTACCATCAATAACATCTTTGACAATGTCACGCCCATATTTTTCTAAAACGTTTTCTTCTTTTTGGTCATAAATATTTCCTATGTTCATAATTACCCCTCCTTTATTTTTTTGATGCATGTAATTTCCTTTTATTCAATTACATGTATATTATATCACTATTTTAGCACTTGTCAAGTAAGAGTGCTAAAAAATTTTAAAAAAAGAAGTATACTAATTATACTTCTTGAATAACTATTAGAATCATTGGTTTACATTCTGTTTCTTTATACAAATATTTTCCCAATTTATCTCTGATTCCCATTTTAATTTTATTAAAATCAACGTAATTTGGTTTTATGTTATCATTTATAATTTGTAATGATATTTTTTCAGCTTCTTTTATTAGGTCAATATTATCTTTCACATATATAAATCCACGTGTTAATATTTCTGGTCCTGCTAAAACTTTTTTAGTTGCGCGATCAATAGTTGCACTTACAATAACAATTCCATTTTCACTTAAAAGTTCTCTATCTTTTAGGACTAATTCACCAATGTCACCTATTGTTTTTCCATCTACTAAGATGTCATCTATTTTAACTTTAGCTCCATTATCTTCCAAGTTACCGTTTTTAAATGTTACTACATCTCCGTTTAGTTTTAATAAAATATTTTCATCTTTCATTCCAATACGTTTAGCTGCATTAGCGTTTGCGACTTGATGACGATATTCACCTATAACTGGAAAATAATATTTAGGATTCATTAAATTAAGCATCATCATTAAATCTTCATTTGAAGCATGATGACATAGATATTTTTTAGAATTTATGATAACTAGGTTTGCTCCGATTTTAGCAATCGCATCAAAAATACGTGTTGAACTTCTCTCCATTCCATCATAAATAGGAGCTGCGAAAACAACAGTATCTTTATCATTTATTTTTACAAATTTATCATATCCTCTTACTATACGACTGATATTTGAAAAAGGTTTTTCTCTCTCATCTGATATAAGAACAACAGCATCATCATCGTTAACATGACGAATATTTGAAATTTTTCTTTTATCAAATTCAAGATATTTTAAATCGATTGCTTTGTTTATCATATTTTCTAGTTTTTTACCCATAATAACAACTTTTTTATCTGTTAACATCAATTCATTAAATAATTCTTGAATACGATAAAATTGGGCATTAGAAATGTTAAATAAAATTCTACCTTCTGCTTTATCTAAGGTTTCTCTTACAACTTTTGCAATTCTATTATTAGGTGTTGTAAATCCTGGTTTATCTGCATATAAAGATTCACTCATTAAACACAATACACCTTGTTTTCCAACATAAGCAAGTTTTCCAATATCTGTTTTATAAGGTTGAGTAACTGTTTGGTCAAAAACGAAGTTTCCTGTATAAACGATTGCTCCATCTTTTGTATTAATTACATAACCAACATTTCCTGGAACCGAATGTGTAAGGGAAATTGGAAAAATGCTATTAGCTCCAAATTTGATATTACGGTTTGGTTTAATAACGTGTAAATGTTTACTACTTAAACCTTCATCTTCTAATTCCTTTTTAATTATTTCAATTGTAAAATCCGTACCATATATTTCTAGTTCAGGGACTTCCTTAATAATATCTGGAATAGCTCCCATTTGACTATCATGTCCGTGTGTTATAAATAATCCTTTTATTCTTTTTATATTGTTTTTTATATAATCGAAATTAGGTATGATATAGTCTACTCCAAGCATACGATCATCTGCATATTTTAATCCTGCATCAAGAACAAATATATCTTTATCTATTTCAACTACATACATATTTTTCCCATTTTCATTTAACCCACCAAGGCTAAATATATTTATTTTACTCATATTTTCTCCTTTCTTTATAGATTTATATATTTAAAAAGACTAATACATTATATCAAAAAATAATGAATTAGTCCATTTTTATTTAACTAAATGTTTGTTTTGATTATATAATTGTTGTAAATAACGTCCTAAGTTATAAGGACTGATTCTTGGATCACGCTTTATTTTAGCTATTTTTTTAACTATTTTATTTTTTAATTTTGGATCACATTCTGTTATTTCTATTTCACCATCTACTTTTGATGTCATTTCAAGTAAAACGGAAATAATAATATTTAAATTTTTTTCTTCATCTTTTGTAAATGGAAAAATAAAGCCTGCATTACATAAACTTGCTATTTTAGTAAATTCTGTAACTTCATATCCTTTAGTTGTTAATTCTTTAATGCTGTCAGCGTAAACATCCAACGTTTTAATTTGTTGTTCTAAATCTAATTCAATATTTTCTTTATTTAATTGTTTTTCAATCTCACTTAATACGTAATTTCCTTCTTCTAAACTAATATTTCTATACATAATAATCCCCCTTTAATGGGTGCTATTATATTCTTTATTTTTTAAATTGTCAAATTACACTTTTAATTAAATGTTAGCTTTAGAAATTGTTATTACTGGGCGAACTCCACTATCAGCATAATTAGCATTGGTATTACTCAAATGGCCAAATCTACTGACATGCCAAGAAGATGTACTTGTCCAATATCCCCATGTGCTTAAATCTGATGTGTTACATCCATAATTTGTACATTCATAGGTATAATCAAATAACCATGCATATTCACTTGTTCCTTGAGCTTTCGCACAATAACTTGTAGTATCTGGTTGATTTGTATCTAAACAGAACCAGTCTTGATTTTCCTTGTTTGCATCAAATCCTGTATTCCCTGTTATCTTAGCAACTTCATTTGCTGTTATTAATCTGGCTGTATTTTTCCATGTCCTTGTATCTTTTTTTAAAGCATCTGCTACTTCTTTCATTTCACTATTATTTCCGGTTGAATTCCAAGCTACTCTAGCCGTTGTATTATGATCTAATATAACATTTACTGTTGCATTTCCTTCCTTATCATTAAACACATACCATTTCATACATC
>URQZ01000015.1 GCA_900550255.1 uncultured Mycoplasmatota bacterium | reverse complement strand
TCAATTCTTTATCGTCAAAGAGGAACAAAAATATATCCTGGTAAAAACGTTGGTATCGGTAGTGATGATACTGTATACGCTAAAATGGATGGATATGTAAAATTCGAAAGAGTCGGAAAAGATAGAAAACAAGTAAGTGTTTATGCAGAAAGAGCATAAACTCTTTTTTTATTGTTTTTTTAGATACAATAGGGTATAATACATAAAGAGATTGGGTGTGATACTATGTTTACAGATGAGGTAATCGTTGAATTATATGCAGGTGATGGTGGAAATGGTTGTATGGCCTTTCGTCGTGAAAAATTTGTACCAATGGGAGGTCCATTTGGCGGAAATGGTGGTAGAGGAAGTAACATCATTTTTAAAGTAGATGAGGGTCTAAATACATTAGTTGATTTAAGATATAATCGTATAATTAGAGGTAAAAAAGGAACAAATGGTGAAGGTAAAGCTAAAAATGGTAAAAACGCAGAAGATTTGATTATTAAAGTTCCAATAGGAACAGTTATTACTGATGTTGAAACTAATTTAATAATAGCTGATTTAACTAAAAAAGATGATGAGGCTATAATTGCATATGGAGGACGTGGTGGACGTGGAAATATTGCCTTTGCAACAAGAACTAATCCAGCTCCTTCATTTGCTGAAAACGGAGAACCAGGTGAATATAAAAAAGTAAAAGTTGAATTAAAATTACTTGCCGATGTAGGTTTAGTTGGACTTCCAAGCGTTGGAAAATCAACTATTATATCTAAAATATCAGCATCAAAACCTAAAATAGCCGCTTATCATTTTACGACATTAACTCCAAATTTAGGTGTTGTTAGAGTAAGCGATAGTAAATCCTTTGTTGTAGCTGATTTACCAGGATTAATTAAGGGAGCATCATTAGGAGAAGGTCTTGGTGATAAATTCTTAAAGCATATAGAAAGAACTAGAATAATAGCTCATGTTATTGATATGAGTGGTTTTGAAGGAAGAAATCCTTATGAAGATTATCTTTTAATTAATAAAGAGTTAGAAGACTTTAATAAATCGTTGCTTTTAAAACCTCAAATCATTATAGCCAATAAAATGGATATTCCAACTTCAACTGAAAATTTAAAAGAATTTAGAAAAAAAGTAAAAAATGTTGACATCTTTGAAGTGTCTGCAATGAATAATCAAGGAATGAAAGAGGTTTTGATTAAGCTTTCAAAAATGTTAGATACGATTGAAAAGAAACCATTATATGAAGAAGAAAAGTTTGAAAGTCATATCTTATATAAATTTAAAAAAGAACAACCCTTTAGTATTACTAAGGATGGAAATGTATGGGTTGTATCAGGAAAAGAAGTAGAAAAATTACTTAGAATGACACGTTTTACAACTGATGAAGCTGCTAAAAGATTTGCAAACAAATTAAGAAGAATGGGAATAGATGAAAAATTAAAAGAAATGGGAGCAGTAGATGGTGATTATGTTCGTATCCTAGATTTAGAATTTGAATTTAGTGAAAATTAAAAAATGTCTTAAGACATTTTTATTTTGTTATATATATCATCAATTGGTAATATTTCTTGTTTTTCTTTATAATAAGGCTTTAAATGTAAATGATAATGTTTAACTTCTTGAACATCACCATTATTTTGAATTAAAGTTAAACCATCAATTTTTAATTTATCCTCCAGTAATTTTTTTAAATTACGAGCAACACTCATAATATGTGATAATGTAGCATCATCAATATCAACTAAATCAGTATAATGTTTTTTAGGAATTATTAAAGTATGACCATTACTATCTGGATTTATGTCTAAATACGAAATAACAACATCATCTTCATATATTACTTTTGAAGGAATTTTTTTATTAGCAATTTCACAAAAAATACAATTCATTCTATCACCCTTTCAATAATTAGTATATCATAAAATTTAAAGTATAAGATAAAAAAATATAGTCACAATATAAATGAGTGTGATAATATGGCAATTTTTACATATATATTTATTTTTGTTTCAAAAATTATTGAAAATGCTATTGGAACTTTAAGACTAATCGTCGTTTCGAATGGGAAAAAAATACTTGGAGCAATTCTTCAATTAATTATAGCTTTAGTTTGGGTCTTGTCAACAGGATTGGTGGTAGTTAATGTTAATAAGGATCCATTAAAAATTGTATTTTTTTGCTTAGGATCATTAGTTGGATCTTACTTAGGCAGTATCATTGAAGAAAAACTTGCCTTAGGATCAAATATGTTAACATGTATTACTGATAAAAATAATGGAATGATTGATTACATTAGAAAGAGAGGATATGCCCTAACTTGTGTAGAAGGAAAGGGTAAGGATAGTGATAAAAACGTTTTATTTATAATGATTAAAAGAAAAGAAATGTATAAAGTGGTTAAAATGTTAAAGAGAAAAGATAAAAATTCTATGATTATATCAGAAGTTGCAACCACAGTTAATGGTGGTTATAATGAGAATTAAAAAGTAAAAAAGCCTTATCAGTTATTATATAGCAATCATTAGATATTTCTTTTAGTTTTTTAGGAGAATCAATCGTCCAAATAAATAATTGCTGTATTCCTTCATATTTTTCATAAAAATCAAGTGGAATTAATAAAAAAGGGAAAACAGATATATCTTTATTTCTATTTAAAACTTTTCCAACAAGTAGACCACAATTTGAATAGTCCTTTTTTAAATCAGTAATTAAATCATAATTAAAACTAGTTAGATAGATATTTAAATAACTATATTTTTTTAATAATTTTAATAATTTTTTCTTTTGATAAGTATTATAATTTTTTTCTTCTTTTATTTCAATGATAATAATTTTATCATTTTTTATTTGCTTTAATACTTCGTTTAAAGTAGAAATCCTATATACTTTATTATGATTTTTAAATTTAACTTCTTTCAATTGTTTTAAAGTCATATTTTTAATCGTACCGATTTTATTACTATTTAAATTAATAGTAGCATTGTGATTTATTACAAATTTATTATCTTTTGTAATTCTAATATCAAATTCAACTCCATCAATATATGGTTTTGATAAAGAATTTAAAATTGCTTCTTTAGAATTTTCAGCTAAATCGTCATCATTACCACGATGAGCAATAAACTTATACATATAATCACCAATAAAGTATATTAAAATAAGAAAAAAACTATTACTTAGTAATAGCTTTAGTTTTTTCATTTTCAATTTCTTTAGGTAAATCAATTCTTAAATTGTTATAAACTGATTTATTTTTTGTAGCAACATCTATGATATTACTATCATTATCAATATAACTAATTAATTTATTAAGATATGTTGATTTAATTGAAATTTTAAGTCTTGTAATATCTTCTTTTTTAATTAATTTATAATCAATATTTTCAAGTATTCTAGCGATAGCACTTATAGTTTGTGGTGTACGCATACGTGAATTATTTGATACAATTAAATTCTTTATTTCTGATAAATCTATTATTTCATTTTCTAAAAATGTTTTCTTCAAATAAACAATTAAATCATAAGAACTTTGAATATTAGTATATCTATTATAAGTAGAATGAACTGTATCATTATTTATATAATAGGATTCAAGATTTAAGTTTAATAAATTATTTATTTGTTCTTTTAATACATTTTCATCAAAATTAATTTCATAAGTATACATTGTTTCTTTATCACAAAGATATAGAGTTTTATTCATAAACATGCCCCTTTCTTTTACGAGTTTGATATTTTAACACTTATTTTTATATTTGTCAAATAATATCAAAAATGATATAATTATCTAGGTGATAATATGATATATTTAGATTATTCGGCTACAACGCCTGTAAATGAAGAAGTACTAGATAGCTTTAATAAAGTTTGTCGTGAATTTATTGGAAATCCAAATTCTTTACATAAATTGGGTGTGAAGTCAAAACAATTAGAAGAAAGTGCAACTAAACAAATTGCAAATATTATGGGAGTAGAACCAAATGAAATAATTTATACAAGTGGTTCTTCAGAGTCAAACAATTTAGCAATTAAAGGAATAGCTTTAAAATATTTAAATCGTGGTAAAAAAATAATTACAACTAATTTAGAACATTCATCTATATATGGACCAATAGGTTATTTACAAAAGTTAGGCTTTGAAGTAGAGTTTGTTAAAACAAATGAACATGGAGTAGTTGATATTAACCATTTAGAAAGTTTAATAGATGATGATGTAATACTTGTAACTATAGCTTCTGTTAATAGTGAAACAGGTCTAGTTCAGCCAGTTGAAAGAATAGCTGAAATGTTACAAGATAAAAAATGCTTTTTTCACGTAGATGCTACTCAAAGTGTAGGAAAAGTACGTATGAATTTAAAAAAAGTTGATCTAGTTAGTTTTTCAGCTCACAAATTTTATGGTATAAAGGGAGTAGGTTGCCTTATTAAAAAAGATGGCATTAATCTAGAACCACTTATCCATGGCGGAAAAAGTACAACTAAATTTCGTAGTGGTACCCCAGCTTTACCACTTATAGCATCAATGGCTAAAGCATTAAGACTTGCTGATTTAAGTATCAGAGATAATTATGAACACGTTAAATATTTAAAATCAAAATTAATTGAAAAACTTAGTATGTATAAACAGGTAACAATTAATAGCAACGAGTATTGCTTGCCACATGTTTTAAATATAAGTGTTATGTTCGCTAAACCAGAAACATTTTTACACGCTCTAGAAGAATATGATATTTTTATATCAACTCAGAGTGCCTGTTCAACTAGTACAATTAGTAGAGCTGTTTTAGAGCTAACAAAAGATGAAGATAAAGCAGAACATAGTTTACGTATTAGTCTTTCAGGATTAACAACAAAAGAAGAAATAGATGCCTTTTTAAAGGCTTTTGATGAATGTTATAATCATTTAAAATTAAAGTAGGTGAAAATTTGAAGTTACTTAGAATAAGTGCAATTTGGTGTTCTAGTTGTATCATAACATATCATATTTGGGAAGAATTAAAAGAAAAATATCCTTCCTTTACTTTTGAGGAATTAGATTACGATTCGGATGAAGAAGAAATAAAAAAATACCAAATAGGTAAAATAATTCCTGTAATTATCATTTTAAATGATAAAAATGTCGAAATAGGTCGAATTATAGGAGAAAAAAGTAAAAAAGAGATTATAGAGACAATTGATAGTTTGCGAGGTTAAAGTATGTTAAAAAAGAAAATAGTATTACTTTTATTATTATTAATTCCAACATTAGTAAGTGCAAAAGAAGTAAACTTATATTTATTTCATGGTGATGGTTGTCCACATTGTGCAAAGGAAAGAGAATATTTAAAAGAAATTGAAAAGGAATATGATGATGTAAATATTCATTTATACGAAGTATGGTATGATACTGATAATCAGGAATTGATGGCAAAGGTAAAGAAAGAATTAAACTCTTCAACTAACTATGTTCCACTTACAATTATCGGAGATAAATATACAGTTGGATTTAACGATAATACTAAATTGATGATAAAAAATAATATTGAGAAGTGCTTAAAAGAAGATTGTGAAGATGTAGTAGGGAACGTTTTAGCTGGTAAAACAGCTAATGAAACAACTATCAAAAAAGAAGTAAAAGAACCAAAAAAAGATAAAGATGATAGTATTAAGGATTTACCTATCTTAGGAAAAGTTGATGTAAAGAAGGTTTCATTACCAATTATTGCAGCTGTTATTGGACTTGTTGATGGTTTTAATCCATGTGCTATGTGGGTGTTAGTTTTCTTAATAAGCATGTTACTCGGAACAAAAGATCGTAAAAAAATGTGGATTTTAGGACTAACATTCCTATTTACATCAGCGTTTATATATTTATTGTTTATGGTAGCTTGGCTAAATGTAGCCATAAAAATGAATACGGTTATTTGGTTAAGAATTACTATTGCTATTATTGCTATAATTGCAGCTTTTATAAATTTGAAAAGTTTTTATAAAAGTTTAAAAAAAGACACTGGATGTGAAGTAGTAGATAGTAAAAAGCGAAAAAATATAATCGAAAAAATTAAGAAATTTACGCTTGAAAAAAGTTTAATTTTAGGACTACTAGGTGTTATGACACTAGCAGTATCAGTTAATTTTATTGAGCTTGCATGTTCAGCTGGATTGCCATTATTATTTACTCAAATTTTAGCTCTTAATAATTTAAGTAAATTATCTTATATGATTTATATTCTTATCTATATCTTCTTCTTTTTAATAGATGATATAATTGTATTTGTGATTGCAATGTTCACTTTAAAAATAACAGGAATTTCAAATAAATATAGTAAGTATTCTCATCTTATTGGTGGAATAATTATGTTGCTTATCGGACTTCTTATGATTATAAAACCAGAATGGTTAATGCTTAATTTTTAAAAAATGTCAAATATTTACATTTGTTGACATAAAAAAATAGACAATTATGTCCTAATAGTCTATAATTAAGATGGTGATTAGATGGAAGAAAATGAAGTTGTTTTGGACTTAAGTGATAAAAAAATACTAATTGTAGATGATAATAAATTAAACCTTAAGGTTGCAGAAAGATTAATTCAAAAATATAATCCACAAATAGAAACGGTTGAAAGTGGTTTTGAATGTTTAAAAAAAATAGAAGACGGTAATATATATGATTTGATTTTTATGGATGATATGATGCCTGAGATGTCAGGTACAGAAACACAGAAAAAATTACATGAAAATGGATATGATAGACCAATTGTTGTACTTACTGCTAATGCTGTTGCTGGGGCTCGTGAAAACTATTTGAAGGAAGGTTTTGATGATTATATTTCAAAACCAATTATAAAAACGGAATTAGAAAGAATTTTAAAAACTTTTATGGGATAAAAAAAGAAATGTTTAATGATTAACATTTCTTTTTGCTTGTTTTATTTTATTTGATTTTTCTAATTTTTTAATTCTTTTTTGCTCTTTTTCTTCAAATTTGATATTTTCAATAATATCAATAAATAAATCACGAAATTTTGAATTACTTTTAAGTTTTAAGGCTTTGTTTAATATTAATACTAAAGTTTCCTTATCAATAATCATACTCGTAGTATGAGTATTATCATAACTATTTTTAAGGATATTATTAATTTTAACAAAATTTAATTTTCTTTCGCTGTATATAACATGAGGAATAAATGAGTAATTTTTATTATTTTTATTGAATGATTCTGTAGTTGATGTGATTGGAATAGTTATAACGTATTTTTGGGCAGGGTTATTATATATAACAATACAAGGTCGATTTTTCTTGTTATCTTTTTTACCATCTTTAAAATGTAAAGTATCATGATAAACAATTTCACCTATTTTAAACATATAATCACTCCCATTGATTGTTTGTTATTTTAACATTATAAAACGAAATAGTCAAATATCATTTACACTTTATGTAAAATATGATAATGTATTCTTGATTGTGAGGAAGCAGTAGTAATGGAGTTAGAAGTAAGATTTTTAAAAAAATGTGATATTAAAGAAACAACAAAATTAATAAGTAATTTTTTTAATATAAAAGATATGAATAACGGATATGAAAAGATTACGAGAAAGGGATTAGATAAATCAATTATTGCTATTATGAATAATGAAATAATAGGACATATATTAATTGAAGAAAAATATGATGCAAACGAAGATAAAATATTTTATTGGTTAAATTATGTGTGCGTAAAGGATGAATATCAAGGATATGGAATAGCATCAAGAATGCTTAAAAAATTAGAACAGTATGCTAAAGATAAAGACATATATTGTATTCAATTTAAATCTAGTAATTTTCGAAAAAAAGCACATGCTTGTTATCTTAAAAATGATTATAAAAAATTAGATACAACGGTTTTTCAAAAAATAATTTAGATAATGTATCAATATAAAAATGGTTTTAATAGTCAATAACAATATTCCAATTTCTTTATTAATCATAAGATAATATAGAAAGGGGAGTTAAAAATGGGTTGTGAATATTCTAATAAAATTGAAAAGATTTTAGAAGAAGGAAAACGTTGTAAAGAAAAAATGGGGGTATTTGGTCCAACCGGTCCAACAGGACCTCAAGGTCCCGCTACAATAACAATAGGAACAACAACAACTGGAAATCCTGGAACAAATGCATCTGTTACTAATGTTGGTACAAATGAAAATGCAATTTTGAATTTTACTATTCCAGCAGGTGCGACAGGTGCACAAGGAATTCAAGGTCCGACTGGCCCAACCGGACCACAAGGAATTCAAGGAGCTGCAGGTGTACAAGGAGAAATTGGTCCAACCGGTCCAACAGGTCCGACTGGTCCAAGTGGAGAATCAGCTTTATCTTATGGTAGTAAATATGATACCACTACAGATACAATAAGTTTGACAGCAGATACAGATAGTCCTGTTCCATTAACAACAACCGCACCTTTATCCGGAATAACTGGAACAAATGCTAATACTTTAACAATCACTGCAAATGGTGTTTATAAAATTGATTATTTTTTTAATGGATCACCTAGTGTAGAAGCAACACTTACTTTGTCTGTTTCTCAAAATTCTAATCCAATAAGTAGTTCAACAATTATTAAAGAAGTGCAAGCAAATACTGATGATATATTAAACGGAAGTATAATCGTATCTTTATCCGCAAATGATGAAATAGGATTAAGCTTGAGTTCAAACGTAAATGCCACAGTATCTACTGCTGATGGAACAAATGCTTTTATAAATATTGTAAGATTATCGTAATTGTAAAATGGTAGTTTATGCTACCATTTTTATGATATTTATGTTATAATCTAACATATTTAATAATTAATATAAATGGAGGATTAAAGTGAAATTAGATTTTTTAATAAACATTTTACTAAGTGATAAACCTAGTAAAAATATCAAGTTCAATGAAAAACAAATTTTTGAAATGATACCAGAATTGTCAGCGTGTAAAAACTTTAACCAGAATAACATTTGGCACATTTATGATGTGTATGATCACATTCTACACGTTGTAGATGGCGTTCCTAATAGTCTTGCACTGAGAATGGCTGCTTTATTTCACGATATTGGAAAACCATTCGTTTATACTGAAGATGAAAATGGAATAGGTCATTTTTATGATCATTGGAATAAATCTAATGAAATATTTTTAAATTTTATTTCAAAATATGATTTAAACGAAGAAATTAAAAATACAATCTCAAAATTAATATTGTATCATGATTTAAATATCGAAAAATTAAAAGAAGAAGATTTGTTAAAATTACTTAATACTTTTAATAAAGATGAAATAATTAAATTATTTCAATTAAAAAAAAGTGATTTACTAGCTCAAAATAAAAAATTTCATTATTTGTTAGATGATTATAAAAAACAACAAGAAAAATTACTAAAATTAATAAATAAATAATGGACGTTATAAAAATAATGTTTTAATTTTTACTAATATTTACTATACATGATATAATACTTGTAGGATGAAAGATAAAGGATTGTGACATGAATGCTAAAAAAATTAATTATTAATAACTATAAATGGATTATTTTTTTCATTTGTTTGCTTTTGTTTTTTGCGTTAGCAGAGGATGTTTTTAATCACGATATAATGAATGGGGACGTTATTGGTTATAAATTTGTATCAACATACTTAATTCATGATTCTATTACTGGGTTTGTAAAAATGATAACATGGTGTGGAAGTGCTACTTGTTTAATATTATTAACTATTGTTTTATTTGCTTTTATTAAAAACAAAAAAATAGGAATTTTAATAGGAACAAATTTAGTTATAATTACTATATTAAATCAAATTTTCAAATTTATTCTTCAAAGACCGAGACCAACAGAATTTAGAATCATTGATGAAACAGGTTATAGTTTTCCATCAGGACATTCAATGATAAGTATGGCATTTTATGGATTTCTAATTTATTTGATTTATAAAAATATTAAAAATAAGAGTTTGAAGATAGTTTTGATTAGTTTATTATCTTTATTAATAATAATGATTGGTATTAGTAGAATTTATTTAGGAGTTCATTATACAAGCGATGTTTGTGCTGGCTTTTTAGTATCAATATCATATTTGATAATTTATATAAATTGTGCAAATAAAATTATTTTTGCCGAAGAAAAAACAACTGAAATTAAAAAATAAAATATATTAAATCCAATAGTAGAAGGTGAATACTTTGAAAGTAGAAGATTTAAAAAAAGATTATGATAAGTTGCAAATTAAATATGGGGCTAAAAACCTAGATTCTATATATAATGGTGGATGCGAAGATAACCCAGATATTTGTTTTGTTTTTATGAATCCTACTGGTAGAAACATTGCAAGTGATAAGTCTTGGGAGGGAAGAAAGTCACCTTGGCTAGGTACTAAAAATATATGGAAATTATTTTATAAGGTTAATTTAATAAGTGAAGATGTGTTTAATAAAATTCAAGAAAAAAAACCAAAAGACTGGGATTATGAATTTTGTGATTATGTTTATGAGGAAATAACTAATAAAAAATTATTTATTACTAACTTAGGAAAATGTACACAAATAGATGCAAGACCGTTGCCTGATGAAGTCTTAAAAAAGTATTTGGATTTATTATTTAAAGAAATTGATATAATAAGGCCAAAAATAATTATAACTTTTGGAAATCAAGTTAGTTCTATTATTTTAAATAAAAAAATAGCCGTATCTGAAAACAGAAAAAAATATCATGAAATAGAAATCAATCAAAACACATACAAAGTTTATCCTGTTTATTATCCAGTTGGTAATGGAATATTTAATATTGATAAGTCAATAGAAGATATAATATGGATAATAGAAAATGAAACATAGTTGTAATTATTTGAATCAAAAAAAACGAGATAGAGTAAAAGAAAGAATTATATTCAGATTTAAAAACATCATTTATTATATTTTGTTTAAAAATTAATAAGAAAGGTGATATAAATGTATAGTAAAGATTTTTGTAATATATATAATGAGTATGGGTGGGATTATTTTAGTATAACTATGGGAAATGCTATATTAAAATATTTTGAAATCAATAATAAAATAATAAAAAAACACTTAGATTTAGGATGTGGTGTAGGAACATTATGTGATTTTCTATATAATAAAGGAATTAAAACAACAGGAATAGATATATCAAATGATATGATAGAGTTATGTAAAACAAAAAATAGCAATATAAATTTTTTTGTATCAGATATAACTAAATATTCCTCAGAAGAAAAATATGATTTAATTACATTAACTTGCGACGTAGTTAATCATATTTTAAAAGAAAGTGAGCTTAAATTACTTTTGAAAAATGCTTATACTATGTTAAATAAAGATGGTTATATTATCTTTGATATTTATGATAAAAAATATTTGCCTTTAAACAAAAATATAGTTAGTAATAGAGATAATGATATTAAAGTACAATATTATATTACAGAGAAAGAATCTTTAGTCAATACGAATGTAAAGGTAATACAAAACGAAAATTTAGTATTTGAGTATGATGTATTAGAAAAATTATATGATGTTGAGTTTATTAAACAACTACTAACCAAATATAATTTTAAAATAATAAAGGCTGAAAAAAAGATTTTAAATGAAAAGCAACGCTTTGAAGATAAAATATATATTATATGTAAAAAGTAAAATATATGTAGGAGATGGAATAGCTGAAACTAAGCTCCCATTTTAGAAGCATAAGCTGAATATGATGAATTATAAAAATATACCCTTACAATATAAAGAAACCTCTGAGATACAAGAGGTTTTTTACATTTTATTTAATAATAAGTTTATTATTTATTTTTTAATACTTTTTTATGTTCTTTTACTAGTTTATATGCTTCACTGCGTTCAGAACGTCGTTTAACAAATCTTCTTTTTAATCCTAATCTATTGTAAAATTCAGATAGCGGCATACAACTTATTACTTCTGGTTGTCCAAATCCAGAGTTTTTACAATAAGAATTATTAGTACCAACATCGTAAAAATTATTTCCATTTCTAGTACATAGGTGGTAATTGGTCCACCCAGCTTTCACTGTTAAAGAATATGTTTCTGGCATTAATACTTCTACTAAATAGTATCCATCATATTTCATTAAAATCACCTCTTATCGGTATATATTAGCATATTACAATTTTAAAATCAATTATAAGTGAATTAAAGGATAAATTAGATAAAATCGAGAATATAACATTAGATGAAATAAATTCAGATGATGTTGATTCTAAAATTGATGATACAGTATTGTTTTTTAAGGCTGAATATAATAAAGAAGTAAGAAAAATTAAATTAAGTGAAATAGAAGTACAATTGAGAAAATATAAAAACTTAATTCAAGAACTTTTAAAAGATTATGAATAGAATTATATTTCACAATCCAATTATACAGATTTTAAAGAAAAATATATGTTACAAATTAATAAATTAAATATAGAAAAAGAAGAACTATTAAAAAATAAAATTAATTCTTCAATTAATATTAATTCAAAATTTAAAAGTGAATATAAAGCGTACTTAGGTATCTTAAAAATAAATAATATGTTATAATTGTTTATAAGTAAGTTTTATTTTAAAATATAAAAGGCATGAAAATTATGGAAAAATTGAAAATAATATGTGGTTAGAAAAATCGATATTAATTAGGATTTGGGAAGTTATGAAAAACTAAAGGAGAGTATTGATGGAAGATAATAAATTAATTATATATAAAAATAGTGAAGGCAATATTATAGTAGATGCTATTTATAAAGATGAAACTTTATGGTTATCACAAAAAGGAATGTCAAAAGTTTTTGAATGTTCTACAGATAATATAAGTTTGCATTTGAAACATATATTTGAAGATAATGAGTTAGATAAAAAATCAGTTACCGAGAAATGCTCGTTAACTGCCGATGACGGAAAAAAATATAACACAACTATTTATAGTTTAGATGCCATAATTGCAGTAGGATACAGAGTTAATTCTAAAAAAGCAACAGAATTTAGAATATGGGCAACAAAAATATTAAAAGAATATATGACTAAAGGTTTTGCTTTAAATGATGAACGTTTTATAAATGGAAATAAATATGATATGAAATATTTTGATGAATTATTAGAACGTATCAAAACAATTAGAGTAAGTGAAAGAATGGCATATCAAAAAATCACTGATTTATTTATTGCAACAGCAACAGATTACAATCCCAAATCAGAAGAAGCTTATACTTTCTTTAAAATAGTTCAAAATAAGTTGCACTATGCTATAAGTGGACATACTGCTGCTGAATTAATATATAATAGAGTAAATTCAAAAAAAGAGCATATGGGGTTAACTAATTGGAAAAATTCTCCTGATGGTTTAATATATAAGTATGATGTAGTAATTGCTAAAAATTATTTAAATGAAGAAGAAATGAATAATTTAAAAGATTTAACAAATATGTTTTTAGTATTTGCAGAAGATGAGGCGAAGCAAAGACATGTAATGACAATGAAAGATTGGATTAATGCAACTGATGATTTATTAAAATTTAGAAGAAAAAAAGTATTAAATAATAGTGGCAGTATATCTCATGAAGAAGCAGTAGAAAAAGCTGAAAAAGAATATGAAAAATTTAGAATAATACAAGATCAAAAATATATTTCCTCAATGGATGAATTTTATAATAGATATTTAAATGAAAATAAAGAGGAAAAATGAGACAAGAAAAGAAAAATAGTTCAAATAATAATGGTATTGATAAGAAAGAAATTAATCGGTACCCTGAATATATGTCAAAGACTAAAAGATAAATAATAGAGGAATGAAAATAATATATTGATGAAATTTATTATAGGAGGTAATGAGATATGAATATAGAAAATGTAATAAAAGATATTATAATCAATTTTGATGGAAAAGTAGCTGTTTATTATGATGATTTTAAGGGTACTAAAATAAAAATTAATGAAAAGGAAAAGTATAATGCAGCAAGTTGCATAAAGATATTTATTCTTATTGAATTGTTTAATCAGATTAATAATGGTAGCATAAAAAAAGAACAAAAACTAATATATAAAGATGAACATTATGTAAACGGAAGCGGAGTAATGAGATATTTAACAAAAGGAATAGAATTACCAGTTATTGATATTGCAACTTTAATGATGATTATAAGTGATAATGTTGCAACAAATATTTTGATTGACTTTTTAGGTATAGATAATATAAATAGAACTATTACAACTATTGGATGTAATGATACTAAGTTATATAGTAAATTTAAATCGGTTGAAAATGAAGTCTTTTCTGAAACCACTGCATTTGATTATTATTTGGTATGGAAAAAATTAAATAATAATGAACTATTTAATGAAAAAATGACAAAGGAAATTATTGATATAATAAGAAATCAAAAATATACTGAAATGGTTGGAGACGGAATAGATAAAGTTTATAGTGAAGTTGAAAATCCAATTATAAATTATTATGCTACGAAAAGTGGTAAGTATGAAGCGATTAGAAATGATGGTGGAATAGTTTCAACAATATATGGAAATTATGTTTTAACTATTTTTATTAAGAATTTTAAGGATAAAAATTATTTAAATGATGAATACGCTTATAGTCAAGGAAGAAAAATTAGTAGTGTAATATTTAACGAATTTATAAGAAATAGAAGTTAATTATTACAATCTATAAAAAAGGAAGTGAAAAAAATGAACGATAATAAAACCAATATAAATTGGTTGATATTGTTTTATTCAACCCCTTTAACAAACCCTTATAAAATAAGGAAAAACTAAGAATTGAATCTTACATATTTTTATTAAAAAATAGTGAAAATTTGTAAAAAATGATAAAAATTAGCTAAAAATAATGATTTTTAGGTTAGGAATTAGGGACTTGATATTTCCAGTTAACCCCATTATAAAATAAGGGCTTTTCAACTTTTACTGAGTGTTCGGAAAATAGTAATATTACGATTAATCTTATTTTGTAAAAGTATGATATAATTATTATAAGAGAAGGTGAAATAATGAGTAAGAAAAAAACCGAAGACGGATTTATAAATTGTTTTTTATGTGATGAAAAAATATATGAAGATGATGACTGTTGCTATAATTGTGGTTTTCCGATTTATTCTGATGAAACGAAAAAATATAAATTATATATAGTTGCTTGTAAAATTGAGGATGATACAGCAAAAAAAGAAGTAATAAAAATATTAAAATCTATATATAATTACAGACAGAATATGGTTAAAGCAAATCATTTAATTATGCAATGGGGCGAATATGAACAAAAAGATGAAGATTTAGAAAATGATGCAATAGATTTAATTGTTGATTTTTTTAGAAGAGAAAACAATATACCTTTTAATATGAATTTTATGGAAGCAACAAAAAGAACAGAAATTATAGAAAATGCTATTGAAAATGCAAATATTTTTAAACATGTTATATTAGAAACAATAGGAAGTGTAAAAAAATCGATTGATGAATTATCAGATTATGATAAAGTTGTCTATGTTTTTGGCTCAGATATTGAAAGAAAATATTTTAAAACTTTATACGGATTAATAAAATCATTTTCTGAAAAAGCATTTAAGTATGTTGCATTTGTTAATTTTGCTTTTTATGAAGCATTTTCATACACTGATAAAGGATTAATGGAACAAGTAGGTTCATTACTTGATGATTACTTTAAAATATGTAATAAAATCTTAGATGTTATAGATGCTACTTATGAAAATGACAATGATGAATTTACCTGTGGAGATTGTGGTAAATTAGTTGATGAAGATGATACAGAATGTCCACATTGTGGAGCTAAATTCGAATAGAAAAGATTCAGATGATTTGATATCTGAATCTTTTGTTTTCTATATTTAATTGAATTGTATAATTTTTTTTAAAAAGAGAATTAAGATTGACCTGGTGATGAATATAATAATAAAAAATGATTTTATTGATAATGATATTAAGTTAGAAAAACAAATAAACGAATTTGAAAATGATATTAAAAGACACATTAAAATAAATATATTAACCGAGTATATTTCATTTTATATTGCTAAATGTTTTAATGAACATTTAATATTTGAAGAAAATTTAAATACTATAATAGAAGCATCATTAGATTCACTTTCTCAAATGTCTATTAGTGATTGTAATATAGGCGATATTAAAAATTTTTTAATAGAAAAGTATAGATTAAAAATAGTTAATGATGAACCAATAAAAATTGATTACTAGAAATAGTAATTTTTTTATTATGGAGGAGGAATGATATAAATGAAAAAATATAAAGTTGAAGTGACTGAAACATTAAATAGGATAGTTGAACAAGAAGCCAATAGTTATGAAGAAGCATTGAATTTTGTAGATGAAAGATATCAAAATGAAGAAATTGTTTTAGATTGGCATGACAATTGTAATGTTGAATTTAAAGAGAAAACACATCATCATCACCATCATTAAATAATCGCAACATTAAGATATTACGAACTGATGAGTAGGAGAAATCCTACTTTTTTGATATAATAATGAAGGGAGTTGAAACTATGTCAAAATATAATGTTGGAGCTTATATAAGACTATCAAGAGATGAGAGTTATAGTGATTCTGATAGTATAGATAATCAAAATAAATTGGCTGATTATTATTGTGAAAATAATGGTTTAGAAATAGTAGGAAAGTATATTGATAATGGATATAGCGGAACAACTTTTGATAGACCTGGTTTCCAAAATCTTTTAAGAGATATTGAGCGTGGTTTAATTAATACAGTAATAGTTAAGGATTTATCTAGACTTGGAAGAAATTACATTCAAGTGGGTTATTATTTACATTATTATTTTCCTGATAAGAATGTAAGATTTATTTCCATTAATGATGACTTTGATAGTTTAATGCATGATAACATTATGGAACGATTAGATGTTCCGCTAAAAAATATGATGTATGATCATATGGCATATGAAACTTCAGTTAAAGTTAAAAAATCATTAAGAATAAATAAAGAAAATGGAAACTTTGTTGGATCTTCAGTTATTTATGGATATAGAAAAAATCCAGAAGATATTCATAAATTAATAGTTGATGATGAAGCAGCAGATATAGTTAGAGAAATATTTAATATGTTTTTATTAGGAATGACTAAATCTGAAATTGCAGAAGAAATAAATAAAAGAGAAGTGATGACTCCTGCTTTATATAAGAAAACTCATAATTTAGGATATACCAAACCTAAGAAAGATAATAAATGGAATTATGAAATAATTGATAGAATATTAAGAGATGAAAACTATACAGGAACTTTAGTACAAGGTAAAAGAAAAAATGAAAACTATATAAGTCATAGAGAAGTAAAGAATCTAGAAAAAGATTGGATAAAATTTGAAAATCATCATGAAGAATTAGTTTCTAAAGAGGTATTTGATAAAGTTCAAGAAATGTTAAAAGTACAAAGAAGAAGTACTAATAAAAATGATTTGTTATCTGGCTATTTATTCTGTGCTGATTGTAATGGGCCTATGGCTTTAGTTAAAGGTAAGAAAAATAGTTATTACTATTGTAGAAACAGTCTAAATAAAAAAATATGTACCAAACATAGAATTAGACAAAATGATTTATATAATAAAATTATTGAACTACTAAATCTAAAAAAATTAGATGATGAAATAATAGAAGAGTTAAATAGAGATTTAATTACAAAATATATTGATAAAATTATAGTTTATGAAGAAGAAAAAGTAGAAGTAATTTTAAAATATGAAAGTAATTTATTAAAGAGGTGAAAAAATGAGATTTAATTATTATTATAATTTTAAAAATACAATTAGATTTTTTATGGATATTGAACAGATTATTTTTTCTAGTGTTGATATTAATAAAAATTCTTGGAGTGCTCCATTTAATTTCAGAATAAAAAAGGATGATAATACGTTTCGAACATTAAAAATTCCTAATATATATAATTTTAAACTAGCATACGATTATTATAAAAATGAATTTAGTAATTTAGGGTATGATTTTGAAAATTTAGAATGTCTAGATGCTCATAAAAGAATGAAGATAGATTATGATTTAGGGGAATTTAAAGAAAACAGTTATAATGAATGGCAATTAATTGATTATAATAAATTAATAGATTACGATTTATTAATAAGGTGTGATATTAAATCTTTTTATGATAAAATATACACCCATTATATTTTTAATGACATTACTACTAATCAAGAAATAGATAAACCTTTATCACATATGAATTTGGGAAAAACAGCAGGAATTATAATGGGTAATTATATATCATTGTATTGTGCTGAGGTTTTGTCAAAAAAAATTAGTTCAAGATTTGAGGAGAGAATTGAAGAAATAGGTATAGATTGTGATTTTTCATATTTCTCTGATGATTTCTATATATTTACATTGAAAAATGATAAGGATAGAATCATTAAATTATTTGATGAAGTATTGGAAGAATTTCAGCTTGAAAAGAATGAAGACAAAATTAGAACTTTTAATTATTTAGAATATACATGTGAAGATGTTATTGAAAAATATTGGAAGATAATAACTAGAAAATGTAAAAGTCAGCAATATACTCAAGGTTTAAGAATTATTAAAGGTAAGCTTGATTACAATAATAATTTATTTTTTACTAATCAATTGATATATAGATTGCACAAACTTGATGATTATAGAAAACAAAGAGTATTTATTGTTAATTTTTTTAAGAGTGAATTTTTTAGAAATATAGATTTTAGTAAAACATACTTTGATGATTATAACTACCATCAAATATTATATTTAATAAAAAAATTTCCAGAAATTGTATTATATATAAGTAGTATTTTTGATTCATTTGATATTTTTAAAAGCAAAGATTTTATTGATAAAATTATAATGTTTTATAATAATAGTTTGTCTTCTAATTATCATGATGAACAATTATATTTTTATTATTTATTAAATAAATTGCAATCTCTTAATGAAATTAAAAATCCCATGTTGAATAAGAAAGTTTTAGATAGTAAGAACTATATTTTGATAAGCTACTATATTATTAATAATATGTTTGATTCTAATGAACTAGATATTATAAAGGCTTATACTGATGAATCATATTGGCTAGTATATTATTACTTGATATTAAATGATGCAACATTGTATAGTAATTTAGATAATTCAATCCAACATTATTTAATTCCAAAAAATGCTAAAAGACAAGATATTAAAGATGCATATAAAAATTTTTATAAAGATAATTTAGATTCAAAAAAGGAAATCTTGGTATCTTTAGACAATGTAGTAGATTATATAGATTTATATTTTGAAGAAAAGTATAAAAAAGAAGAAACAGAAGAAACAGTTGCAGGATAATTATGATATAATGAGTGAGTGAAAAGGAAGTGATTTCTATGAATGAAAGTGATAAAAAAGTGTTTTCTAATACGGTAATCAATTGGTATCCAGGACATATGGCTAAAACCAAAAGACTTATAAATGAAAAGATTAATTTAATAGATATAGTTTATGAAATAATAGATTCAAGGATACCATATTCTTCAAAAATAGTTGACATAGATAATTATATAAAAGATAAACCAAGATTACTTATTATGACTAAATATGATTTATGTGATAAAGAAGAAACAAATAAATGGATAAAATATTATGAAGAAAAAGGATACAAAGTAATAACAGTTGATTTAATAAACAAAAATGAGACAAAAAAAATAATTTCTGCAACCGATGAAATGATGAAAGAAATAAATCAAAAAAGAGAAGAAAAGGGCCTTAAAAAAAGAAGAACAAGAGCTTTAATAGTTGGAATTCCAAACGTTGGTAAATCAACCCTAATAAATAGATTAGTTGGCAAAAAAGCCGTAAATGTTGGAAATAGACCAGGTGTAACTAAAAATCTAGATTGGATTAGAATTAATAATAATCTAGAATTATTAGATACCCCAGGTATTTTGTGGCCAAAATTTGATGACCAAAAAGTAGCGTTTAATTTAGCAAGTCTAACAGCAATCAAAGAAGAAGTAATACCAACTAATGAAGTAGCATTTTATATCCTAAAGACCTTAGAAGAAAAATATCCAAACATTTTGAAAGAAAGATATGATTTGGATTACGTAGATGATGATTTTTATGAAGCACTTGAAATAATAGGACGCAAAAGAGGATGTCTTATGCGTGGCGGAATCGTTGATGACGAAAAAGTATATACAATTATCATAAATGATATAAAAGACGGCTTGATAAAAAATATAACATTTGATAGGAGAGAAGAATATGAATCATAAGATCAAAAAAAGAATATATCAAGAAATGAAAAAAGAAATAACGCGTCCAAACACTAATATTTGTTCAAGTTTAAAAAAAGAAAATAAAGAAATTGTTTATTCAAAACATAATTTGTATAAATTTAGAAAAACTAAATAAAAATGCAAACACAAAACATTAACGTACTTGCCCTTGCATATTTAGGTGATGCGATTTATGAAATATATATAAGAGAATACTTGCTAAATAAAAACATTATTAAAGTTAAAGAACTACAAGAAGAAGCAATAAAATATGTAAGCGCAAAAAGTCAAAGCGAATTTTTGAAAAAGATAATTGAAAACAATTTTTTAAACGAAGAAGAAATAGCAATGATAAAAAGAGCAAGAAATCATAAAAGTCATAAAGCTCCTAAAGGAACAAATATAATAACTTATAAAAATTCTACAGGTTTAGAAGCTCTAATTGGATATTTGTATTTAAATAAAAAAAGAAATAGAATAGAAGAAATAATGAAATATATTGTAGGTGATTAAATTGTATTTATATGGAAAAAACGTAGTTAAAGAACTAATCGAAAATAATAAAACGATACAAAAAGCGTATGTTTATAAAAACTTTAGTGATAAAAATTTAATATTGGAATTAAAAAAAAGGAATATTAATATAAATTACCTTGAAAAAAATCAATTAGATAAACTTGTCAAAGGACTTCATCAAGGTATAATTGTATCTGTTGCTAATTATAAATATGCTGATATTGATACATTTATTAATGATGATAATTCCTTAATCGTTATTTTGGATCATTTGGAAGATCCTCACAATTTTGGAGCAATTATTAGAACATGTGAAGCAGCAGGCGTAAATGGTATAATAATACCTAAAAATAGATCAGTTGAAGTTAATCCTACAGTCGCAAAAGTTAGTGTAGGAGCTTTAGAAAGAATGAAAATTGCCCAAGTTACTAACTTATCACAAACAATTTCATATCTAAAAAAACAAGGATTTTGGATTGTTGGGACTGATATGAAGGGAACACCATATGATGAAATTGATTATAAAGGTAAAACAGCAATCATAATTGGAAATGAAGGAAATGGAATGTCACGTGTCATTAGAGAAAATTGTGATTTTATCGCAACTATTCCAATGATTGGTAAAATTAATAGTTTAAACGCTTCTGTATCAGCTGGAATTATAATTTATGAAGCAATTAAATCTAGAAAGTAGGGATTTATTTGGATTATAAGGAATACAATGATAATGAACTTTTATATTATGTTAATGAAGCAAATGAAGAAGCTACAGAAATAATTTATAAAAAATATGAACCCCTTATTAACAATCTTGCCCGTAAAATTATTAATTATTGTAAAAATAGTGGAGTTGAAATAAATGATTTAGTTCAAGAAGGAATGCTAGGACTTAGTAAGGCTTTAGAACAATATAAAGATAATAAAGATGCAAGCTTTTATACGTTTGCTAAAACGTGTATTGAAAGAAAAATGATAAGTGCAGCTATTGCAGCTAGGCGTCAGAAACATAAAATTTTAAATGATTCACTTTCAATTGAAAGTACAGACGAAGAAGGAAATAATATTTGTGAATATTTATTAAGTGATGATAAAAGTAATCCCGAAACAATGCTTTTAAACATCGAAAGAGAAAAAGATATTTTAAATAAAGCATCACATATTTTAACTGATTTTGAAATTCAAGTTTTTGAACTAAAAATCAATGGATTTAATTATAAAGAAATTTCTGAAGTATTGGATAGAGATGTTAAAGCTATCGATAACGCTCTTCAAAGAATAAAAACAAAATTAAAGAAAAATATTAATATTGATTTTAAGTAATATTTTGCTTGAATAGATAAAGTTTATATGTTATAATACATATGGCTTTTTCAAATACACACATCGTTGATTTTTATGCCTAGTGCCGATTGGTGGTGTAAGAAGTTGAAACGGTGGAGGAAATAACAAAAGGAGGAATTTAATATGGCAGTTGTGTCAATGAGTTATTTATTAGAATCAGGAGTACACTTTGGTCATCAAACTAAAAGATGGAATCCTAAAATGAAAGAGTATATTTTTACAGCAAGAGATGAAATCTATATAATTGATTTACAAAAAACAGCAAAGAAAATCGAAGAAGCATATGCAGCACTAAAAAATATTGCAGCAAATGGTGGTAAGGTTTTATTTGTTGGAACAAGAAAACAAGCAAGCGAAGCTATCAAAGAAGAAGCAATTCGTTCAAATTCTTATTATGTTTCAGAAAGATGGTTAGGTGGTACATTAACTAACTTCAAAACAATCAGAAGAAGAGTTAGAAGATTAGAAGAAATCGAAAAAATGGAAAAAGATGGAACTTTTGAAGTATTACCTAAAAAAGAAGTTATAAAACTTAAAAAAGAATATGAAAAATTAAATAAAGTTTTATGTGGTATTCGTGATATGAGAAGATTACCTCAAGCATTATACATTGTTGATCCATCAAAAGAAGAAATTGCAATTAGAGAAGCTAGAAAATTAAACATTCCAGTATTCGGAATTGTTGATACAAATTGTGATCCAGATATGGTTGATTATGTTATTCCAGGAAACGATGATGCTATTCGTGCTGTAAGATTAATTACAGGTGTTATGGCAAATGCAATCGTTGAAGTAAATGGTGGTAAGATGAATAACTATATCAAAGAAGATGGAAAAAGCGATGAAAATATAATGGAAAGAGCTTTAGAAACAGTAAAAAGAAAAGAAGATAGAAGAAGATTTGATAGAAGACCTAACAGAAGATTTAATGATAGAAATCAAAACAATAGATTTAACAGAGAACAACCTAATAAAGTAAATGAACAACCTAAAAAAGAAGTAGTTGCTAAAAAAGAAGTTAAAGAAGCAAAAAAAGAAGTTAAAGAAGCAAAAAAAGAAGAAAAAGCTGTTGATTTAACAAAATCGACTGTTGCTGAACTTCGTGAAATGGCAAAGAAAAAAGAAATTAAAGGTTATTCAACAATGAAAAAAGCAGAGCTTATTGAAGCTTTAAATAAATAAGATGATTATAAAATCATCTTTAAATTTTAATAAAGGAGAATAAAAAATGATAAGTGCTAGTTTAGTTAAAGAATTAAGAGAAAAATCAGGAGCAGGAATGCTTGATTGTAAAAAAGCTTTAGAAGCTAATGATGGAAATATTGAAGCATCTATCGATTGGCTAAGAGAAAAAGGAATTTCTAAAGCTGCTAAAAAAGCAGATCGTATTGCAGCTGAAGGACTTGCAGCTGTATTAATTGAAGGAAATAAAGCAGTTGTTGTAGAAGTTAATTCAGAAACTGACTTTGTTGCTAAAAATGAGGAATTTAAAGGATTGGTTAATACTATTTTAAAAACAATCATTAATTCAGATGCAAAGACAGTAGAAGAAGCATTACAATTACCAACAGAAGAAGGAACATTAAATGATGTAATTGTAAGTAAAACAGCTACAATTGGTGAAAAATTAAGCTTAAGAAGATTTAAAAAAGTCGAAAAAAAAGATTCTGAATCATTTGGAGAATATATTCATATGGGTGGAAAAATTGCTGTTCTTACAGTAGTTGACAACGCAAGTAGTGAAGTTGCTAAAGATGTTTCAATGCATGCAGCAGCTATGCGTCCTAAATATGTAAAACGCTCTGATGTACCAACAGAAGAAATTGAAAAAGAAAGAGTTGTTTTAAAAGAACAAGCTGTTAATGAAGGAAAACCTGCTGAAATAGCTGAAAAAATGGTTGAAGGAAGAATTAATAAATATTACAAAGAAATTTGTTTAGAAGAACAACCATTTGTTAAAGATAGTGA
>URQZ01000014.1 GCA_900550255.1 uncultured Mycoplasmatota bacterium | reverse complement strand
CGGCATAGAAATTCGTGTCGCCGATACGCAGCAGCAGGTGTTGTTCCACACCCATGATCGTAGAGAGCTTTTCTTCGATGTAGGACGAGGTGGGACCTGCATAGTGGAAGTCGTGGACGCGGACGATGGCTTCATAGGTCACGGCTGTCAATCCGTTTACGCAGTCGGCGGTTCCGGCTTTGTCGAACGCGGGCACGTCTATCCAGTTGTCGGTGAGTACGGCGGCGGTCGTGATGGCCGAAGAACGGCGCACAAGATAATAGACGGTTTGGGAACCGGAGAGGGTCGAAAGTCCTCCCCCCGCAGAAACGATAGTTACCGGAAGCAACTGTGTTGCATCTATATCGAGCTGGTCGAGGTTCTTAAAATGGATGGTCAGAGGTTCCGATACGGATTTCCCGGCTTCTACGGTTGCCGTCCGTTCGGGGAACTCGTAGTAACTTTCATCGAGTACCGCATATTTCGTGTCGTGTTTGGCGTTGTAGGTGGCCGCGAGCGACGGGTCGATGCCAAATGTCACCTCGATATTCTCTTTTGCCGGGGAGATCAGCACGGCGGAGAGTTCGCGGTCGAGCTGCGTAACGGTCTTTTTAAAAGTTACGTTGTTGTCGCGCTAATTGTTCTTCTCCGATTCTAACTAATCGTTTTGTCATTTCTCCACCTACGGTTCCATTTAAACGACTGCTAGTATCTGCACCAATTTTTATTCCAAGTTCACTTGCAATCTCATATTTCATTTGTTCAATTGCTTTTTTAGAAGATGGAGCAACCAATTTATTATTATACATACATCTCACCACCTTATTAATATTGTGGATTATTTTTATATTATAATTCCTTGTAATTTTTGGCAAATATTAAAAAAGACAGATATAAAACTGTCCATTTTTAATTAAATTATTTTCCTTGGTAGTTTGATCCTCCAAGTTGTTGTTCAGCCATTTGAACTAAACGTCTTGTGATTTCTCCACCTACAGATCCGTTTGCTCTACTTGAAGCATCAGGTCCCATTTTAACACCTAATTCACTAGCGATTTCATATTTCATTCTTTCGATAGCTTCTTTAGCTCCTGGTGCAACCATTTTATTAGTTGATTTATTCATTTGTTTCACCTCCTGTACACTAATATCATGTACAGGTTGTTTTTTTTAATACGTATTTTCTTTTGGTAATTTATGGTTATAAAATATCATTAAATTCTTTTTGCTTTAAATTACTAACTACTTCTATATTTTCAACACATTCATTTATTAATTCTTCATAATCAAATAAATTCTCATATTTGATACATTTATCTAAATCAGGATTAATAACTGGATGTTTGGGCAAAAAGATTGTACAACAATCTTCATATGGAAGAATACTTGTTTCATAAGTTTTGATTTTTTTTGCAATTCCAATTATTTCTATTTTATCCATACATGCTACTGGTCTAATTACAGGCATATTTGTTACATTATTTATAACTATCATGCTAGATAATGTTTGACTTGCAACTTGTCCAATACTTTCGCCATTTATTAAAATTTTGCATTTATTTTTTTTTGCAACTTTTTCTGCAATTCTATACATCATTCTGCGCATAATAGTAATAACATAGTTATCAGGAACATTTTTATATATTGTTTCTTGTAATTTAGTAAAAGGAACAATATTTACCTTAATATTTCCAGAATATTCATCAATAATGCTTGCTAATTTTATTACTTTGTTTTTTGCTTCTATACTAGTATGTGGTGGTGATTCAAAATAAAGGCATTCTAAATCTACACCACGTTTTAAAGATAAATATCCAGCAACAGGACTATCTATTCCTCCACTTAACATCAATAATCCTTTTCCTTGAATACCAACAGGATAACCACCTATACCTTGTATTTCATTAGTATAAATAAATGTTCCTTCATGTCTTATTTCAATATTTACAAGGACATCTGGAGTATGAACATCTACTTTTAAATCAGTGTTTTTTAAAACAACACCACCCATTTTATTATTAAATTCCATACTTGGAATAGGAAATTTTTTATCGGCTCTTTTAGTATTAATTTTAAATGTTTTAAACTTTGTATTTTTTAAAAGTTCTAATACTTTTGATGATATTTCATCAATATTAGTATTAACCTTATGACATATAACAATACTATGTAAACCAAAAATTTTTTGAAGTTTTTCAGTTATTTCTGTAATATCATTTTCATCGCATTCAATATACATACGAACACGATCTTTCTTTATATTGACAGAATAACCATGTAATACTTTCAAAATGTTATTATTTAAAATATTGATAAAAGTTTTTCGATTAGCTTTTTTGGTTGTTAATTCTCCATATTTTATCATTATTAATTTATTCATTATTACCACCTATTTCATTATAACAAATTTATTAAACATAAAAAAGGCTTATTTGCCTTTTATACATATCAATAGTTTATTATCTAATTTTTTAATTTGTCGAATCATTTTATGATATCGAAATATCTTCATACAAAATTATTTAAAAATCAATTTTTTTAATTTTTCTCTTTCATTTATTTCTTGCTCAAAAAGTAAATCAGTTTTATTATTTTCTGTATTTACTTTTGTAGTTATATAATCTAAAATATCAAGAAAATTACTACTATTATCTATAATTTCTATGTAATCATTTAAATTAATGTTTTCACTTGCAATTATTTTGGAACACAATTTATCGTTTATTAAATTGTACTGGTAAGCTCTATTTTGGTGATAAAATGAAATTTGTTCTGTTTTACTTATTATTGGTTCTTTTTTATGATAATAAGTAATTAATGCATTCCAATTGTCACTACACTTCAACTCCCCACATGGATTAAAATATAATTTTGTGCTTGAAAATTCCTTACATGTAGTATTATTTTTCATCTTTTCTTTCTCTATGATATCTCTTTCAATATTTACTATATCACATTGCAATTCAATTTTACTTTTAACATTACCTTTAGTTAAAGAAACTTCAATTTTATCATCTTCTAAATTAATTACTAAAATATTATTACTCTTATCAATCCCAATTAATTTTTTTTCTTTAGTAAAAAGTTCTACATTTCCAAAATACCACAGTATTTTCTTTATATATGTTGAAAAAAATTTATTTTTACTTGCTTTTTGCTCCACTTCTTTTATCATTTGTTTTAATAATTTTTCATCCATACTAATCACTTCTTTCTTGATGGGTAAATATAATAACATATTAGACACTAAAAATCAACATTTTGTGCCTATTTTAATTTATGTTTTAAAATATTTATTATTAAAAAAACTAACTAAATAGTTAGTACATTTTTATTGGTACCGGCCAAGGGACTTGAACCCTCACGATATTGCTACCAATGGATTTTGAGTCCATCGCGTCTACCATTCCGCCAGGCCGGTATAAAAGAACAAGATAATTATAACATATCATTTTTATTTATTCAATCTTTTATTTCTTTATATTTAGATTCAAACAAATTTTGTTCTTCTTCATTTATCTCTATTTCATCATTTAATTTTGGCAAATCAGAAATGTCTGCTAGTCCAAAATAATCTAAAAAATCTTGAGTAATTCCATATAAAATTGGTCTTCCTGGTGTTTCAGCTCTTCCTATTTCTTTAATTAAACTTTGAGCCACTAATTTTCTTATCATGTGACTACTATTTATGCCTCTTATTTCATCAACACCTATTCTTGTTATAGGTTGATTATAAGCTATAATAGCTAATGTTTCAAGAGCCGATTGACTCAAAACATTATCTATTTCAACTTCTGTTAACTTAGCATAATAATCCTTATGTTCTTTTTTGGTTGTTAATTTTAATTTATTACCTAAAACATCCAATTTTATTCCTCGATTTTCATTTTCATAACTTTTGTTTAATTCTTTTAATAAACTTTCTAACTCTTCATCGTTTATTTCTAAAACTTCTTTTATTCTTTCTGACGTTAGTCCTTCTTCCCCAACTATGAAAAGCATTCCTTCTAAAACTGGTAATAAATTCATTTTATTCACATCCTCTTAAAGATAATACAATATTACTAAAATTATTATCTTGTTTAATAATCAATTCTTGTTTTTTAGCTAGAGCTAAAATAGATAAGAAAGTAACTACAATGTACTCTTTTGTTTGTATTTCGAAAAGTTCTTCAAAATTAATTTTTTGTTTTGTTCTTAATAGTGATTTTATTTCTCTACTACGTTTACTAACTGAGTATTCTTTTTTTGTTATTTTAGTATTTAGTGGTTTTTCTTCTTCTTTTCGTTCCAAAAATTTTGAAAAAGCATTCAATAAGCAATCTAAATCAATATCATTAAAATCTGGTTTTTGATTTTCATCTTGATATTGTTTCATATTGCTGGCTACTTTGGTATATAATTTTTTTCTTTCTTCTTCTAGTTCTTTTAATTTTGGAGTTGACTCTTTAATTTTTTTATACTCTATTAATCTTTTGATTAAATTTTCTCTTGGATCTTCTTCATATTCATCATCTGAAAATTCTGGTTTTGGAAGTAAGACTAAAGATTTCATTTCAATCAATTCAGCTGCAAGCGCTAAATATTCACTAGCTATATTTAAATCCAAATTTTCCATTTCTTCTAGATAATCTAAATATTGTTTAGTAATATCACTTATTTTTATATCACATATATCTACATTATTTTTTTTTATTAAATGTAACAATAAATCTAATGGTCCTTCAAAATCATTTATTAAAAATTTATATTCCATAAAATCACGTCCAAGTTAATTATAACATACTTTTTTTAAAATTATAACTATGTTATAATAACAGTAATCATCTAATTTTTAAAGGGGAGTAAAAATATGAAACGTTTTAACATGATTAATGAATCTTTTGTGTGTGAAAAATGCCATAAAAAGGTAGAACCTGCTAGCTCTACTGCTCGTGACCACTGTCCATATTGTTTATATTCAAAACACGTTGATATTCTTCCTGGAGATCGTTCTAACAACTGTTGTGGTCTTTTAAAACCTATTGGTGTGGAAAAATTCAAAAATTCATTTAAAATCATATATAAGTGTGAAAAATGCCATAATGAGCATAAAAATATAATATGTGATGATGATAATATGGATTTAATTATAAAATTATCTGTTATAAAATAAAAAAGTTCTCTTTCGAGAATTTTTTATTGTCTTGTTGCAATAATTGTAGTTACATTATCATTATCATTAGTTATTGTAATTAAATAATTTGCACTAGCTTGTAAATACTGAGCACTAAATTCTTTGAATGCTTGTTCAGGATCTGATATTGAATATCCAGCACTTTTTACATCTTTCGCAATTTGTATCTTATATATTTGAACTCCATTTTCTACAGTTGGACTTAATAATATAAAATAATCTTTATATGCGTCTAATAAAGTATTTAAATTAACATTATCTAAAACTTGATTATTATATTTTGCAAAATCAAAAGTTAACCCTAAATCTTCAGCTGTTTGTTCTTCATCACCACTATTATCTATAACAGTACTTTTATTTTCATTTACACTTTTCTTATTAGTGGTTTTGCTTGAACTTTTACTAAACAAACTGCTAACAGTACTTTTTATATTACTTGTTATATTATACTTACCAGTTGAAACGTTATATAGTACAGGTAATAAGATAATAACTAAGGCTACAATTATTCCCATAGTTATAATTTCCTTAACACTTTTATCTAATTTTCCCTTATTTTCTTCTTGATTGTTACTAGTAGAACTTACAGGAACATAATTATTTACTGATTCTACATTGTCTAATTGTTGATTAGAACTGTTCATTGTCGAATCACCAATCTCATTATAGGAAATTGGCGTTTCGGTATTAATTTCTCTAGTATCAATTGGTTCTATCGGTTGTTGAACATTATTATATGATACTTCTGGTGCGCTATTTAATTCATTATATGATTGCTCATAGTTAGGCTGTTGTACATCAAAAGCAGGTACTTGTTCAACTCCCATATTGTTATTTTGTGAATTATCAATACTAATTTGTTCAACTGGTCCATTATTATTGATTGTTTGTTCAAATTGATTATTATCTACAGTTTGATTATTGTCTTCTGCATTAGGAATATCAATTATTTCAAAATCGTTTGTTGGTATATTTTTTTCTTCATTATTATCCATTATCACACCTACCCTTATCTTAAATTCAATTATATCAAAAATTTTTAAACATGAAAAGTCTTTTATTAGTTATTATAACCGAAATTTAGATATTTATAAAAATATGTGTTATAATCTTTTATGTATATATGGAAAATTTTACCAATTTTTTCTTAGGAAGTGAATGTATGCCAAAAGTTTTTACAGAAAAGGATGTTTTAACAGCCACTAATGAACGGTTAGAGTATATCTTTAATAATTTTGATGATTTTTATTTTTCAATAAGTGGTGGAAAAGATAGTAGTGTAATGTTACAGCTTGCTGCTATTAAAGCTCGTGAAATGAATGTTAAATTTAGTGTTTTATATGTTGATTTTGAAGCCCAATATAAAGCTACTATTAATCACATTGAAGAGTTAATTGACGAAGTTTCGGATGTAATAGACACTTGGTACTGGATTGCACTTCCATTATCACTTAGAAATGCTGTTTCAATTATTCAATCAAAATGGATTTGTTGGGATAATAATGAAAAAAATAAATGGGTTAGAAAAATGCCTAAAAACAAATGGGTTATAAATGAAAAAAACATTCCTAAAGAGTGGAATTGGTTTTTTAAAGGGATGGAATTTGAAGATTTTATTAATTATTTTGCTGATTGGTTTTGTAAAAAAAAGGGTGGTAATGTTGCTTGCTCAATAGGAATTAGGAGTGATGAGAGCCTAAATCGTTTTAGAACTTTGATAAATAAAAGAAAAGAAACTTTTAAAGATAACAATTGGACAACTAGAATAAAAATCGGAAGTAAAAAAACTAATACCTATAGTTGTTTTCCTCTTTACGATTGGACTGCTCCCGATATTTGGACAGCTGTTTCAAAATTAAATTTAAAATTTAATGAAATATATGAACAAATGTATAAAAATGGTGTTTCAATATATGAACAAAGATTATGTCAACCATATGGTGATGATCAAAAAAAGGGATTGGATCAATTTAGAGCATTAGAATATGAAACTTGGGAAAAAGTTTTAAATCGTGTTCATGGTGTTAATTTTGGTAATATATACTGTCGTACTAGTATTTTAGGAGTTATAAAAACAGAAAAGCCAGAATCAATGACTTGGCAAGAATACACAATTTTTCTCCTTGAAAGTATTGGGATTTATGTTCCCGAACTTAGAGATCACTATTATCATAAAATTAAAACTTTTCTTAACTGGTATGAAAATAAAGGGATTAAGGTTTCTGATATTAAAGATGAAGAAGATAAAAAACTAGAAAATGCTAAAAAGGTAGCTAGTTGGAGACGTATAGCTCGTGCTATAGAGCATAACGATTTTTATATGAAAAGACTAAGTTTTAGTCAAAATAAAAGAGATAACGAAAAATTTAAAAAATTAAAAGAAAAATATAAAAATTTAGTATAGAGGTGTTATTATGTATAAAGTAAAGGAATTTGTTGGAAACTATGATAAAGATTTGTTTTATTCTATCATGGGAAAATTTTTTGCTGAAAGATCATATCGAAAAAAATTACCATACCTAATTAATGATAAAGATAAATTTTGGTATATATTCTTTAAAAAAGAAGAATTAATTGGCTTTTGCAGTATTAAAATTGGACAAAAATGCACTTCTTTTCCCGATCTATGTATCTTAGATGATGAAAACCTTGATGATTTACTCTTCATTATTAATTATATGTTTAATCTATACAAAATGGAAAACATCAAAATTCTTACCTGTAAGAATAATGAAATTAAAATTTTAAAACAATTAGGATTCAAAGAAAATGGTTCTAAAGGGTGCTACACAAATATGCTTTGGGAGTCAAAACGTGAAAATTGATTTCCCTGTTTTAAATGTTAAAATGGTTCCAATATATAAAGTTGTAGCAAATGATTATAACCCTAATAGAGTAGCTAGACCAGAATTGTTATTATTAAAACATTCAATTGAAAAGGATGGCTATACTCAACCAATTGTAACATATCATGACAAAAAAAATGACCTTTATATAATTGTTGATGGATTCCATCGTTACAGATGTGCTAAAGAATTTTTTGATTTAAAAGAAATTCCTATTGTTGTTATTAATAAGCAAATTCAAAATAGAATGGCTTCTACAATAAGACATAACAGAGCTCGTGGTACACACCAAATAAAGGATATGAGTTTACTTGTTAATGACCTTATACAACTTGGTTGGAATGATGATAGAATTTGTAAAGAACTTGGAATGGAATTAGATGAAGTTATAAAATTAAAACAAGCAACCGGACTAAAAGAGGCTTTTCAAAATCATGAATTTAGTAAATCTTGGGAAGAATTTGAAAGTAAATACTATAAATAAAAGGAGATTATTTTTGAGTAATCTCCTTTTTACTTGAATATAAATTTAATAATTTATCATATATTCCACGTTCAATTTTATTTAAAGAATTAATACTTAGTTCTAATGATTTTTGATATTCACCTTTGTAGAATAATTTTTCAGCATACGTTAAATATTTATTCAACTCTTCTGATTCTGTACGATATCTATTTCCATAAACAATAGCCATTTCTGCAAACATTGCTGTTTTCATCATTTCTTTAGTTGTATTGTATAATTTTAAAACTAAATCACGGGCTGTATCAACCCTAGTATTTAAAACTTCTATTGTAATTGGTTTTTTATCTAATTCTTTAATTATTTCTTTTATTGCAACTTGAGCTTCATCTAATTCAACAAAATAGTTTTTAGGTATAATTGGTAAATTATATTCTCTAATTTTATATTTTGAATCTTTCAAAATAAGTTTTATTTCCTCTAGTTGTTGTCTTGCTCTTATTTCATCTTCCTTCATACTACCAATAGAATCTAAAATCACATCTATTCGCTCCTCTATATTTGCCAACTTAATTGATAAATTTTCGATTTCATGAATTAGTTTTGAAAAGGCAAAAGTATTATTACCTGTATGACTAATAAGTACTTTATAATCATTATTTAATGCTTCTAATTCTTCTTTTATTGTATATAAAGAATCTACATCTTCATTTGATAAATTATAAAGATTTTTTATCTCATCTATTTGTTCGAAAATTTCTTTAATAAGTTTATTGTTTTTAGATAACTTTTTACTGAAGTGTTCATTTACTTCATCATAGGTACTACGATCAACTTTTTCTTTTTCATAATCTGTAAATACAGAATCAAAATAATCTGATAAAACTTTCAATTCAAATAAACTATCCTCTAAATTTAAATCTTTTGCTCTTGTCATTATATCATCAATTTTTTTATGAGCTTCTTCAATATTATAATCAATATTTAAATAGTCTAATGGGAATCCTTGTTTTTTTAATTTTGTATATTCAGCTTCTACTTCTTCTATTTTTTTTGGTAAAATACTTGTCGCTAGTAAAACAATGCTTGGTACTTCTTCAACAACTACTGTCATGTGTTTTAACATTTCATCAATCGTTTTAATAATTGATGTTACTTCTGTATATTCGTTTTTTTCCATTACTGCTTCAAATTTTTCAAAATGTTTAGCAATATTTTCAAATTGTAATTCAATTGAATTATTTATTTCTCCATATGCTTCTTTTGAATTTTTGAATTTTTGATATAAATCCCTATAAATTGATTTTAGTTTAGTAATAATCCCTCTATTTCGTTCTTCGCTACTTGTTATTTCTTTTATTTCATTTAATAAGAAATCAGAATTAGTTTTTACTTTATAAATTTCCATTTCAAGTTTAGCAATTTTATATACTGCACTTTTATAATCCATCTTTGATAAGGAATAATCTGCTTCTAACAACATATCTGTTATTTTGGGAATTTGGTTTGTTCTAATAACATCCAATCTATCTTTCCAATTATTATACATTGCTTCTAATTTTTCATTATTAAGATATGATTCTATTTTTGACAATTCTGGAACAATAGGTGCACTATCTATCTTATTTTTTTCTATTTCTAATTTTTCTAATTGTTTTTTTATGTCTTTATCTCTTTTACTTTGAATTAAATAAAGAACGCCTACAATTAAAAGAAATGCTAATATCACTAATGATACTATAATTAATACTATAGTATTCATGACACCACCTCACTATTATAATTCTACCACAAATCGTCTTTTTTTTACACATTTTTACATAAAAAAGAAAACAAATTTTGTTTTCTTTTATCTTTTAATTGATTTACAAGCATTTATTTGTTCTTCTAAACTTATACTAAAATCATGTTCATAATATGAATATTTAATTAGATTTACTATTAATTCACGTTGATAAGCATGATATTTATAAAAAGCTTCATTTATTTTTTGTTTTTGATTTTCCATTCCCATATAAATTTTTGTTAAGTCCGTTGCCTCTTTTCTTGTTATATCTGGAGTATCAAAACTATATTTTCTAATATTTTCTTTGCTATTCTGATTGTCATTACTGTATTGTATAGCTGCTTCAAATATTATTTTTTCTACATCTTTTTGTAGGTTTTCATATTGCATATGATTCAAAATATTATAATACAAATATTTTATAGCCTCTGGGTCATCTTTTTTTATATTATTAACGTTTAAAACTCTATTAAAATGATTGGTTAAATCAGTAAAGCTAGTAAATGGTGAAGTTTTATCATGATTTTTTTTAATAAAATCATAATGTTTTCTTACAACCTCACGAGCACCACAATCACTAGTTATAACAGAAAAATTCCCCTTTTCTAATTCCTCATAAATTTTTTTTATTTGTTTTTCTCCATAATTATATTTTTGGACTGTAACTTTTATTGCTTCATCAAAACTTCTTACTTGCATTTTATCACCTCATCTGATTGTTATTATATCATAATATTGTTTTTTTTTATAGTTATTTTTATATAATTTCATTGACTTAATCATATAAATATATTATAATTATAGTTGCATATTCATCTAGCAGCGTTACTTTGATTTTTATAACGTGTTTATTCCTTTAGGTTTATTAGTAACTTTTGCTGCAAGCGAAGATATTAAAATAAACACCCTATAAATTTGCAAGGTAGCCTTTCGATGTATAAGCATATTGGAAAGGAGATTTTTATGTCAAGATACACAGGTTCTACTTATAGAAAATCTCGTCGTTTAGGATTCTCTATATTAGAAAACGGAAAAGAATTAGCTAAAAGACCTTATGCACCAGGTCAACATGGAAATGAAAGAAGAAGAAAATTATCTGATTATGGTACTCAATTACAAGAAAAACAAAAAGTTAGATTCATGTATGGTATTAATGAAAAACAATTTAGAAAAATATTTGATGATGCAGGTAAATTAAAAGGTGTTCATGGTGAAAACTTATTAAGATTACTTGAAAGTCGTTTAGATAACTTAGTTTATCGTTTAGGATTTGCATCAACTAGAAAAGGTGCTAGACAATTAGTTAATCATGGTCACATTACTGTTAATGGTATTAAAGTTAATATTCCATCTTACAGATGTAAACCAGGTGATGTTATAGCTATTAAAGAACAATCTAAAACACACCCAGCTGTTCTTGCTTCATTAGAAGGAACAAACAATCGTGTTGAATTTGTTACTTTCGATGATAAAAAACTTTCTGGAACTTATGTAAGATTCCCAGAAAGAAGCGAACTTAATGCTGACATTAACGAATCATTAATCGTTGAATTTTACAACAGATAGGATTTATTTCCTATCTTTTTTTATTTCATTATTTTTTTTATTTTATTGATATATAAGGCCTAAGTGTAAATTAGATGTCTTTTTATGATGTAATTTTTAACACTTCTTTTTAAATTTATGATATTCTCATAATAGAAAGGAGGATGTATGAAAAAGGTTATTATAATATTGTCAGTATTATTTATGATACCAATTACTGTTTTTGCTGATGAAAATAGTCAACAAACAGAACCAAAATATGAAGTAAAACTATTAGAAACAGACCAAAATGGTAATGAAGTTAAAAAAGGTGATGTCCAATTAGAAAATGATGTATGGATTCACCAATACTATATAACTAAGGGAACAGAAAATAAAATTTATTATATAAGTGTAAGTAATAAAAATAATCAAAGTGAACAAATAATAAAAGAATATGGTACAGGTGCTTTCAGTAATGATTGGGAAGTATCTGATCAGGGCTATCCTTATTTTTTATTAAAATACACTCATAATAGTGCTGGTAATTACAAATACAATTTATTGCATGCTTCAATTAAAGACACTAATGGTGCAGTTATTGAAAACCATACAATAAAAGTTATTTATGTTAATTCCCAAAATCAAGAACAGCAAAATGTAAGTAACAATATTACAAGTAATGATCTAAATTCATCTAATAACCATACTCAAACTAAAGGTGAAATTAACCCTGAAACAGGTGACTTATTAAATATCAAAGTCTTTTCCGGTTTTATATTACTTATAATAATTACAGTTACTTTAAAAAAATTAATTAAATTAAATAATAATTAAAAAATATTAATTTAAGGAGGACGTATGTCATATTTATTACAATACTTTTTCAGTTATTTAATCTTCCTAGTTGCAATTTTTGTTTTTATTTGTATTGTTATGTGGAAGATATTTGAAAAAGCTGGTGAAGATGGATGGAAATCACTTATTCCTATATATAATATAATTGTTTATTTTAAAATAATAGGCTTACAATGGTGGTTTATATTTATAGTACTTAGTCCGGTTATTTGTATTATTACTGGAATTTGGGGATTTATAGGTATTGCAAACTTGGCAGCACTTGGAACTATTATTTATTCAAGTATCAAATTAGGTCAATGTTTTGGTAGGGATTCTTCATTTATTGTCGGACTTTGTTTACTATCAATTGTGTTTATGGCAATTATTGCTTTTTCAAAAGATATAAATTATTTAGGAAATAATAATAATTAAAAATATTATAATTATAAAGTAACAACATTATAAATAATATTCATCTAATTAACCATACTCAAACTAAAGATGAAATTGATTTGAAAATAAATTATTTGTTAGATTTTCAATCGTATATTATTTATAGTAGTTATATTACTTTTAAAATGTTAATAAAAGACATGAAAATTTTTATTTCATGTCTTTTATTATACCCATATAATATTTCTTTTTACCACGTCTTACAACAATAAACTTATTATCTATGGAAAATTCATCTGTTATTACAATATTTTCATCAGACATTTTATTTCCATTTATTGAAATTGAACCTGCATTTATGAACTCTCTAGCCTCTCTTTTACTTGAACAAATATTATATTCAACTAAAAAATCTATAAGTTTTAATTGCTTTTCAATTTCAAAATGTGGAACACCTTTAAAACCATCTTCTAATTCTTTTCCTGTTAAATCAGAAATATTTCCGCTAAATAATGCTTCGCTAATTTTTAAAGCTTTTTCAAATTCATCCTTACCATGAAGATCTGTTATAATTTCACGAGCTAATATTTTTTGGGCTATTCTAAGATGTGGTTCTTTAACATGTTTTTCCATTATATCCATTATTTCTTCTGGAGTTAAAAAAGTAAAAACTTTTAAATATGATTCAACTAAATTATCATCACTATTTATCAAATATTGATATAACTCATAACTAGAAGTTTTATTTTTATCAAGCCATAATGCGTTTCCTTCTGATTTTCCAAATTTATTTCCATTAGAGTCTAATATTAAAGGCATTGTGAAAGCATATACTTCATCACCAGTTTTCTTTCTTATCAAATCTACTCCAGCTGTTATATTTCCCCATTGATCAGAACCAGCAACTTGTAAAGTAACACCTTTTTCTTCATGAAGTTTCAAGAAATCTAATGATTGAAGTAGCATATAAGAAAATTCTGTAAAAGTTATTCCTGTTTCCAATCTTCTTCTAATTATATCTTTATCTAACATATAATTTATATTGAAATATTTTCCATAATCTCTCAAAAAATCAATAGTTGATATATTTTTAATCCAATCAAAATTATTAACAACTTCAAATCCAAAAATCTTTTCAGCTTGCTCTGATAGGCCTTTTGTATTTTTTTCTATTTCTTCTACACTTTTCATTTCTCTTTCTGTAGTTGGTCTTGGATCACCAATTCTTCCAGTTGCTCCTCCTATTAATAAAATAGGTTTATGCCCTGCTTTTGCAAGTCTTTTAGAGATTAAAAATGATGAATAGTGTCCAATATGCAATGAATCTGCAGTTGGATCTGTACCTATATAGAAAGTTAGCTTTTCATTATTTAATTTTTCTTCCAATTCTGGACTAGTGATATCTTTGATCAATCCTCGCCATTTTAATTCTTCAAACAATTTCATTTTATCTACCTCTTTACTTTTCACATTTACAATGATTACAATCGCAACCATTCATTATTTTAACACCACTACTCGTTCCAATTCTTGTAGCTCCTGCTTCAATAAATTTTTCAGCATCTTCTAATGTTTTTATTCCACCACTTGCTTTAATTTCTAAAATTTCATTTTTAGATTCATTAATTATTTTAAGATCATCTAAACTAGCTCCTCTACTACCAAATCCAGTAGATGTTTTAATAAAATTAACGAATGTTTTATTGCATATTTCAGTCATTTTTGTTATTTCTTTTTGAGTTAAATAACAAGTTTCAATTATAACTTTTAATACTTTTCCATCGATTGAATCTCTTATTTCTTCAATTTCTTCTTTTACATAATCATAATCTTCATTTTTTAAAGCAGCAATATTTATTACCATATCAATTTCATCTGCTCCATTATTAATAGCTTCAATCGCTTCATATGCCTTAGTACTTGTAGTATTTTGTCCTAAAGGAAAACCAATAACAGTACAAACATTTACATTAGAATTTTCTAATAATTCATGTGCGAGTGGTACATAATATGGGTTAACACAGACACTTGCGAATTTGTACTTTACTGCTTCATCACATAATTTTTCTATATCCCTAATTGTTGCATCTGCCTTTAGATTTGTATGATCTATATATTTATTTAATTCCATAATATTCCTCCTTATAATAACTTCTTTAATTCACCAATTTTTTTTATTTTCTTATATTCATGTTCTGCTTTTTCTTTTTCATCGTAATGAATAGCATCTAATCCAGCGTTTATTGCTCCAATAATATCAACTTCTAAATTATCACCAATCATTACACATTCACTTGGTTTATTATTTCCACAAGCATTTATGAAACTTGCTTTATACGGTTTTAAAATTTCATCACCACTGTGAAATTCTTTAAAGTACTTCTTTAATCCTAATAATTCTAACTTCTTCTTTTGTGGCTCACCAAACCAATTGGTTAATGTTACTAATTCATATTTTGATAGATAAATGAGAGTATCCTCTATTTCACTTACATCTTGTTCATCTAATTCAGCATTAAATTCAAACCATTGTTCTAAAAAATCACTAGGTAATGGTTCATTTGTATAATTATTTAAATATTTAATAAATCTTTCCTTATCATAACTAACATATTGTTCTTCATATTTTTTTAATATTAAATACATATTGTTAATAAAAAAGGCATTTTCACTAGAGAGTATTCTACTAAAAAATTCTTTTTCTCTATAATAATTAGGTACTAAAAGAGTATAATCAATATCAAAAATAATTCTTTTAATCATAAATAACCCCCTTTAAATAAAAAAATCATTACAATATAAGGGCGAATAAAACCGCGGTACCACCTTATTTCATAATGATTATGCTCTCTTTTCTTAACGCGAATAACGATTTAGCTCCAAAACTGTATTTCTTTATTTAAACTTGATTAACTTTCATCACCCGCTAATTTTCTAAATTGCCATTTAAATAAATACTTAATTTCTTCATTACTAATTAAGTATGATAATACTATATTATTCTAAATTTGTCAATCATTGTCTTTTTTTTCTAATTCTTCAATCAAAAAATCTTTAAATTTTTTCTTTTTTTGTCTCTGATCTTTCTTTTTATTTGGATATTCAAAATCATTTATAGTTGTTTTTTTTGAACGATTTATCAGACTAACTTTACTTATTGACTTAATACATGGTCTAAAATTAATTTTCATCTTTATCATGTATTTGTTCAATTATATGCTCAATTTTATTGCCATATTCAATTGATTCATCAAATACAAATTGTAATTCGGGAATATGTCTAATATCAACACGTTCAGCAAGTTCTCTTCTAATATATCCACTAGCATTTTTTAAGGCTTTTAGAGTTTCTTCTTTTTTTGTATCATCCAAAACTGTTACATACACTTTGGCAAAACTAAGATCAGTTGTGACTTTACAATCAGTTACTGTTACAAATCTTATATCTCTATCCTTTATTTTTGTAGCTAAAATATAACTTATTTCTTTAACTAAGTTGCTTGCTATACGTTCTGTTTTTAAACTCATAAAATCACCTTCCTAACTATATTATACATATTTTAGAAAGAAAAAGAAAGATTTTTTTATCTTTCTATTTCGACCATTTCATATGCTTCAATTACATCGCCTACTTTTATATCATTAAAATTTTCGATTGTAATTCCACATTCAAGTCCTTTTTTAACTTCTTTAACAGAATCTTTTTCTCTTTGAACAGAACCAATATCTCCATCATATATAACAACGCTATCTCTAATAACACGAGCTTTAGAATTATTTCTAATAACTCCATCTGTTACATATGAACCAGCAATTGTTCCAACTTTTGAAAATTTAAATAATTGTCTAACTTCAGCACTTCCAATTATTTTTTCTTCATAAATTGGTTCTAGCATTCCTTTCATAGCTGCCTCTATTTCTTCTACAGCTTTATAAATTATATTATATAATCTTATCTCTACACCATTTTCTTCGGCGTAATCTTTAATTGCTTGATTTGGTCTTACATTAAATCCAATAATAATAGCATTAGATGCACGAGCTAGAACTATATCGCTTTCCGTAATAGCTCCAACTCCACTTCTTACAACTTTTACTCTAACATCTTCTACTTCGATTTTTTCTAGTGAATTTTTTACTGCTTCACTTGATCCATGAACATCAGCTTTAATTAAAACGTTGATTTCTTTTAATCCTTCGCCAATTTTAGAGAATAAGTCATCTAAACTAACTGCCTCAGTTGTTTTATTTTCACGAAGTTTAGCTTGTGTTTTTCTTTGTTCACCAATATTTCTTGCTTGTTTTTCACTTTCAAAGGCCATAAATTTATCTCCAGCTATTGGTGTATCATTTAGACCTGTTATTTCTACTGGTCTAGATGGTAGGGCTGTTGTTATTTCTTCACCTTTATCATTCTTTAAAGTTCTTACTTTTCCATAACTAGTTCCAACAACAATTGGATCTCCTAGTCTTAATGTACCATTTTGAATAAGTAAGGTTACAACTGGTCCAAGGTGTTTATCAAGTCTTGATTCAACTACTGTTCCAATTGCATAACGATTTGGATTAGCTTTATATTGTTGCATTTCAGCGATTAACAATATATTTTCTAATAATTCATCTATTCCGGTTCCATTTTTAGCTGAGATATTGCAATATAATGTATCTCCACCCCAAGTATCTGGCGTTAATCCATATTCTGATAATTCTGTCATAACTTTGTCTGGATTTGCCCCTGGTTTATCGATTTTATTAATAGCAACTAATATTGGTACTCCTGCTGCTTTTGCATGATCAATTGCTTCTTTTGTTTGTGGCATTACACCATCATCAGCAGCTACAATAATAATAACAATATCTGTTATACTAGCACCACGAGCACGCATTTCCGTAAATGCGGCATGCCCTGGTGTATCTATAAATGTTATTTTTTTACCTTTATGTTCTATTTGGTAAGCACTTATTGCTTGTGTAATTCCCCCAGCTTCTCCACCGGCTACATCCGTTTTTCTTATGGTATCTAAAAGAGTTGTTTTTCCATGATCTACATGTCCCATAATTGTTACTACGGCTGGTCTTTCGATTAAATCTTCTTCATTATCAATGATTTCAAATTCTTCAAAGTTAGTTACATCTGCTGTTTCTTCTTTTTTCAATTCTTTTCCATAATCTAGAACTATTATTTCAGCATTTTCATAACTTATACTATTATTAACAGTAGCCATAATTCCTAGCATAAATAATTTTTTTACTAATTCTGCTCCTGATACATTTAATCGGTCTGCTAGTTCATTTACAGTCATTCCTTCTTTATATAGAATTACAGAATCATTTTTATTTGGTGTATTAGAAATTAGTTTTTCTTTATTTTTGTACATTTCTTTTTTCTTATTTGCAAGTTCTTTTTTATTGTTAGTAACTGGTTTCTTTTTTAATTTTTGTTTTTTTACTGTATTATCTATATCTATTTTTTCTTTTACAGCAACATCTTCGGCTATTTCTTCTATTTCCTCTTCGTCTATTTCTGTATTAATAGTATTATCTAATTCCGTAATCTCTTCTTCATTAAGCATATATTCTTCATCGGTTGCATCAATTCCAAGTTCACCACATTTTTTAAGAATTTCACTTACACTTTTATTTACATCTTCGGCATATTCTAAAACACTCATCATATATGACCACCTCTTTCTTTATTTTATAAACTTAAAGTTAATTTTTTACCTTTACTTTCATATTTGCGATATTTAACTCCTGCTCTATCTAACATCATTTTTGATGCAATAACAGCATCTGTTTGTGCATACTTATCACATGCATAAATAATTTCTTTTATTCCTGATTGAATAATTGCTTTTGCACATTCATTACATGGGAAAAGTGCGACATAAATTTTAGCATTTTTGTTATCTATTAAACTAGGACTATTTAAAATGGCATTTAGTTCTGCATGACAAACAAAAGGATATTTGGTATCATTTGGTTTTTCTGCTTCTCTTTCCCATGGCATTTCATCATCATTACATCCAATTGGCATTCCATTATACCCAGTCGATAATATTTTATTATTTTCACTTACAATACATGCTCCAACTTGAGTACTAGGGTCTTTACTTCTTTCAGCTGAAAGAAGAGCTATTCCCATAAAATATTCATCCCATGTTATATAATCTTCTCTTTTCATAAAACACCTACTTCACTAATTCTTTTAATTGTTCAAATATTTCATCTGGTACTTCTATTTCAAGTTGTTTATTTAGTACTTTATTTTTTTTAGCTTTTTCAAATACTTCTACATCTTTTTTTAAGTAAGCCCCTCTTCCATTTGCTTTTCCATTTAAATCAATAATAACTTCTTGTTCAGGGGTTCTAACTACTCTTATTAACTCTTGTTTAGGTAATTTTTCATGTGTCACAACACATGTACGCATTGGTATTTTTTTTACTTTCATAATATCACCTATCCTATAATGTTTATACCTTCTTCTCTTGCTTGTTCATAAGTTTTAACATCAATACGATAATGTGTAAGTCTTGCAGCAAGTTTAACATTAATTCCTTTTTTACCAATAGCTAATGATAAATTGTCTTGATCTACTACTACCATTGCTTCTTTTTTCTTTTCATCAGTAATAAGAACATGAATATCTCGAGCTGGACTTAGTGCAGCTTCAATAAAGCGAGCTGGATCTTTATCATAAGGAACAACATCTATTTTTTCACCATTTAATTCTTCAATTATACGATTAATACGCATTCCACGTTCTCCAATACATGATCCTACAGCATCAACATTTGGATTTTCAGAATAAACAGCTATTTTAGTACGATTTCCAGCATCACGAGCAACACTATATACTAATATAATTCCTTCATTAACTTCTGGAATTTCTAGTTCAAACAATCTTTTAACAAATCCATAATGACATCTTGATAAAAGAATAACAACTCCTTTAGTATTAGTATCTACTTTTGTAATATAAACTTTAATTGAAGATCCCATTTTAATTTTTTCACCAGGAATTATTTCTGTTTTTGGTAAAATTCCTTGTGTTTTTCCTAAATCAACATAGTAATTTCGAACATCTTCCATGGTAACAGTTCCAACAACCATTTCATCTTGTTTATCATTAAATTCATTTATTAAAATGTTTTTTTCAGCTTCTCTTATTTTTTGAATAACAACTTGTTTAGCTGTAGCAGCCGCTACACGACCAAAGTCTTTAGGAGTTACTTCTTCTTCAATTGTTTCACCTAATTTTATATCTGGAACTAATTTTCTTGCTTCTTCTAATGTCAAATGAATTCTTTCGTCATAAACGAATGGTAATACTTCTCCACCATCATCATCTTCATCTTCATCATTAATTGTTGAAAAGTCAATGTCAGAGAATTTTTTATACTTATTTTCTTCTTCTTTATCTACCACTGTTTTATATGAATAAACTTTTATTTCACCTGTTTGTCTATTTATATCTACTCTTACATTTGATAGAGAGTGATAATTTTTTTTATAAGCTGAAGTAAGCGCTAATTCCATTGCTTCATATATTGTATCTTCATCTATTCCTTTTTCTTTATTTAGTAGTTCTACTGCTTGTTTAAATTCTTTATTATTCATTTTATTCACAACCTTTCTCTTTTGAACAAACATCTAAAATATAATTTTCTTTTATTGGATCATTAGCGTCAATAATAGGATTTATTATATTTGAAACGGTAACACAGTCTTCCACATCAATAATTCCATTTTTATCTATTACGACTCTTAAAAACCAAGTACTTCCTTCTTTAACATATTCAACACTATCTAAAATATAATTATTTTTAGTTATTTCTTCTTCAATCATTTCTTTTACTGTTTGAGCTATATTCATAAGTACCTCCATCCCTACATTAAAGAGTGGGATTGCCCACTCTTTTGTAATTGCTTTTATTATAACACATTTTTATTAACAATTGTAGTTTTTTTTATAAATTTTAATTATTTAATAAAATATTTTTATTTACATGTTATAATAGAGAAAGGAGATGGTAAGATGAAGAAAAGAAATTGGAAAACTATTGGTATCGGTATTGCAACTATTTTTATTTATTTTTTTGTCCAATTATTTGCAGGGGATCTTTTAGGTCTTTTTGGCCTTGATACAAGTTCTATAAATACACACATTAAATTTTTATATTTAACTGTTGTTGATATTTTAATTTTATCAAGTATTTTACTTGTTAATCATAAAACAATCGAACATGATTTTAAAGATATTCTAAAAAATCATAAAAAATATTTTTCTAAAGGTATTAATTATTGGCTAATAAGTTTAATTGTAATGATGGCTAGTAATTTAATTATTATGTTATTTTTCAATAATGCGATTGCAAATAACGAAGATACTATTCGTACAATGTTAAAAATAAATCCAATTTATGTCTACTTTTCAGCTGTTTTCTTCGCACCAGTTGTGGAAGAATTAGTTTTTAGACAAAGTATTAGAAACATTATTAAAAATGATACTCTTTTTATAATTGTATCGGGACTAGTTTTTGGTAGTTTACACGTAATTGGAAGTGCTACTAATTGGACAGATTTTTTATATATTATACCTTATTCTGCTCCTGGTATTGCCTTTGCTTGTATGCTTGCGAAAACAAAAAATATTTTTACTTCAATAGGGTTTCATTTTATGCATAATGGAATTCTAGTTGGTCTTCAATTCTTAGTTTTATTATTCGGATAAATTTGAGGTGATGAAATGTCTAATGGCTTAAAAAAAATAATTAAGTTCTTCCTTATATTTATTATATTTTCGTGTGGATGTTTACTTTATGGAAGATATATTGCAACAACTGGTTTATTTGTTAAAGAATACAAAATAACAGATTCTAAAATAACTGATAATTTTCACGGTCTTAAAATTGTTCATATTTCTGATATTCATTATGGTAGAACAGTTAAAAATAGAGAACTTAAAAATATGGTAAAAAAGGTTAATGAATTACGTCCTGATGTTGTTGTTTTAACAGGTGATTTAATTGATAAAGATACTAAGTTAACTGAAAAAATGAGCAATAATATAAGTTCTATTTTAAGTAAAATTGATCCTAGTATTGAGAAATATGCTATTACGGGGAACCATGATGTTAAGTTTGACAATTTTAATATCATTATTGAAAATGCTGGTTTTGTTAATCTTAATAATACTTATGATAATATATACAAAAATGGTAATTCTAATATATTAATAAGTGGCGTTAGTAGTAATTATTATAAAAATGATCGTGACATTAACAACAAAATGAAATCTACTTTTGACTATTTAAATTCTTTTAATGAAGATGATTCAAAAAAACCAATTTATAATATTTTATTAATTCATGAACCTGACTTTATAGATAAAATTGATAAAAGTAAGTTTGATTTAATTTTATCTGGTCACTCTCACAATGGGCAGGTAAGATTTCCTATAATTGGGGCTACTATATTACCACCTTATGCTAAAAAATATTATAAAGAACATTATACATTAGATGATACAGAATTATATATTTCTAGTGGAATCGGAACATCTGCCATCAATTTTAGATTTTTTAACAGACCATCCATTAATTTTTATAGATTGACAAACAAATAAGTGACCAATTGGTCACTTTTATTTTAAACAGATTAGTGCTATATTTCTACCACTCTTATCATGATCTGTACGATAAGAATGATATTTATCAGAATGACATTTTGTACAAATATTGGAACAATGAATATTTTCCTCTAATAGTCCTAATTCCTTCATTGAATTTACATTGATAGAAATAGTATCAATGTAGTATTTTTGTTTTCCTTGTTTTATATCACCCTTCATAACATAATCATCAATGTTATTATAATTTTCATAAAACATATCAACTACTTCTTTATCTACCTCAAAACAACACTTTAATATACTTGGACATATATATGCCTCAATATTTTTAGGATCACATTCAAAGTTTTCTTCCATTAATTTTATAGCATTTACAATAATTTTATTTAAAGTACCTTTCCATCCTGAATGAATATTTCCTATTATTTTTTTAATTGGATCATATAATAAAATACCTTGGCAATCAGCTAACGATGTAACTAAAGCAACACCTTTTAAATCAGTAATTAATCCATCAACATCTTGAAAATCATCATTTAGATTTTCTTTTGTTAAAACTTTAACAATGTTTGTATGAGTTTGAATTGGTTTTTTTATAGCTAAAAAGTTAAAATTTACTTCCTTTTCAATTTTTTCATATTCTTTTTTTATGTTTTCTTCAGTTGATGTAATTTTACTAAAATTATATGGTTTTTTAGTAAACAAATGAATTATATCATTATGATTTTTTAATTCTTTAAATTGAATGTATTCTTCTTTTTCTATCATCATATCACCACTAAAATTATAACATCTTAATCTTTTCATTTCAACAATTTATATAACTTTCAAAAAAAAGACAAATTAAAACTTGAACTATAAAAATTCAACTTTAGTTGTACTTTTATAATTAACTTTCTATAAATCACTATACTTAAATAATTATTTTTATTATATACTTTTTTTAAATATTTTTTTATTTATTGTATTTGATATTATATATAAAATAATAATTAATGATAATAAAATTAAGGCTAAATATTTAAAACTATAAATTCCTTTTATAACAAAATATCTACATACAAATATTGAAAGAAATGATGTAATTGCTCTTATAATAAAATAAATATTATTAACAAGTGCATATTTTTCTCTATTATTCTCAGAATAACTACTTATAATAGCTCCCCAAATAGGATCTCCAATTGTAGATGATAATCCACATAGAACCATTACGAATGCAATACAGAAAACATTTGGAAAAATTGCTACTAATAGCAAATATACTACATCACATATTGCACATATTGTTTCCATATATAATAATTTACCAGATTTTTTGAATTTATTTATAATACTTGCATTTATGATTAGTAAAGCAATTATTTCAGTTATAGTATATATAGCATTTAAATAACCAACTTTAGTTGTTATTAATGGAATTAATTCACTCATCGCTGATGTTCCCATACACCAAACACCTGTTAATAAAGCATAAGATATTGTTATAACAAAAATATTTTTCTTCTCTATTTTAGATATTTTATTTTCCTCGTTTATGGGTTCCATACAATCATTTTTTGATTCAATGTTTGGAATATTGGTATTTATTCCAAATATTAAAACTCCAAATATTATAAAACCTAATATATAAATTATTGGATTTAAATCATATAATAATTGACTTATCATTAATCCTAATGTACCACCAATGACACTTGATTTTTCTTCTTCCATTAGGCAAAACGATTCATATTTTTTATTGGATGTATCAATCCTAGTAATACAAGAATAGCTTATACCAACTAGAAATCCTAGTATGATTGTTAGGGCATATATAATGTAAAAATTATGACTTTGTGAAATTAATAGATATATTATAGCAGTCATCAATATATATATTAAAAAATATTTTTTATAATTTATATTTACTGAAATTTTAATAATTTTTCTAAATCCACGAGAAAGTGTTCGAGAAAATTCTAAGACAACTGGTATTGATACTGCAACCCAAGTTGTAACTCCATTAGAAATCATATAAACTACTACTATTTTCAAAAAATATTGTAATAAAAATGAATTACTAATAACTGTTTTTCTTATTACATTTAAATATAAATTTAATTCATCATTTTTTTTTGTTGTAAAATTTGTTCTCATAATTAATATTCCTTCTAAAGCTTTGTCGATTTATTTTAAATTTTGTCACAAACTTATATTACAATTATATCATAAAAAATGATTGTTTAATTTTAAAAACAAAAAAAATCAATCAGTTTTGATTGATTTCTTATCTAAAGTTCAAATATTTTGAACTGATTTTCTAATGGTGGAGAATAAGGGATTCGAACCCTTGACCTCCACGGTGCAAACGTGGCGCTCTAGCCAACTGAGCTAATTCCCCATTAGTTCTTCAAAAGAACAAGATAATTATAACATATTGTTTTTTTAATTGTCAATAAAATATATTAAAAACTAATAAAAATATGCAATAACCAAACATTTTTTTTTGAATATAATAAAGTGAACATATGAAAGGAGAATGTTTTTAAGTGAAGAAGTTTATTTATTCAATAGTTTGTTTATTATTAATTGCTGTTGTTGTAATCATTATTGTCTTCAATCAACCAAAAAATGAACTCAAAAAAGTAAAAGTAGCGGAAGTAACTCATTCTATATTTTATGCTCCTCAATATTTAGCAGATAGTCTAGGATATTATGAAGACGAAGGTTTAGATGTTGAATTAGTTCTTACACCTGGTGCAGACAAAGTTACAGCAGCTGTTTTATCTGGTGATGTTAATATCGGATTTTGTGGAAGTGAAGCTACAATTTATGTTTATAATCAAGGAGAAAAAGATTATTTAGTAAATTTTGCAGCTCTTACAAAAAAAGATGGAAGTTTTCTTGTTTCAAGAAAAAAATATGATGACTTTAAATTATCTGATTTAAAAGGTAAACACATTATAGCTGGTAGAAAAGGTGGAATGCCTGCTATGACTTTAGAATATGCTCTAAATCAAAACGGTGTAAATACTAGCGATGTTAATTTTGATACCAGTATTGATTTTGCCGCAACAACTGGAGCTTTCATTGGTGGTACAGGTGATTTTGTATCATTATTTGAACCAAGTGCTCTACAATTAGAAAAACAAGGATATGGTTATGTAGTAGCATCCGTTGGTGAACTTGGGGGGATTGTTCCATATACAGCATATAATGCTAAAAAAAGTTACATTGATAAAAATCCTGAAGTAATTGAAGGTTTTACTAAAGCTACTCAAAAAGGACTTGATTATATTCATAATCATAAAGCTGATGAAATAGCTAATAAAATAATTGATTACTTTCCTGATGTTTCAATGAATGATTTAACAAAAATAGTTCAAAGATATATGGATATAGATGCATGGTTTGATTCTACTTATATAACAGAAAAAGACTTTAACCATATTCAAGAAATAGTTAAAAATGCTGGTGAATTAGATAAAAATGCACCTTATAATAAATTAGTTTTAACTAAATATTCAAAAAAATGAAAAAAATACTAACTATAAAAAATTTGAGAAAAATTTATCACACTAAAAATGCAGAAATTTTAGCCGTTGATGATTTTTCTTTTGATTTATACGAAGGTGAATTTGTATCAATAGTTGGACCTAGTGGATGCGGGAAATCAACTGTTCTATCTATTTTAAGTGGACTACTTGATAAATCTGAAGGCCAAATTAAATATAATAACAATATCAAATTTGGTTATATGTTACAAAATGATAGTTTATTCCCATTTAGAAATATTGTGGATAACTGTATGCTTGGTCTAGAAATAAGTAAAGAAAAAACTGTGGAAAACGAAAAATATGTTATTGATTTATTAAATACATATGGTTTAAAAGAATTTATCCACAGTTTTCCGGAAAATTTATCCGGTGGAATGCGCCAAAGATGTGCCCTTATTAGAACGCTTGCTTGTAAACCAGATGTTTTACTCTTAGATGAACCATTTTCAGCACTCGATTATCAATCAAGACTTGCTGTATCTGATGATGTTTATAAAATAATAAAAAAAGAGAAAAAAAGTGCTATTATGGTTACTCATGATCTGGCTGAAGCAATTTCGATGTCTGATCGAGTCATAGTATTATCGGATAGGCCAAGTACTATAAAAAACATATACGAAATCAAATTAAATAATAAATCAACGCCAATTGAAAATAGAAAAGATAAGGAGTTTTCAAAATACTATGATTTAATATGGAAGGATATTGATTATCATGTATAGTAAAGAACATCTTAACTTTATTAAAAAACTAAAAAAAGAGAAAAGAAAGGTCAAATTTTTTCAACTATTTATTATCATTTTCTTTATTATTCTTTGGCAGATACTAGCTGATTTAAATATTATTAATACCTTTATATTTTCAAGTCCTAAATTAGTTATGAAAACAATTATTAATCTTCATAAAGAAAATAATTTATACCATCATATCTGGGTTACAACTTATGAAACACTATTTAGTTTTTCAATCGGAACTATTCTTGGATGTTTAATTGCAACTATTATGTGGTGGAATAAATTCTTAGCAAAAGTTCTAGATCCATATCTTACTATTTTAAATAGCTTACCTAAAGTTGCTTTAGGTCCTATTATAATCATATGGGGTGGAGCTGGTATAAAATCAATAATCATTATGGCTTTACTTATTTCGGTTATTATTACAATTATTAATGTGAATCAAGCATTTAATGACGTAGATATGAATAAAATTAGATTGATGAAAAGTTTTAGAGCTACAAAGTGGCAAACTTATTTTAAATTAATCTTACCTAGTTCCTTCAATACAATAATTAATTCATTAAAAATCAATATTAGCATGTCTTTAATAGGTGTTATTATGGGTGAATTTCTTGTTTCAAAAGAAGGTTTGGGATATTTAATAATGTATGGTTCACAAGTATTTAATCTAAATCTCGTTGTTGCTGGAGTATTTCTTTTATGTATACTTTCTGCTCTTATGTATTATGGAGTTTTATTTATAGAAAAACGACTACAAAAATAGTCGTTTTATCTGTTTAAATATTTCTTTATTTTTTCATTACGTTTTTCTTCGCTTTGTTCATATAATAAACTATTTATTAGTTTTTTAACATTCTCATCAGTTGCACTTGCAAATTCTATTTCCATAATTAATTCGCGTTCTTCTTGTGTAATATCGAAATTTTTTTCAATGCATTTATTAATAAAATTTAAATATTTTATTAATTGTCTTTCTGTTAACTTTATCATATAAATCCCCCCTTTTGTATGGAGTATTATATATCAAAAATTAAAATTTTGCAAGTTTTAATTTAGTTTATCTGTTGCTTTTGCATTTAAATCTAAATTAGCTCTTCTACCTAATTTATATGCATAATAACCAGCTGCTCCAATCATTGCTGCATTATCTGTACAATATTTCATTTCTGGAACAATTAAATTAATATTATTTTTTAAACATAGTTCATCAAATTTATTTCTTATACCACTATTTGCTGAAACACCACCAGCTATAATTAAATTTTTAACATTATACTCTTTAATTGCTCTCATTGTTTTTTTGGTTAAAATTTCAACTACTCTACTTTGAAATGAAGTCGCAATATTTTCTTTAATTATTTCATTTCCTTTTTGTTTTTCATTATGTACCAAATTTATAACAGCACTTTTAAGACCACTAAAACTAAAGTTATATGATGTGTCATCAAGTGGTAGTGGAAGAGGATATGTATCACGTCCTGATTGCGCTAATTTATCTAGTTTTGGCCCACCTGGATATGTAACCCCTATTACACGAGCAACTTTATCATATGCCTCACCTACAGCATCATCTAAAGTTCCACCTATTCGTTCAAATGAATAGTCTTCCTTCATATATATTAAGTCTGTATGACCTCCACTTACAACTAGGGCTATAAGTGGAAATTCTAAAGGTTTAACAAGATTATTTGCATATATATGTCCTGCAATATGATGAACAGGTACTAATGGTTTTTTATAAAAATATGCAAGTGTTTTAGCGGCAGTTACTCCTATTAGTAAAGATCCTATTAAACCTGGACCATAAGTAACCGCTATTGCATCTATATCATCCATTGTTAATTCTGATTTATTTAGGGTATCTTCTATTACCATTGTAATGTTTTCAATATGATTTCTACTTGCAATTTCTGGTACTACTCCACCAAATGTTTCATGAATATCCATTTGCGATAATACAACAGTTGCAATTTCAATAGAACCATTTTTTATAATTGAAGCACTTGTTTCATCACAACTTGATTCGATTGCTAATATATATGTATCTTTCATTCTACCACCAGCTCTTTTAACATTAAATAAGCATCATCATTTCCATAATAATGTTTTCTTATATTTATTTTTTTATATTCGTTTTTTTCATAAAATTTTATGGCGCTAAAATTATTAACATTTACTTCTAATGTAATAGTACTTACTCTTTTATTTATTAAGTCTTTTTCAGCTTTTTCTAATAATTTAGTTGCTATTTTGTTTTTGCGCCATTTTTCAACTACGTAAATATATTCAATTTCAGCCTTTTCATAAATAATATCAATGTTTATAAATCCCACTATTTCATTATTTAGTTCATATATATACCACTTAGTAAAGGGATTATCTTTTAGATAATTATTTTTAAATTCTTTTTTTATTATTTCATAAATTTTTTTTCTATCATTATCAGTTATTTCTCTTATCATTCAATCTTTCCTCGGCTTCAGTTAATTTTAAGTATTGAGGATTGATTCCATGAGGATTTTGTCCCTCATCATTTAGATGTCTTTCAACTATTTTATCAATATTTAAACATGGTTTATTTAAATTATCAATTTCAAAAGTATCATTACTAACAATAACAACATCTTTATATTTTTTTAACATAATCATAAAATCAGTTAACTTTATGTGCTGATCTTTAATAATATTTTTGCCATCTTTATCATAAAGTCCTGCATATACATATCCTCTTCTTGCATCAATTAAAGATGCAGTATATTGATTAGGATCGCTGGCTAAAACTTCTAATTCAGAAACAGTTGATATTTTAATATTTCCACACCATGCAAGCATCTTAGCTACAGTAACTCCTATTCTAATACCTGTAAATGAACCAGGCCCATTAACTACAATAATGTTATTTATATCTGATATTTTTTTATTTGCTTGTTTTAAGGTATTGTCTATAAGTGGTAAAATTCTTTCTGATAAGTGATTATCATTTTCTTCTATATTTAATACAATTGGATCAATTCCATTGTAGACTCCAACAATTAATTTAGCTGAACATGTATCTAAAAAAAGAGAAATCATAAAACAGCCTCACATAATTCCTCATATTTTTGCCCATAAGGGATTAATTTTAGTACTCTTTTATTTTCATCTACTACTTTAAATTTTATATGTAGTCTCTCTTCTGGCAAAATATCTTTAATTGTATCAGACCATTCGATAACAACAACACCACCTTTGGTAAAATATTCCTCTATTCCTACACCATCAGTGTTACCATCTAATCTATATACATCCATATGATATAAAGGAAGTTCTCCTTCATATTCTTTAATAATAGTAAATGTTGGAGATGTTATACTTTCTTGAATTCCTAAGGCATTGGCTATACCTTTAGTAAAAACTGTTTTACCACTTCCTAATTCACCATCCAAACAAATTATCATATTAGGAAATTTTTCTGATTCGAAATTTTGAGCAATTTCAATTGTTTCCATTTCACTACGAGTTGTTATTTTATATTCCATAATATCACCTATTCTTATTATAGCAAAATTTAAATTTTAATTACAACCATATTTAAATAATTTATTAAAAAATAAAAAGACTTAATAAAAGTCTTTTAAATACAAAAAAAAAATTCGCAACTTCCTATCTTCGCTTACACTATTGTCGGCGTAAAAGAGCTTAACTTCTGTGTTCGAGATGGGAACAGGTGTATCCTCTTTGCTATCGTTACGAATTTAAATATAGAGAAATAATTCTCTGAAAACATGATAATGTGTTTCTCTTTTAGAAAATAATTAATAGGATTAAATCCTCGATCTATTAGTACTAGTCAGCTCAACATGTCACCATGCTTCCACCTCTAGCCTATCAACCAGATAGTCTTTCTGGGATCTTACTTTATAAAAAATGGGAAAACTCATCTTGAAGTTGGCTTCCCGCTTAGATGCTTTCAGCGGTTATCCATTCCCTACATAGCTACTCTGCACTGCCACTGGCGTGACAACAGATACACCAGAGGTAGGTCCATTCCGGTCCTCTCGTACTAGGAACAGCTCTCCTCAATTTTCCTACGCCCACGACGGATAGGGACCGAACTGTCTCACGACGTTCTGAACCCAGCTCGCGTGCCACTTTAA
>URQZ01000013.1 GCA_900550255.1 uncultured Mycoplasmatota bacterium | reverse complement strand
GATGTATGAAATGGTATGTGTTTAATGATAAGGAAGGAAATGCAACAGTAAATGTCATCTTAGATCATAATACAACAGCAAATGTAGCTTGGAATTCAACCGGAAATAATAGTGAAATGAAAGAAGTAAAAAAAGCATTAGAAAATGATACAAAAGATTGGAAAAAAACAGCAAGATTAATAACAGCAAATGAAATAGCTAAAATAACAGAACATCCAACATTTGATGCAAGCAGGGAAAATCAAGATCGGTTTTGTTTAGATACAAATAAACCAGATACTGCAAATTGGTGTGCAAAGACTAAAGGAACAAGCAAATATACATGGTTATTTGATTATACAAGTGTATGTACAGATTATGGATGTAATATATCAGATTCAAGTAACTGGGGATATTGGACAAGCATACCATATAAAGATAATACAATCAATGTTTGGGTTGTCAATAGTTATGGTAGTTTGACCCTTGATTATGTGACACGCACTGTCGTTGGCATTCGCCCGGTAATAACAATTTCAAAATCTAATATTTAAAAACGTGTTTAATCATGTTTTTTTTATTTTGTCTTTTTAACGACAAATTTATTAATTTATATTTTTTATAATTAAGTAGGTGATACCATGAAAATATATTTAGATCTTTTGTTTTTCCTAAATTTCGGTTTTGATTTTATTTTACTTTTAGTAGTTAGTATTATTCTAAGAAGAAATGTTAGCTTAACTAGAATTGTTTTAGGTGGTTTAATTGGTGGACTAAGTATATTTATTTTATTTTTAAAAATAAATTCATTTGAATTATTTATTTTAAAAATTTTAATAAGCATTATTATGATTTTATCTTCTTTTTCATATAAAAATATAAAATATTTTATGAAAAACTTCTTTTTTTTATATTCTGCTAGTATGATTCTTGGAGGATTTTTATATTTTTTAAATGTTCAATTTTCTTATAAACAAGAAGGATTAGTTTTTTATCATGATGGTCTTAGTATCAATTTTATTTTTTTACTCATATTTTCACCATTAATTTTATATATTTATATAAGACAAGGTTTAACTTTAAAAAATAACTTTTCTAATTATTATAAAGTTAATTTATATTTTAATAATAAAAAAATTAGACTGAATGGATTTTTAGATACTGGTAACAAACTTAAAGATCCATATTCTGGAAAACCAATTATTATTGTTAATGAAAAAAGAATAAAACAACCTAGTGATAAATTTTTTTTAGTTCCTATGAAAACTGTAGGTGGTGAAAGTTTTATAAAATGTTTTAAAATAGATGAATTAGAAATAGTCGGAATTGGTAAAAAGAAAAATGTTTTATTAGGAGTTACAAAAACAAAAATAGAAATGGAAGGAATTGATTGTATATTACATCAATCGTTATTGGAGGGATAAAATGTTAAAAAAGATAATAAATAAAATTTTAGAAATATTTAGAAGTAATAATGTATTTTTCGTAGGAAGTGCAGATAAATTACCAGAACCATTATCAAAAGAAGATGAAGTTAAATATGTAATGATGGCTATGGAAGATGATGAGGATGCGAGAAACAAATTAATAGAGCATAATTTAAGATTGGTTGTTTTTTTAGCCAAAAAATATGAAAATACAGGTGTAGATTTAGAAGATTTAGTAAGTATTGGAACCATTGGTTTAATAAAAGGTGTTAATACTTATAAGCTTGATAAAAATATAAAACTTGCTACTTATGCAAGTCGTTGTATAGATAATGAAATTTTAATGTTTTTGAGAAAAAACAAAAGAAGAAAAGGTGAAATTAGTTTCGAGGATAGTTTAAGCTATGATGCTGAAGGTAACGAATTACATTTAGAAGATATCTTGGGAACCGAAAATGATATTGTAACTAAGGGAATAGAAGAATCTGATGATAAAAAAATATTACAAGAAGAAATAAGTAAACTAAACGAACGAGATAAAAAAATTATGACATTAAGATATGGCCTTTTTAATCATAAAGAAATGACACAAAAAGATGTTGCTAAAGTTTTAGGAATAAGTCAATCATATATTTCAAGAATTGAAAAAAAAGTTATAAAAAAACTAAAAGGAATAGTTAAATCATAATTAATCATTTTATATAAAACTTATGAAATAAAATATATTACTAAAAAGCTAGATAGATTTATCTAACTTTTTTTGTAAAAAAAATAAATTAGCACTCATATATTGACAATGCTAACATATAATAGTATAATGAAGACAGCACTAAGGGTTAGAGAGTGCTAACGGAGGTGATTCAGTGATAAATAAAAGACAAATTGAATTACTAAAACTTATCGTTGAAGAATATATAAAAACAGCTAGACCAATTGGTTCTAAAGCCATTTGTGAAAAGTTAAATTGTTCTAGTGCAACAATTAGAAACGAAATGAGTTTTTTAGAAGAACTAGGTTTACTTGAAAAAACCCATACATCATCAGGAAGAATTCCAAGCGAAAAAGGATATAGATATTATGTTGATAATATTATGAAACCAAAGGAATTAACTGGTGAAGATGTTTTAAAGCTTCAAACCGTTTTCCATAACAAATCTTTGGTCTTAAATGATGCCGTATTAAAGAGTATGGAAATAATATCGGATCTTACTAATTATACTTCAATTGTACTTGGAACATCTTCAAAAGAAAACCGTATTAGTAAAGTAGAAGTTGTACCAATTGATGAATTCAATATGGTAACCATAATTATTACTGATAAAGGTCATGTAGAACATAAAAATATTCAAATTGAAGAAAAAATTTCAATGAAAGAAATAAAACAAACGGTTGATTTAATAAATAAATTCATTGTAGGTACACCAATTGATGAAGTTAGTAGTAAATTAGAATTTGAAGTCAAACCTAAAATAGCTGATACGATAAAACAACAGAAAGCGATATATGATGCTTTGTATAATGTCTTTAACGACATAAGTAATGAAGCAAACATTAAAGTGAATAAACCTAGTAATATATTAAGTGAGCCAGAATTTAATGATGCTGATAAAATTAGAAATTTATTAAATAAATTTGAAGATAAAGATTTTATTAGTCAAATTAAACAAAATGAAGATGAAGATGGCGTTAACATATTTATAGGTAGTGAAAGTGAATTTGACGATGACGTTTCAATAATTAAAACTAGTTATAACGTAAATGGTGAAGAAGTTACAATAGCTTTAATTGGTCCAAAAAGAATGGAATATGATAAAGTTACATCACTTCTAAACTATATAAAAAATAATATAGAAGATAACTATTAAGGAGGAACAGATGGACGCTAAAGTAGAAAATAAAGAAGAAAAAACTTGCGAGTGCAATGAATGTAATTGTGAGGAAGAATGCAAATGTGATGAAGAATGCACTTGCGAAAAAGAACAAAAAAAAGAAAAGAAAAAGGATAAATATAAAAAACAAATCCAAGAATTAGAAGAAAAAATAAAAGGATACGAAGAAAAAAGCTTAAGAGATAAAGCTGAAATGATAAATTATCGTCGCCGTAAAGAAGAAGAAACTTCAAAAATGTTAAAATATTGTAATGAAGATTTAATAAAACAACTTCTTCCAGTTATCGATAATTTTGAAAGAGCTATCAAAATGGATGATGATAATTTAGAAGATGAAGTATCTAAATTTTTATCAGGATTTAAAATGATTTATTCTAACTTAGCTTTAACACTTCAAAATTTTGAAGTAAAAGCTATAGATGGAGCAAATAAACCTTTTGATCCAGTTTATCATGATGCAGTTATGACAGAACATCGTGATGATTTAGAACCTGGAATGATAATAGAAGTATTACAAAAAGGTTATATGCTAAAAGATAGAGTTATTAGACCAGCAATGGTTAAAGTTAGTGAATAGGAAAGGTGATATATATGAGTAAAACAATAGGTATTGATTTAGGAACAACAAATAGTTGTGTATGTGTATTTGAAGGTGGAGAAGCTAAAGTAATAGCTAATCCAGAAGGAGAAAGAACAACCCCTTCAGTAGTAGCTTTTAAAAACGGTGAAATAATCGTTGGTGGAGCTGCTAAAAGACAAATGGTAACTAACCCAGATACAGTTAGTTCTGTTAAAAGATTAATGGGAACAAGTGAAAAAGTAGAAGCTAATGGTAAAAAATATACACCAGAAGAAATTAGTGCAATGATTTTAGGTGATTTAAAGAAAACAGCTGAAGCTTATCTTGGTGAAACAGTAACTAAAGCAGTTATTACTGTTCCAGCATATTTCAACGATGCTCAAAGACAAGCAACAAAAAACGCTGGTAAAATTGCTGGATTAGAAGTTGAAAGAATTATAAATGAACCAACTGCAGCAGCACTAGCATATGGATTAGATAAACAAGATAAAACAGAACAAATCTTAGTTTATGATTTAGGTGGAGGTACATTTGATGTTTCAATTCTTGAAATAGGTGATGGTGTATTCGAAGTTAAATCAACAAGTGGAAATAACCATTTAGGTGGAGATGATTTTGATAAAAAAATCATGGATTATTTAGTTGCTGAATTTAAAAAAGAAAATGGTATTGATTTATCAAAAGATAAAATGGCAATGCAAAGAATTAAAGATGCAGCAGAAAAAGCTAAAAAAGATTTAAGTGGAGTAACAACAACACAAATTTCTCTTCCATTCTTATCACAAGGAGAAGATGGACCTCTACATTTAGAATTATCTATGACAAGAGCTAAATTTGAAGAATTAACACGTGATTTAGTAGATTCAACATTAGAACCAGTAAGAAATGCATTAAAAGATGCTGGACTTACTAAAAATGATATTGATAAAGTTATCTTAGTTGGTGGATCAACTCGTATACCAAAAGTTCAAGAAATAATAAAAAACGAACTTGGAAAAGAACCATCAAAAGGAGTTAACCCAGACGAAGTAGTTGCAATGGGAGCAGCAATTCAGGGTGGAGTTTTAACTGGTGAAGTTGAAGATATCGTTTTATTAGACGTAACACCACTTTCACTTGGAATTGAAACACTTGGAAATGTAAACACTGTATTAATTCCAAGAAATACAACAATCCCAACAAGTAAATCCCAAGTATTCTCAACTGCTGTAGATAATCAACCAGCTGTTGATATACATGTTCTTCAAGGTGAAAGACCAATGGCTGCAGATAATAAAACACTTGGAAGATTCCAACTTACAAATATTCCAGCTGCACCACGTGGAGTACCACAAATTGAAGTAACATTCGATATTGATGCTAATGGTATTGTAAATGTAAAAGCAAAAGATTTAGGAACAAATAAAGAACAATCAATCACAATAACATCATCAACTAATTTAAGTGATGAAGAAATAGATAAAATGGTTAAAGAAGCAGAAGCAAATAAAGAAGCAGATCAAAAACGTAAAGAAGAAGCAGATGCTAAAAATGAAGCAGAACAATTAATCTTCCAAACAGAAAAATCAATTAAAGATTTAGGAGAAAAAATTGATGCAAAAGATAAAGAAAAAGCAGAAGGTCAAATTAAAGATTTAAAAGAAGCACTAGAAAAAGATAATATCGAAGATATTAAATCTAAAAAAGATGCATTACAAGAAACTGCAATGGCTTTTGCAACAAAAGTTTATGAAGAAGCAGCAAAACAAGCACAAGAATCACAAGCAAGTGAAAACACAAATAACGAAGAAAAAAAAGATGATGATGTAATCGATGCAGAATTTGAAGAAAAATAATAAAAAGTTTAGGAGTTCTTTTCAGAACTTCTAAATTTGTTTAATAAAAGGAGAAAAATATGACTGAAATTAAAGATAGAAGTATGATTGAAACAAAAGATAAATGGGATTTATCATTAATATATAAGACACAAAAAGATTTTGAAAATGAATTAGAGATTACAAAAAACTTAATATTAGAATATAGAAAAAAATATGAAAATCATACAATGGATAATGCTAATATTTTCTATAATTCAATAATAGATAGTCTTGAAATTTCAAGAAAACTAGATAAGCTTTATGTTTATGCTAGTATGAAAAGTGATGAAGATGTATCTAACAATGATAATCAAGAATTAAAAAATAAAGTAATTAACTTATATGATTTAGCAACCGCTAATATGTTTTTCGTAGATACAGAACTTTTAAAAGAAGATTATGCTAAAATCGAAAAGTTTTATCAAGATGAACCAAAATTATTAGAACATGAAGTTAATATAAAAGACACTTTTAGATATAAGAAACATACTTTATCTGATATTGAAGAAAAACTCCTTTCTAATATTTCAAAGGCTTTTGGAAATGATGAACAAACATATGGTTATTTAACAGATTCTGATATGACCTTTGGAACAATTAAAAATGAAGACAACAAAGAAGTTGAACTTACAGATACTAATTATAGTATCTATATCAAATCAAAAGATAGAAGAGTACGTAAGGAAGTTTTTGATGCCTTATATAACCATTATAAACAGTTTAAAAATACTATTACATCTACTTTTGATGGAAGTATAAAACAAAGTGTTAGTATAGCTAAATTAAGAAAATACAATTCAGCTTTTGAAGCGTCACTTTTTAAAGATGAAATAAGTATTGATGTATATAATACTTTAGTTAATACAATACATGAAAATTTAAATGTTTTTCACAAATATTATGATTTAAAAAAGAAAGTTTTAAATCTAGATGAATTTCATTTATATGATGTTTACGTAGAAATGGTTAAAGATTATGATAAAAAATATTCTTTTGATGAGGCAAAACAAATAGTGATTAATGCTTTGAGTGTTTTAGGAAATGATTATATTGAAACTTTCAAAAAAGCTTTTGATGAAAAATGGATAGATATTTATCCTAATAAAAATAAAAGAGGCGGGGCATATTCTGGAGGAAGTTATGATACAAAGCCTTATATTCTTTTGAATTATCAAGGAACATTAAATGATGTTTCGACACTTGCTCATGAAGGCGGGCATTCAATGCATAGTTATTACACAAGAACTAATCAACCAATTCAATATGGAGATTATCCAATTTTTGTTGCTGAGGTTGCAAGTACAGTAAATGAAATATTACTAGCAAAATATATGCTTAAAAATAGTACTAGTAAAGAAGAAAAATTAGTTATTTTAAATCAATTATTAGAACTATTTAAAGGAACAATTTACCGCCAAGTAATGTTTTCTGAATTTGAAAAATATGCCTATGATTTAGTTGAAAACGATGATGTTATTACATCTGATAAATTATGTAATAAGTATTACCAATTAAATAAACTTTATTTTGGTGATAATGTTGTCGTTGATGACTTAATCCGTTATGAATGGGAGAAGGTACCACATTTTTACTATAATTTTTATGTATATAAATATGCTACAGGAATATCAGCAGCTTGTAAGATTGTAGATGGTATATTAAATAATGAAAAAGATGCCCTAGATAATTATTTGAATATGTTAAAAAGTGGTAGTAGACAAAATCCATTAGATACATTAAAAATAGCAGGTGTTGATATGACTGATAAAGAAGTTTACGAGAGTGCTATTAAAATGTTTGATGAAACAATTGAAGAATTTAAAACTTTAATAGAGAAGTAAGGTGAGTTTATGAATAAAAGAGATTATTATGAGGTTTTAGGTGTAGATAAAAATGCTAGTGAAGCGGAAATAAAATCTGCTTTCCGTAAACTAGCTAAAAAATATCACCCTGATGTATCAAAAGAACCTGATGCAGCTGAAAAATTTAAAGAAGCACAAGAAGCTTATGCAGTTTTATCTGATGCTAACAAAAGACGTCAGTACGATCAATTTGGTCATTCTGCATTTGATCAAATGGGTGGAGCTGGTGCTTCAGGATTTGATTTCTCTGACTTTGATTTTTCAGATATTTTTGGTGATATTTTTGGATCTGGTTTTGGATTTGGTGGAAGATCATCTAACCGTTCAAGAAGAGGAAATGATACATTAGTTAGAATCGATTTAACTTTTGAGGAGGCCGTTTTCGGTTGTAAAAAAGATGTTAAAATTGACACAATGGTAGAATGTGATAGCTGTAATGGAAAAGGTGGACATGGTGAAAAAACTTGTCAAACATGTCATGGTAGTGGTCAAGTAACAAGTGAGCAAAGAACAATTTTTGGTTCTTTTGCAACTCGTAGTACTTGTCAGACTTGTCATGGAAAAGGAGTTACATATGATACCAAATGTTCAAAATGTCATGGAGAGGGAAGAATTCGTGAAAATAAAACAGTAGAAGTAAAAATACCAGCAGGAGTTGATACTGGAAATAAATTGAGACTAAATGGAAAAGGTGAAGCAGGAGTTAATGGGGGTCCCAATGGCGATTTATATTTAGAGTTCAAAGTAAAAAGTCATCCTTTATTTGAAAGAGATGAAAATGATGTTTACTTAACACTTCCAATCACCATTACAGAAGCCGTTTTAGGATGTAAAAAGGATGTTCCTACTTTAAACGGAACTGTTAAATTATCAATTCCAGCAGGAAGTAAAACTAATGATAAACATCGTTTGAAAGGTAAAGGAATAGCTGATCCTCAAACCGGAAGAAAAGGGGATATGTATGTAATTATTGACATTCATATTCCTAAAAAGATATCTCGTGATCAAAAGAAATTATTTGAAGCATTGTCTAAAACTAAATTAGATGATAGTGATAAATTTGATAAAATAAGAAAATACTTATAGTTAAGTATTTTTTTGTTGACTTTTAAGATTTTTTTACATATAATTTAATATGTGAACAATCATTCAAATGAAAGAGGTGCAAAAATGATAAATAAGCATAAAATAAAAATGCCTAGTGATGAGATAATTTTTGATGTTGCAGAACTTTTCAAAGTATTTGGAGATACAACTAGAATGCGAATTATTTGTGCTTTAAAGGAAAATGAGTTGTGTGTTGGAGATATAGCAGAGATTACAAATACAACAATATCGGCTATATCACATCAATTAAGAATTTTAAAACAAGCCAAATTAGTAAAATATCGAAAAGAAGGTAAAACGGTTTATTATTCCCTAGATGATGATCATGTATTGCAAATTTTTGAGAAAGGACGTGAACATGTTGAAGAAATATAGTTATGTATTAAAAAATCTTGATTGTGCAGTATGTGCAGCCAAAATTGAAAATGAAATAAAAAAGAAGAAAGCTTTTTCAAATGTTAAAGTTAACTTTAATACTTTAAAACTTACATTTGAAGCTGATAATAATAAAAATATTCAAAAACAAGTTACTGAAATTATAAAAAAAATTGAACCGGAGGTAGAAGTTTTAGATGTAAATGAAACTATTACAACTGATAATAAAACTAAAACAGCTTTATTTAGATTAGTTATAGCTATAGTTCTTGCCTTAATCAGTTCATACGTAAAACTTCCTAAAATAATTTCAGAGACTATCTTAATTATTGCTTATATTTTATTATTATCAAGGACAGTAAAAAATGCATTTAAATTATTTAAAAGCAGTCATAATATCGATGAAAACTTTTTGATTACAATTTCTTGTATAGGAGCTTATTTGGTTGGAGAACATATGGAAGGATTAATGGTAATCGTTTTATATGAAATAGGAAAAATATTAGAAGAAAAAGCTGTCAATAAAACAAGAAAATCAATTAATGATTTAATGAATATTAAACCAGAATATGCGAACGTATTAAAAGATGAAGAAATAAAAGTTAGTCCTGATGAAGTAGAAATAGGTAGTAGTATTATTGTTAAAAAAGGAGAAAAAATTCCAATTGATGGTGTGGTAACATTAGGAAATAGTATGGTAGATACATCTAGTTTAACGGGAGAAAGCATTCCTACACAGATAGAGGAAGGAAGTAAAGTTTTATCTGGTAGTATTAATTTAGGTAATGTTATTCAAATAAAAACAACAGCTACTTATGAGAACAGTACAGTAAGTAAAATATTAGAACTTGTTGAAAATGCTACTGATAAGAAAGCAAAATCAGAAACATTGGCTAGTAACTTTGCTAAAGTATATACACCAATTGTTATAATATTAGCTATCGTTGTTGCTATTTTTATGCCAATGGTTACAAATGTTACATATAGTCAAAGTATCTATAAGGCTTTAACTTTCTTAGTTATTTCATGTCCATGTGCTATTGCAATTTCTGTTCCTCTTAGTTATTTTTCAGGAATAGGAAGAGCTTCAAAGTCAGGAATATTAATAAAAGGTAGTAATTATTTATCAGGTCTTAAAGATTTAAGGCAAATTATTTTTGATAAAACAGGAACTATAACAACAGGAACATTTGATTTATATGCTATTAATGTTATTGATGAAAAATATACAAAAGATGATATCAAAAGATATATTGCTTATGGTGAGAGATTATCAACTCATCCACTTGCTAAATCAATTTTAAGTGTTTTATCTGATGTTAAAGATAATAAAAAAATAACTAATTTTAAAGACCATACAGGACTAGGAGTTAGTTATGAATTAAATAATAAAAAAATAAAAATAGGAAATAGTGAATTTGTTGAAACTAACTCTAAGTCAGAAAATTATGGAACAGTTATTTATTTAAAAATTGACAATGATATAGTTGGTAATATTGTTATGCGTGATAAAATTAAGAAAGATACTAAAAAAATTATTAAAGAAATGCATAGACTTGGTATTACAACTAAAATGTTTACTGGTGATAACAAGGAAGTAGCATATGAAGTTGCAAGAGAGACAGGAATAGATGAAATAGAAGCAGAACTTCTACCAAATGATAAATATAAAAAATTAGAACAATTAATAAATAAACGTGATCCTAAAAATAAAGTTGCTTTTGTTGGTGATGGTATTAATGATTCACCTGTTTTGACACTAGCAGATATAGGTATATCAATGGGTGGAGTAGGAAGTGCTGCAGCAATTGAGGCTTCTGATGTTGTTATAATGACTGATGAATTAAGTAAAATATTAGAAGCAATTAAAATTTCTAAAAAAACAGAACATATTATTAAACAAAACTTAATATTTGCTATTGGAACAAAAATTTTGGTTTTAGTTTTAAGTATAATTGGGGTATCAAATATGTGGCAAGCAATATTTGCTGATGTTGGTGTTACTTTGATTACTATTTTAAATACACTTAGAATTCTAAAAAAAAGGTAATTAATTTACCTTTTTTAATATGTCCAAAGTGTGAGCAGCAGCTCCCATTAAATCTAGTCTTTCACATGTTTTAAAATGATAGTTTAAAAAAACTTCAAAAGTTTTATCATCCATTTTATTTAAAATAGGTCTGATGTAATTACTAGGACCATCTGGTGTTATTATTTTAATTCTTTCAAGATTTACCATTTTGTTTAGATTTTTAATGTCTTCTAGTCTAACAACACTGTATAAATCGGTTTCTTTTGATAAACAATGAAATTTATCATCAAGCATATTATCGTCTATACATTTTAAAATTTCATTATCTTTAAATCCGTGGGTAATAACACAATAATCATTCATACAGTAGGCAACCATTATAATACCGTTTTCTTTCGTAACTCGTTTTGCTTCTTTTAATGCTTTAATTTTATCTTTTTCATTACATAGATGATACATTGGTCCAAAAAGAAGAACAAGATCAAATGAATTAGATTTAAATCGTGATAAATCAAGAGCATTACCTTGGTAAGCTTTAACTTTATCACTTTTTTGTTCAATTACTCTTAAATTATGTTTAACAAGTTCTATGGCTGTTACATCATATCCTTCGTTTGCAAGTTCGATTGAATATCTTCCACATCCCGCACCAATATCTAATATTTTGGGTTTTTCCATTTCTTCTAAATATTCGTGAATATATTTTAAAGAAGTTATAAATTCCACTTGCCCATGTCTAGAATTTAATCTTTTATCTTCGTTAAATTTGTTATAGTATTTAATTAAATTTTCTTCGTTCATAATATCCCTCTATAAAATAATACTAAACTATTAAAAATAGGTCAAGAAACATTTGATAAAATAATTTTTAAAACATTTTGATTTCTAATTGCTTTATTGTAATATCATTGTATAAACATCCTTTTTGAATACCATAATAAATCAGAAAGGAGAAAATATGGCACGTCATAAAGTAGAAATATGTGGCGTGAATACTGCGAATATTAAAGTTTTAACAAACGAAGAAATGACTGATTTATTTAAAAAATATCAAGCTGGTGATTTAAAAGCCAAAGAAGATTTAATTAATGGTAATTTAAAACTGGTTTTATCTATTTTAAAAAAATATAATAATAGAACTGATAATATGGATGATTTATTTCAAGTAGGGTGTATAGGACTTATTAAAGCTATAGATAATTTTGATTTGTCACATGAGGTTAGATTTTCAACTTATGCTGTTCCAATGATACTAGGAGAGGTCAGAAGATATTTAAGAGATTCAAGCAGCATCAGAATTGCTAGAAGCACTAAAGATACAGCTTATAAAGCAATGAAAGTTAAGGAAGAACTTACCAACGAATTAGGTAGAGAACCTACTATTTCTATGATTGCTGAAAAACTTGGAATGAGTGAATTTGATGTTAATAATGCTATTGAATCTATGAGGGATACAATTAGTATGTTTGAACCCATTTATAATGATGGTGGAGATACTATATATCTAGCTGATCAATTAGAAGATAAAAGTAATAAAATTCCAAATGATACGAGAATTGCTTTAAAACAAGCTATGAATAATCTAAAAGAAAAAGAAAAGTATATAATTATTGAAAGATATTTAAAAGGAAGAACACAGTTAGAATTAGCTAGTGAAATAGGTATATCACAAGCTCAAATTTCAAGACTTGAAAAGAGTGGACTAAAAACTATAAAAAAAATGATGGAATAATTGATTTATTTTAAAGTTGTGATATAATATTCCCTAAACAAGAGGTGATATTATGGATAAATTTGACTTAGTTTATAAAAAATACAAAGATCTTCCTATAGACCGTATAATTTTTATGTCTTTAATAGTTACAGTTTTAAGAGAGAAAAAAATGCATACGTTAGATTCAAACATATCAGAAGACATAATTTTTATGAATGAAATGGATAAGAAAATTACTATATATTTAAAAAATCAAATTGAGTATTATAATGATATTGATTCTGAAATATATTTAATAGAAAAATATAAATATGTATTTTTATTACCTAAAATAAATGAAATAACTTTTTCAAATGTAGAAAAAGAAAAAATTATTATTGATGCTCTAAAAGAATATAAGGGGCAAACAATATTTTCTGAACATTTAATTACCTATATAAAACAAAAATATTTAAATAATAAAGAAAATAAACAAAAGGTAAATTTGGAAAAATTAAGAAAAATTTTACTATCTCAAGAAGAAATTTTAGAAGAAAAAGAAAATATTGATGTTTTGTATAAATATTTTATTGATATTGAAGATTTGAACAATAATAAAGAATTAACGGGAAAAGAAAAACTAATCATAATCCTAAAATTTGGATACATAAAGTCACATTTTTGTTCTAAAGAATTAATAAGCAAGATTTTGAACATTGATATTGATGAAGTAGAAAAAGTATATAATCAAAATCAAAAAAAATTACAAAAAATATTTGACCATGATTTGGAAGAACATCATTTAAACAAGTAGAAATAATTACTACTTGTTTTTAATATAATTAATAAATAGGTGATGTTTATGCATTTATCGGATTTGCAAGGTAAAGATATTGTTAATGTTAATGATGGAACAAAAATAGGGTCAATTATTGATGTCATTATTGATAATAATGGAAGTATAGTCTCTATGATAGTTCAAGGAAACAAATTTTTTTCAAATCTTTTTTCAAGTAAAAATGATGTAGAAATAAAATGGGAACAAATAAAAAAAATAGGTGAAGATGTTATTTTAGTCAATATTGTTAATTATGAAATAAAATGATATAATTTTAGGTAGGTGATATCATGAAAGTTTTATTATATACAGAAGGATTAAAAACTATAGGGAAATCAGGACTTGGTAAAGCTGTGGAACACCAAAAGAAAGCTTTAGAGGATAATAAAATAACCTATACTTTAAATCCTAAAGATGATTATGATCTTGTGCATATAAATTTTTATGGTCCAAAATCATACCATTTGGCTAAAAAAGCACATAAATTAGGTAAAAAAGTTGTATACCATGCACATTCTACAGAGGAAGATTTTAGAGATGGATTTATTTTCTGTAAACAAATTGCCCCACTATTTAAAAAATGGATAACTAAATGTTATAGTTTAGGCGATGTTGTTATAACACCAACTAATTATTCTAGAAACCTTTTAAAAAATTATAATATAAATAGAAAAATATATGCAATTTCAAATGGAATAGATACTAATTTTTTTAAGCATGATGAAAAACTAGGTAAAAAATTTAGAAAAGAATATGGCTATAGTAATAAAGATAAAATAATTATTGGAATTGGTTTATATATCGAAAGAAAAGGTATAGTTGATTTTGTTGAACTAGCAAAAAGAATGCCTGATTATAAGTTTATTTGGTTTGGATATAGTCCATTAAGTGCGGCTACCAAACCAGTTAAAAAGGCAGTGAAAACAGAACTTCCTAATTTGAAATTTGCTGGCTATGTTGAAAAGGAAATGATAAAAGCGGCTATGTGTGGAACTGATTTATATTTGTTTCCTACTTTAGAAGAAACAGAAGGAATTCCGATAATAGAAGCCTTTGCTTGTAAAACTAATACTTTAGTTAGAGATATTCCTATTTTCGATGAATTTGAAGAGGGAAAAATTGTTTATAAAGCCAAAACATTAAATGAGTTTGAGGATAAAATTAAAAAAATTATTGATGGAGAATTACCATCATTAGTTGATAATGCATATAAAATAGCTGAGGATAGAGATGTAAAAAAAGTAGGAAAAGAACTTGTAAGTGTTTATAAAGGATTGTTAAAATAATATAAAGTGGCAAATAAATATTTGTCATTTTTTTTAAAAAAAGGTAGATATAAAAAGCAATTTTTTGTATAATAGTTGGCAAGGTGATTTTATGCAGCGTTATTTTGCAAAAGAAAAAGAAAAAAATAAATTTATTTTACTTGATTCTGATATCCATCATATAAAGAAAGTTATGCGTATGAAAAATAAGGATCAAGTTGAAGTACTTCTAGATAAAAAACTTTACTTGTGTGAAATCAATAATATTGAAACTGATATAGAAATCAAAATTTTAAAAGAAATAAAAACAAACCAAGATAATTTTCCTAAAGTAACTTTAATAATTCCGCTTTTAAAAGAACAAAAAATGGATTTGATTTTACAAAAATCAACTGAACTCGGAGTAGATGAAATAATACCAATAATAACAGAGAGAAGTGTAGTTAAAATAGATGCAAAAAAAGAAGCAAAAAAACTAGAAAGATGGACGAGAATTTGTAAAGAAGCAAGCGAACAATCACATCGCATAGATATTCCAAAAATTTCAAATATAAGAAAAATATTAGAATTAAAAGATATAAAGGGTGTAAAGTTTGTGTGTAGTACAACGCAAAAAACAAAAAATTTGAAAAAATTACTGAAAACAAATCCAAGTTGTGATAGAATAAATATAGCTATTGGGCCAGAAGGTGGCTTTAGTATTAAAGAAGAAAAAGAATTTAATGAACTAGGATTTGAGTCAATCACACTAGGAAATAGAATAATGCGTGTAGAGACTGTTCCTATGTTTGTTTTAAGCATAGTTAACTATGAATTTATGGAGTGATGTATATGATAAATTTAACAATAAATAGTACCTTTATGTTAATAATTACAATAGGTATCGTTTTATTTATTGGAATTATGGTTTTTATTGTTATGTATAAAGATAGAAAAAAAGATGAAGAAGAAATAGATGAACTATTATCAGACCTTCGTAAAGATAGAAAAGAAAAAGAAGTTATAGCAGAGCTAGAAAAAGAAATAAAACAAGAAGAAGTACAAGAAGTAAAAAATATCGAGGAACCAATTCAAAAAGAAGAAATAAAAGAACAAAAATTTGAAGAAAAAAAATCAGAAATAGAAGAAATGCTAGAAAAAATGCAAGAAGATTTAGATAAAAAACCAGAGGATGTTGTAACAAACTTTGAAAACGAACAAGAAGAAAAAGCTATTATTAGCTACCAAGAATTATTAGATAGTATTAAAGAAAAAAGCCCTAAAGTAGAAGTAGTAGATGATGAATTAGAATATCGTCAAGAAAAAGAAATGAGTAAAAAGTTAAACGAAACAATTCAAGCAATTGAAAATAATGAAACAAATAAAATAGTTGAAGAAGAAAAAACTGAAACAAATGCTGTAAAAAAATTCAAGAACACAGATTTTATTTCACCAGTATATGGTAAAATGAATGAACACTTAGAATACCCAACTGTACCATCATTTGAAAAACATGAACAAGTTGAATTTGATTTTGATGATGATTATTTTGAATTAGAAAATCGTAATATTGATGACTATTTAGAAGAATATAACTTTAAAAATAACATGGAAATAAATACTTTAGAACAAACATTAGATATGCCACCAATAAGTAAAGAAATAAAGAAAAACGACGAATTTTTACAAGCACTTAAAGAATTCAGAAAAAACTTAGATTAATGATGGAGGTTTTTAAGTGAAATTTCAAATATATACCCTAGGTTGTAAAGTAAATACATATGAATCAAATGTAATGAGAGATGCCCTTTTAAATAAAGGGTATTTTGAGGTAGGCCTAAAAGAAAAAGCAGATATCACAATAATAAATACATGTACCGTAACTAATACTGCTGATAGTAAATCTATGAAAGTAATAAGACAAGCCATAAGAAGAAATGAAAATGCTATAATCGTTGTATGTGGCTGTTTAGTTCAAAATAAAAAAGAAGAAGTAAGTAAAATAGATGGTGTTGATATCGTTATCGGAAACATCAATAAATCAAAAATAGTAGACTATATTGAAAAATATATTGAAGAAAAAAAACAAGAAGTAGATGTTAGAAATATAATGGATACAAACTTTGAACCAATGATGCTAAATAATTTTAATAAAACAAGAGCCTTTGTTAAGATTCAAGACGGATGTAATAATTTCTGCTCATATTGTATTATTCCATATACGAGAGGAAATGTAAGAAGTAAAGATAAACAAAGCGTTCTAAAAGAAATACAACTACTTGTAGATGAAGGCCATAAAGAAGTTGTTTTAACAGGAATTCATACCGGAAATTATGGAGCTGAATTTGCAGATTATAAATTTGCTGATTTACTAAAAGATATAGTTAAAATTGATAAATTAGAAAGGCTTAGAATTTCATCAATTGAAATAACTGAAATCAATGATGATGTGATGGAAGTTATAAAAGAAAATAATATTTTAGTAGATCACATGCATATACCACTTCAAAGTGGTTCAGATGCTGTTTTAAAAAGAATGAACCGTAAGTATGATAAAGAATATTTTATTAACAAAATAAAAAAATTACGTAAAATAAGACCAAATATCTCAATTACAACTGATGTTATTGTAGGTTTTCCAGGTGAAACAAAAGAAGAATTTGAAGAAACAATCGAAACGATTAAAAAAATAGAATTTACGAAACTTCATGTCTTTCCATATTCTAAAAGAGAAGGAACTAAAGCTGCTATAATGGATGGACAAGTAGATGAAAATATTAAGAAAAAACGCGTAAAAATATTACTACAATTATCAAAAGAATTAGAATATAATTACATGGAAAAATTTATTGGTAAAAAAGTTATCTTTATTCCAGAAATGGCAAAAGAAGAATATATAATTGGACACACTGGTAACTTTTTAAATGTTAAGTATCGTGGTAATAAGAATGATTTAAACAAAGACATAGAAGTAAAAATAAATAATATTGAATATCCATATTGTATTGGTAGTACAATTGATTAAAATAATAATACATGTTATAATTAATTTGTTAGAGGGTGAACTATATGAAAGAAACAATTAATTTTGTCTTTAATGAAAACGAAGTACCAAATAGGGCAACAGCTCATTCATTGACAACTGGAGAAAAACAAATAGTAAGTAAAGACCTAGTTTTAGAAAAACTAACTAGCTTAAAAAAAGATTTTTCTAATGTTTCTTGTAGAACGAGAAAAGGAGAAGTTTCCAGTACTTTTGTTTTTAAATATAAAAAAAATAATCAAGAATTATTAGCTAGAGTTATTTTAAATAACAATGATCCGTTTTATGAATCAGTTTCTAATTTAAGCGAATTATATAAAGTGAATAAAAAATATAAAAAATTAAAAACATTAGCAATTGCATCGGGGATTGTATTAGTAACAACAGCTCCAATTGTTCAAAAAAATATAACTAATTTTACTAATAAAGTAATTTCAGATGATAATAAAAAATATACTCAAGAAAGCGATTTAAATAAATTAGACTCTTTAGTTACAAGACTTAGCCTAAATGGCCTAACTAGAGAAGAATACTATGAACTACGTGATTTAATGTCTAAATATAAAAATCAAATTAATGAGCAAGAAAGTATTAATTACGAAAAAATTATAGATGAAAATGAATCAAAAATAAGATAAGACTAAAAGTCTTATTTTTGTTAAAAATAAATAATGGTTTATATAATTAAAAAGAGAAAAGTAAAAAATGAATACTTTTCTCTTTTTGATATAATGTGTTTTTTTATTTAATGTTTTCTAAATAGGGTTCAAATCACTATTTAAAGTGTTTTTTTATTAACGATATAACTTCTTCTAATAATTGATTATCTGAGTTCTTAGTTACACAAATATCAAAAAATCTTTCTGGTAGTGAAAAATCAGTTTTTAAAATAATAAAATCTTGACTTTTATAATGAATAGGATTTCCTATTCCAATTCCAAAACCATTTTTTATTAATTCTTTGCACAAACTATAACTATTAAATTCATAACAAGGTTCAGAAGTCAATCCCTGTGATTTTAAAAAGGCATCAAAATTTCTTCTACCATGTGTAATTTTAGAAAGCAAAACTAAAGGGTATTCTAAAATTTCTTCTAAAGTAAATATTTTGTTTTCAATTTCTGGAAAGTCCTTTCTTGAGGCAATAAATGAATCTTGAATGGAAAAAGATTTGATTTTTTCTAAATTATTAATTACTTCATAATCATTTTTAATAATTATATCCATTTTTCCTAGTTTTCTGTAATTTTCTAAAACATCAATTTCTTCTAAAAAAATGTGAATTTGTATATTTGAATATTTTCTTTTTAATTCTTTTAAGATTGGAAGAATAGGTTCTAAAAAATTAGTGGTTGTAGTACCAATATAGATATTTTTTTCATATTCTTTGGGGTTGTCTATTGTACTTATTGCTGTTTGTAATTTTTGAAGCATTACTTTAGTATATTCATATAGTATTTTTCCTTGTTCTGTTAAAACAACTCCCTTTTTATTGCGAATTAAAAGGGTAGTATTTAGTTCGTTTTCTAATTCTTTTATTGCTTTTGTAAGTGCGGGTTGAGAAATATTTAAAATTTCACTAGCTTTTGTAATGTTTTTGGCATTAGCAACTTCGTAATAATATTTTAAAAAATTTAAATTAATATTTTGAAACATAAAATCACCACCTTTATTGTATCAATAACTATAAGTTATTACAAGAATAAAATAAATATATTTTACTTATGAATGAAATACTGATATGATGAAAATGGAAAGGATGATATAAATGAGTTATTTAGCAGATATGCATATGCATTCAATTTATTCTTATGATGGACAAATGCGATTAAAACAAATGGTTGAAAGAGGGAAAAAATTAAATCTTAAGTATATGGCATTTACAGAGCATTTAGAATTTAATCAAATAACGATAAAACAATTTTTAAATCGTTATCAATTATATAAAGAGGAATTAGAACAATTACAAGAATGTAACCCAGAGATTACCTTAATTAAGGCAGTGGAAATATCTAATCCAGAACTTTATTTGAAAGAATTAGAAAGTTTGAATAAATTAGATTTAGATTATATTATTGGTAGTAATCATATTTTACCAAAAAATAATTCAGAAAAGGAAATATTAAATTATTATAAAAAAATTTTAACGATTATAAAAAATGGTGGTATAGATACAATTGGACATTTAGATTATTTAAGAAGAAAAGTAGATGATAATAATATAGACAATGGTATTATTGAAGAAATATTTAAAGAATTAATTAAAAGAAAAATAGCGCTAGAAATTAATACTTCAGCTATTAGAAGAAAAGGTTTAGATTCTTTTCCGAGTCAAATAAAATTGGATCTTTATAAAAAATTAGGAGGAAATATAGTAACAATAGGTAGTGATGCACATAGGATAAATGAAATTTATGATTCAATTCCATTAATTGATAGTAAATATGATTTCAATAAAGGTGTATTCATTAAAAGAAAATTTATATCTCTTAATTAAGTGATATTTACATTATAAAAAGATTAACACGATTCTTTCTTTTGTTGACATAAAAACATATGTTTGATATATTTAAAAAGGTGATATTATGGACTATATTAGAGGAAAATACAAAAAAGCCATTTTCACATCAGATAATGGCTATGTAATAGGTCTTTTTAAAGTAAAAGAAACTAATCAAGAAGATGTTAAAGACTATCTAGATAAAACTCTAACATTCACAGGATACTTTGCTGATTTAAATGAAAATGATGATTATATTTTTTATGGAGAATTAATCAATCACCCTAAATATGGATATCAGTATCAAGTAAAAGAATATGAAAAAATAAAACCTCAAGATAAAGAAGGAATAATTGCTTTTTTATCTAGTGATATTTTTCCTGGAATAGGAGAAAAAATGGCAACAAAAATAGTTGAAGTTCTGGGAAACTCGGCTATTGATAAAATTCTAGAAGATGAAAGCTGCCTAAACTTAGTTCCTAAACTATCACAACAAAAAATTAAAGGTATTAAATCCATTTTAGAAAAACATGAAGAAAGTAATAAAATTATGATCTATCTTACCGATTTAGGATTTAATATGCAAGATTCTTTAAGTATATATAATAAATATAAAGCAAATACTATAATTAATATAGAAAACGATATTTTTAATTTGATAGATGATATTGATAATATTAACTTTGCTAAAATAGATCAAATTAGTAAAAAACTAGGTGTAGAAGAAAATGATAAAAGACGTATAAAAGCTTGCTTCGTATATATAATGGAAGTTTTAACTTTTAAAAAAGGCGATACATATCTATTATATGATGAAATAAAAAATAACTTAAATAAATATTTAAAAATAACCGTAGATGATGAATTATTAAAACTATATATAGATGAATTAAGGTTAGAGAGAAAAATTGTCTTAGAAAATAATAAATTCTATTTAAAAAAAATATTTGATGATGAACAAAACATCGTTGATTCAATATCACAATTAGTAAATAAGGATATAGAAAAAAATAAAAATATCGATAAATATATTAAAATGAGTGAGGAAGAAAATGAAATTAGTTATAATCAAAAACAAAAAGAAGCAATTAAAAAAGCTTTAGAAAATAATATCTTAATTATAACTGGTGGACCAGGAACAGGAAAAACAACTATAATTGAGACTATAGTTGAAATTTATAAAGAAATAAAAGATTTAACATATGATGATTTAATTGATAAAATAGCTCTTTTAGCGCCAACAGGAAGAGCAAGTAAAAGAATGAGTGAAGCAACTAATTTACCAGCAACAACAATTCATAGATTCCTAAAATGGAATAAAGAAAATAATGAGTTTATGGTAAATGAAACTAATAAAGATTTTAGTGAACTTGTTATTATTGACGAAGTTAGTATGATTGATATTAATCTTTTTAGTAGTTTATTTAAAGGAATCACAACGAATGCTAAGTTAATTTTAGTAGGGGATTATAATCAATTACCAAGTGTTGGTGCTGGTAATATTCTAAAAGATTTAATTGATTGTCAAAAGATAGATACTATTTATTTAGATTTATTATATCGTCAAGATGAAAATTCTTATATCAACAACCTTGCTCATGATATAAAAAATGGTAATTTAAGCGAAGAATTTTTAAAAACAAAAAATGATTATGCTTTCCTAAATTGTTCAAGTGATTCTATATTAGAGATATTAAAAACAACATGTCAAAGATTAGTTGAAAAAGATATTGATCAAAAAAGAATTCAATTAATGGCACCGATGTATGCAGGAATTAATGGAATAGATAATTTAAATAAAGAATTGCAAAAAATATTTAATCCAGAAGATCATAATAAAAATGAAATTAGATATGGTGATATTGTTTTTCGTGAAAATGATAAAATATTACAACTTGTAAATATGCCAGATGATAATGTTTTTAATGGTGATGTAGGTTATATAAAATACATTATTAAAGCAGCAAATAGTAAAAGTAAAAAAAATGAAATATATGTAGATTATGATGGAAATGTAGTTAAATATTTACCTAAAGATTTTAATAAAATTAAGCATGGATTTATTATAAGTATTCATAAGTCACAAGGAAGTGAATTTGATTTAGTTATAATTCCAATATGTATGAGTTATTATCGTATGCTTTATCGTAAATTGATTTATACAGCTATAACGCGAGCTAAAAAGAAATTAATAATTATTGGAGAAGCTAATGCTTTTAAATATAGTGTTGATAATAACAATGAATATATTAGAAAAACTAATTTGTGTGAAAAATTAAAAAATATGTATAATGATTAAATTTTTGCTTAAAATAAGAATGTATGTATAAATTAATATACATACGGTTTTCATATTTTTTAGCAAGAAGGTGATATTATGAAACTAGCTAAAAGTGTTGCCCTTATGGGTATGGGTGCAGGAGCCGTTTTGGCATATCAAAAATATAACAAACCTGTTATGAAAAAAATAGAAGATGTAGTGGATACTACGATGAAAAAAGCAAATAAAAAGCTAGAAGATATGATGTAATCTCATAACGAGATATAGCAAAAAAGACAAATTTATTTTGTCTTTTTTGTTGCTATAAAAATTTCTTTATTTTTTAATAATCTTTCATTATCAGGTTCCATCTTTAAAGCTTTATCAATATTAATAATTGCATTATCAATATCATCTAAATAAAAATAAGCAATTGAAAGTAAATCATATATTGTATTATCAAAACTAAAAGTTTCGTTGATATAACATTTTGTATGCGTCGTTATTTTTAAGGCGGTATTACAATTTTTTATAACTTCATTCCAATTTTCTAATTCATATTCTAACATTGCTTTTTCAACATATGGATCTCTTAAATAAGGAGCCTCACTAATGGCTTTATCTAACCACATTTTGGCTTCTTCAATACGTTTTAAATTGCGATAACTTCTAGCAATAAAACGCATAGATGCACATCTTTCATCTTTCCAAGTCGCCGTTTTGAGACTTAAATGCTTTATTAATGTATCAATACATTTGTCCCATTTTTGATAATACATATATTCTCGTCCTAAATAGTGCATATTTCGATCATCTTCAGGATCTTCTTTTACTGATAGTTCTAAAAGAGGAAGATAGCTACTTCTTGATTTAGTATTATCAGGATAATGATTAAGTGTTATTTCATCAGTTGTTAAAAATACTTCATTACCATTTGTATAAGTTAAAACTTCATGAACAGGATGGGTCCATTTATAGTTATCTCTAATATGAATTTTATCAGTATAAAAATTGACAATTGGTTTATTATTTTCATCTAATTTCCAATTATAATTATAACGAAGGCGAGTTATATTATCTTGCCAAATTTCTTCTAACTTTTTTCGCCATCCTTTTTCTAATACTTCATCTAAATCAGTACAAACACATATATCTGCATCGCTTGGAACAAGTTTTAGTGATTCATTTCTAGCTACATCAAAACGCCAAGGTTTAATTATTTTCTTTTTAACATTGACCTTTCTTTTTTTTAGCTTTGAAACAGTTTTATCAGTTGATCCTGTATCTAAAACATAAATTTCATCTGCTTCTTGCATTGAATCTACCCAACGATCAACAAATTTTTCTTCATTTTTAGAAATAGCATAAACAACTATTTTGTATTTTTTCACGTTTTCCTCCTTATTTACCTAAATATTCAACCATAATGCTAACTAGACTATTAGTGAAATATGAACTGGATTTAATATAATTAATATCAGGTGTGTTTAGGTAAATAGTTTTTGGACCTACATTTATAAGTTCATATGTATTATCAGAATTATCAACGGCTAAAATACCATGAGCTTTTAATTGAATATATCCTTCATTATAAATCCACTCGCTATTACCAATATATATATTATCAGTGTTTTCTAATCTAAGACCAATACTAATAAAATCCTCCTTAGGATCAAAAACTGTATCAGTTTTTAAAACACGAGCTGAAATGATAAAACTTATTTTATAGTAGCCAACTAAATTAAATTTTATCGTTTGTTCATTAGAATCAAGTGTAATGAGATTATAAATATCAAATTCTTTTCTATTTATAGGTAATCTGTCTTCAGAATTTACTGGTATACCATCTTCTGAAGTTCCATCATTAAAGAAAACCAAATAAGCATGTTTTATTTTTTCAGGTCCAGTAGGCCCAGTAGGTCCAATTTCTCCTTGTTCTCCTTTTGGACCTTGAATAGTACCAGCATTTACCCATTTTTTATTTTCATTATCCCAAACATATATATCACCATTAACTAAATATGAATCATTTACATTACCAGTTGGATGTTCTTTGATAAAGGTATCATAATCATTATATGAGCCTAAAACATTAACGCAAGCAATGTTTTCACCACGAGGTCCAGTAGGCCCAGTAGGGCCTATAACACAAGAACAACTAGGTTTAAATTGTTGATCATATTCAATTTTTTGAATAGCTTTTTTTAGAATTTTTTTATCATCATTGCAATCCATAAAAACCTCCTTTTCTTATATAATGTATGATTATTTACTATTTTTGATTAATACATATACAATACTGTAATAAAAAAATAGTGCTAAAGCACTATCTATAAAATATCATTTTTTTCATAATCTTTAAGCAAGTCTTCAATTTTATCTAACATAATTGTTTTATCTTCTAAATCAGTTGTACGTTTATCACGATTTTTTTGATTTTCTTTTTCTTCTTTTTCAAATAAAATATTTTTATAATTTATATAATAAGAGATAAGGGTTAAAATTTGAAGGTTAATAGAAGAATAACAAATTGCTTTTAAGAAAAAAGTAGGTAGTTTATAAATACAACCAAAAGCAATTATTATAGTAGCAAACAATAAAACACTTTTGATTTTACCAATTTCTAAAACTTTATAACTATTTGTTTTATTGAAGTAATATAGATTACTAATTCCAATTACAATTTCTAAAATTAAAGGTAAAAATAAAATGTGAAATTTTAAAGCTAATGATAAAAGAATAGAAATAATAAAAACTTTACTAATAGTTACATCTAATTTTTGCCCTTTTTTTGATTGTACCAACCATTTTTTAGCTAAATAGCCATCTAAGAAATCACTTATAGCAGCTATTATTATTAAAATTATGATTGGTATAAAATGTTTAGTAAATCCCAATATGATAATGATTGGTGCAAGTATTAAACGAAGTAGGGTTAAATAATCAGGAATTTTTTTAACGATATCATTTCTTTTCATATATGTACCTCCTATGATTAAAATAATTTTATCAAATTTATTGTAAATAATCAATTAGTAACAAAAAAATAAATAAAACATATGATATAGTGTATTAATTATTTAATACATTCCGAGAATCTATAGTGTTTATAGATTCTCTTTTTTTGTGTAAAGTTTTAGTAAATAAACGAAGTGAACTATACTTTTTCGACAAAATTTGCTATAATTATTCTAGGATAAAATAAGGTGGTGAGTGTATGAAGAAAAAATATCAATTTTTAATATTAACTTTACTATTTATACCAGTTTTTGTTAAAGCTGAAACAAACGTAACAGGTTATATAACAGCAGGAGATACTTTAATAGCTAGCAAAGCGAATGTTACTGTATCTGGATGCTTGAATAAAGTAAATGGTTCTTATAATAGTAATTATGCAGCACCAGGTAAATTACATTGCCTAGATTCAGGTGAGACAATTAAAATTTTGAATTACGATTCCATGATTGCCTCAAGTATTAGTGCTTGTAGTAAGGGATATTATAAAGCAGAACATACAACGACTTCAGGAAAAACATATACAGGATATGTATGTGCGGATAAAGTACAAACAAATATAGATACAGGAAAATATGAAAATGAACTAAATAAGTTTCCAGCAAGTTATCGCAAAAAATTAGCTTTATTAAAACAAATACATCCAAACTGGGTATTCACACCATATAATACGAATATTGATTGGCAAACAGCAACCAAAGTAGAAAGTACTGTTGGAATGAGTTATATTCAATCAACTAATCCTCTTTATTTGTCAATAGAAGAAGGATCTTATAATGCACAAACAGGAAAATATAGTGAACAAGAAGCCGGAGGATTTTATGCCGCAAATCAAAAAACGGTTGCTTACTATATGGATCCAAGAAACTTCTTAGATGAAATGAATGTTTTTCAGTTTGAAAATTTAGGATATAATTCAAATTATCAAACGAAAGACGTAGTGGATTCTATTTTATCAGGGACAGCTCTAGCTCCTTATGCAAATTATTTTATGCAAGCTGCAACTTATGATGGAAATAGTGTTAGTCCAGTATCACTTGCAGCCCGTTCTCGTCAAGAGGTAGTAAAATCTGATAAAACATTATCCGCCTCAGCAAACGGTTCAAGAGGATATTATAATTTCTATAATTTAGGGGCTTGGTCAAGTTGTGCGAATCCAATTGACTGTGCAATTGATTTTGCTTCTGGATACAGTGGTCGTTATAGTAGCTATAATAGACCATGGACAAACCCAGAAATTGCTATTAAAGGTGGGGCAAAATATCTTGCAGATGGATATATAAATAAAAGACAAAATACATTATATTTTCAAAAGTGGGATGTTGTAAATTATAATGGAAATTTCAATCATCAATACATGACTAACATAAAAGCTGCTATTAATGAAGGAAAAAATACTTGGAAATCATATAAAAATATAAATGTTTTATCTAAACAAATCGAATTTTTGATTCCAGTTTATAATAATATGCCAGATACAGCATCAACACTTCCAACAACAGTAGAAAAACCATCTAATAATCAAGGCAATAACCAAAATTCAGGTTCACAACCAAGTACAAAACCAGATATTTCAAGTATTATTTTAAATGCTGGTTATAGATATAGTAGTAATTATTTAACAGAAATTAGTGTTGGAACAACAGCGTCTTCAATGATAAATAATCTAAGAAATAAAGGAGCAAGTGTATCAATAATAACAGTAGGATCTAATAATGTCGCAAAAAAAATTAGTTCAAACGAAGTCTTAGGAACAGGCGATACTGTAACAATCGGTAACGGAGTAACATCAGGAAAATATCGTGTAGTTGTTAAAGGTGATGCGAATGGAGATGGAAGAATATCAGCTGTAGATTATGTTAAAATTAAAAATTATATAATGTCATCATCTAGTTTGTCAGGATCTTATAAAGAAGCTGCCGATGTTAATAAAGATGGAAGAATATCAGCTGTAGATTATGTTAAAATTAAAAATTATATAATGGGAAATAGAACATTTTAAAGAAGAGGTGAAATAATGAAAAAGAAAACATTTAAAGCATTAATAATAATAGTAGCCTGCTTCTTTTTTCAACTTAGAGTTTCTGCAGGAGATGTAAGTATTGTTACAAATAATAGAAATCCTAGTGTTGGTTCAAATGTTGTAGTCACTGTTAAAGCACCTAATGTAGCAGGAAACTTTTCTGTAACATCTTCTAATCAAAGTGTTTTATCAGGTGGATCAAGTAATTCATGGATTGAAGGATCAGTAACATATACTTTTGTTGCAAAAGCAGCAGGTACAGCAACAATAACAGTTAAACCAATAGATGCTGCTGATTATGATGGAAATGTCTTTTCAGCTGTTAAATCAGTTACAATAACAGTAGGAAATAAAACAACAACATCATCAACAAAAAAAGACTTATCTTCTGATAATACTTTATCATCACTTTCTATTGATGGTGTAAATTTAGAACCAGCTTTTAACAAAAATACAACTTCATATAATGTTAATTTAGAAGCTGGCGTTACTAAAATAAATGTTAAAGCAACACCTAATGATAAAAGTGCTAAGGTAACAGGAATTGGTGAAACAGAAGTAAGTGAAGGAAACAACAATATAGAAGTAGTTGTAACAGCTGAAAACGGATCAACTAAAACATATACAATAACTGCCAATGTAAAAGAATATGATCCAATTAATGTCAAAGTAGAAAATAGTAAATATACAGTTGTAAGAAATATTAAAAATGTTACAGCTCCAAATGGTTATGAGGAAACAAAAATAAAAATAAAAGGAGAAGAAGTACCAGCTTTTAAAAATAAAACGACAGGTTATACCTTAGTTTTGTTAAAAGATGATAAAGGTAATCAAAACTTCTACATTTATAAAGATAAAAAATATATTTTATATAAAGAATATACATTTAATAAAATAATTTTATATCCAATGGAATTAAAAAAAGTACCAAAAGGGTATAAAAAAACAAAAATAACATTTAATGATGATAAAATTATTGCTTATAAAAAGAACAAAAAATCTAATTATGCGCTTATATATGGAATGAACGTTGAAACAGGTAAAAAACATATATATATGTATGATAAAGAAGAAGATACATTACAAATATATAATGATGAATTAAATGATGTATCAGATGAAAAAATAGAACAATATAAAATGCTTATTGCAGGACTAAGTGGACTTTCAGTATTACTTTTCTTAATATTAATTATTGTAATTATGAAAAACCATAAACATAATAAAGAACAAAAAAGAATTAGAAAGCAAATAAAAAAAGAAAGAAAACAAAAGAAAAAAGCAAATAAATTTATTGATGAAGATGATATAGATATAAAACAAATAATGTAGATTTAAGAAAATATGTCAAATATTTTCTTTTTTAATCTTCTAATTAGTATAAAAAAATCATATTATTATGGTATAATGATAAGGTACAAGGGTGTGATTAAATGAAAGTAGTTATTAGTGCAGGTGGTACTGGAGGACATATATATCCAGCTTTAGCAATTATAAATAAAATAAAAGAAAAAGAACCAAATAGTGAATTTTTGTATATTGGAACTCATAATAGAATGGAAAAAGATATTATTCCAAAACAAAATATTCCATTTGAAAAAATTGAAATATATGGATTTAATCGTAAAAATCTTTTCAAAAATTTTAAAACGTTAAAATGTTTCTACAAAGCTATTAAAAAATGTAAAAAACTAATTAAAGATTTTAATCCAGATATAGTTATTGGAGTAGGTGGATATGTAACAGGACCTGTTATATATTCAGCTAAAAAATTAGGTTATAAAACATTAATTCATGAACAAAACAGTATACCAGGTAAAGCAAATCTTTTTTTAAGTAAATATGCTGATCGTATTGCTGTTTCATTTAAATCAACAATTAAAGAATTTCCTGAATATAAAACCATTTTTACAGGAAATCCTTGTGGTGAAAATGCTATAAATGCAAAAGCCATTGAAAAACAAGAATTGGGACTTATACCAAATAAAAAACTAGTTTTATTTGTTATGGGATCATTAGGATCTTCTAAAGTAAATGAAATATTAGTAAAAACAATGAAATTATTTAATAAAAAAGATTATGAAATTTTATTTATAACAGGAAATGACGATTATGAAAAAATAAAACAAAATAAATTTCCATCAAATGTTCATGTAGTGGCATATGTTGAAAACTTAATTCGTGTTATGAAAAAGACTGATTTAATTGTATCAAGGGCAGGAGCATCTACTTTAAGTGAAATCATAGCTTTATCTCTTCCATCAATCTTGATACCAAGTCCATATGTACCAGATAATCATCAGTTTAAAAATGCTAAGGATTTAATTGATAAAAAAGCAGCTTTATTGATTGAAGAAAAAAATTTAAAGGGAGATATTCTTGTTAGAACAATTGATGATGTTATAAACAATGAGGATAAAATAAATGAAATAAAAAATAATTTGAAAGAATTCAAAATTGAAAATAGTGCTACTTTAATATATAATAATATTAAAGAAATAGTAGATGGGAGTAAATAATTTATGGTTGCTGAATTAAAAAAATTAAAATGCGGCAAAATTTATGAAGATGTAGATTTAAAAAAAATCACATCATATAAATTAAAGGGAAAAGCTAAGTGTGTAATAATTCCTAATGATCAAAAAGGTTTAATAAATTTGTTTGATTATATAAAGAAAAATAACCTAAAATATAAAATAATTGGTGGAGGATCAAATTTAATTTTTGATGGCGATTATGATGGTATTTTAATTCGTTTAGATAAATTTGATCATTTAAAAATAGAAGATACAAAAATAGTTGTTGGAGCAGGATACAACTTGATAAGACTTGCCTTAAAATGTGCTCGTAATAGTCTAACTGGTTTAGAATTCGCAACAGGTATTCCAGGGACGGTAGGTGGAGCAATTGTAAATAATGCAGGTGCCTATAAGAGTGATATGGGATATATTGTTGAGGAAGTATTAGTAATCACACCAGAACTAGAAATAAAAAAATTATATAATCGTGATTTAAATTTTCACTATCGTACATCATTTTTTAAGGAAAATAAAGATTATATAATATTGCAAGCAACTATCGTTTTAAAAAGAGGAAAAAAAGATGCCATAATGGCTGTAATTGAAGATCGTAAAAAGAGAAGGCTTATGAGTCAACCATTAGATTTTCCAAGTGCAGGTAGTGTATTTAGAAATCCTGTAAACAATTTTGCAGGAAAATTAATAGAGGACATTGGATACAAAGGAAAAAATGAAGGTGGAGCTAAAGTTAGTGAAAAACACGCTAATTTTATTATAAATACTGGTGATGCAACTGGTAAGGACATTATAAAATTAATTGAAGAAATCAAAGAAAAAGTTAAGAAAGAATATGATATAGATTTAATTTTAGAACAAGAAATAGTAAGGTAGGATATTATGGCTAAAAGAAAAACAAATAAGAAAAAAAATATCAAAAAAGTTAAAAAAAGAAAAATAAGATTTGGTCGCATTTTTCTTGTTTTAATTATCCTTTTCTTACTTTTTTATCTTTTAGCTAATATTTTTAAATTTCCAATCAAAAACATTTATGTTAAAGGAAATAATATTCTATCAGATCAAGAAATAATAGAAATCGCACAAATTGAAAATTATCCTTCTATTTTTAGTAAATCATCAAATGAAATGAAAAAAAGATTAGAAAAAAACATATATATTAAAAAGGCTAAAATTACGAAAAAATATCTAAGAGAAGTTCATATAACAATAGAAGATAATTATCCATTGTTTTATGACAGTGATAAAAAGAAAACAATATTATTAAATAAGAAAAAAACAACTGAGAAATTAAATGCACCATTACTTATAAATTATGTTCCAGATACTATTTATAATCTCTTTCTAGAAAAAATGAGTTCACTTGATTATGATACAATTAAAAGAATATCTGAAATTAAATATGATCCAAATGAAGTAGATGAAGAAAGATTTTTACTTACTATGAGTGATGGAAACTATGTTTATCTAACACTTGAAAAATTTGAGGTAATCAATAACTATGTTGATATAATAAAAACTTTTAATAATAAAAAAGGAATATTATATTTAGACTCTGGCGAATATTTTAAAATTATGGAATAACTACTTAGTTATTTTTTTCTTTATCAAAATATTTTTTTATTCCTTTAAATATAAGACAAAAATGTAAATTGAACTTGATTTTATGAAGTAAAAAATCACACTTTTATAAAAGAATGTG
>URQZ01000012.1 GCA_900550255.1 uncultured Mycoplasmatota bacterium | reverse complement strand
AGTACAACAGGAACAAAGAGTGGATGTATGAAATGGTATGTGTTTAATGATAAGGAAGGAAATGCAACTGTAAATGTTATATTAGATCATAATACAACAGCTACAGTAGTATATAATTCAATCAGATATAATAAAGAAATGAAAGAGGTAGCAGATGTCTTAAAAACAGATACAAGTAATTGGAAGAGTGATTTAAATCCAAGATTAATAACAGCAAATGAAATAGCTAAAATTACAGGAAATACAGTATTTGATGCAAGTAAAGAAAATCAAAAATATTTTTACTTAGATAGTAATAATCAAACACAAACAGCAAATGCAAGTAATAAATCAAAATATGCATGGTTATTTGATTATACAGATGGATGCACAAGTTATGGATGTAATAAAGCAGATTCGAGCAACCCTGGATATTTGACAAGTACACCATCTAAAGACGATTCAACTTCCGCGTGGCGCGTCGATAGACTTGGCGACTTGGTCAGCCTCGATGTGGCTGATCCTGGCTACGGCGTTCGCCCAGTTATAACCATCTCAAAATCTAATATCTCATAAGAAGTATGAAAGAAAAAAGTTATAGTCATAAAATAAAAAGTATGAATAAACTAAAGCAAATTAATAAGTAAAAATTTTGAAAAAATTTTTCTTTTTTGTAATTTCAACCGCACCACTATTTATAATAATCTAATTCTAAATCATAAACACATTTATAGTCAAATATTTTTCTAGGCATACTATTTATATTAAAACAAATATCATCTAAATATATTTGTGGTTTTAACTTTATTGATTCTCCTTTTGGTATATATCTTCTTACTAATGCATTTGTTCTTTCATTAGTTCCTCTTTGAAATGAACAATATGGATCACATTTATAAAGCTTTACTCCTAATTTTTTGGCTGTTATTCCTAATGCCTGAAATTCTAATCCATTATCTACTGTTATTGATTTTACGTCTATATCATTTTTTACTATATAGTTGTATATAAGATTTGCTGTGTAGTATTCATTCTTGTAGTTTGATTTTATTAACCATAATCTTCTTGTACATCTATCTACAATCGATATTAATGAGTCTTGTTCATTCTTTTTTTCTAGTATTGAATCTATTTCTAAATGTCCTGGTTCATCCCTTTTATCTATATATTTTGGCCTTAAACTAATTGGTAATACTGTTTTATTATCTAAATTCCATTTGGTATGCTTCATCATCCACCTTTTATTTTATTTTTTCTTCTTTTATAACACATATCATTTTTATTTATATTTATTTTTCTTTGATTAATCCAATTATAAACTTGTTTGGTTGATGGACATTTAACTGTTCGATATCTTTTTTTAAACATATATATACATACTTCTACTGAATTATTTCTTCTATCATAATGTGAATATAAATAATCAATAAATATTTTATATTTTTCTGTTATGTCTATCTTTCTTTTTTTCTGTTAATTGTGTATAATTCATATATGAGTCCTCCTGGCTGGTGGGGCTCTTTTATTGTATCAAAAAACCACACCTTTGTGGTGCGGTTGAAATTTCAATTTAGGAAAAATCACTTCAAATTAAGTGATTTTTATTATAATAATTTATTTTAATATTTCATCGACAATACCATATTCTAAGGCTTCGCTTGCTGTCATAAAATTATCTCTTTCTGTATCTTTTTCTATAATTTTTAAAGATTTACCAGTATTTTTAGATAAAATATGATTTAATTTATCTTTTAATTTTAAAATACGTTCAGCTGCTATTTTTATTTCAGTAGCTTGCCCTTGAGCACCACCAAGTGGTTGATGAATCATAACCTCACTATTTGGAAGAACATATCTTTTACCTTTACACCCACTAGAAAGTAAAAAAGCTCCCATACTTGCAGCCATTCCTACACATATTGTAGAAACATCACTTTTAACAAAATTCATCGTATCATATATTGCCATTCCAGCTGTGACACTACCACCTGGAGAATTAATATATATGCTAATATCATCATTATTAAGTGAATCTAAATAAAGAAGCTCAGCAACAATTGTATTTGAATTAATATCATTTATTTCACCAGAAATAATAATAATACGATCTTTTAATAATCTAGAATATATATCATAAACACGTTCGCCATTACTACTTTTTTCAATAACAGTAGGAACTAAACTCATCTAATCATCCTCTCTATATTTATAATAGAACTAAATCAGATAAAATATTCAACAAATTATGTGACAAATTGTTCATTTTTTGATATCATATATATAGTAAAAAGAATAGAGGGATAATATGCCAAGAACAATTAAAGTTAATTATAAAAATTTAGAAACAAAAGAATTTTTAACAGGGACTTCTTTAAAAAAAATAAGTGAATCATTTTCTAAATACTACAATTATCCTATTTTAATTGGTAAAGTTGATAATAATATGACAGAATTAAATGAACCAATAACAAGAAGTTGTAGTATCGATTTCTACGATCGAAGTAGTGGAGTTGGAAATAGTATATATGGTAGAACAGCTCAATTTTTACTTATTGTAGCAATAAAAAAAGTACTAGGTAATGATACCGAAGTAATTATTGAAAATTCAATTGATAAAGGATTTTATGCTAAAATAACAAATGAAAACATCAATAAAACAATTATTAAAAAAATTGAAGAAAAAATGAAAGAAATTTCTAAAACAGACTATATTATTAATAAAGTAAGTGTTTCAAGATTTGATGCTATAAAATTCTTCAAAAAGAAAAAACAAGAAGATAAAGTTAAAGTTTTAAAATATATAAGTAATAGCTATATTAATTTATATCGTATTGACGATATATATGATTATTTTTATGGAGATTTAGCTTATAGTACAGGACAAATTGATGATTTTAAACTTACTTATATTAAAGGAGAAGGTTTTGTTTTAAGTTATCCTGATACATATAATCCAGAATGTACTCTAGATTATGTTCATCATGAAAAATTATTTAATAGTTTTGACAACTTTGCGAAATGGTGTCAAACAATTGGCATTAGTAATGCTGCAGACTTAAACGAAATCATTTCACAAGGTAAATATAACGAACTAATAAGATTATCAGAAACTTATTATAACAATCAATTATCAAACATTGCTGAAAAAATATATAATAATAAAAATAATGTTCGATTAGTTTTAATAGCTGGACCATCTTCATCTGGTAAAACAACAACCTCAAAAAAATTAGAAGTATACTTACAAAGTAAAGGAATAAAAACACATCAAATATCAATAGATGATTACTTTTATAATCGTGATAAAACACCAAGACTTCCAAATGGAGAATTAGATACAGAATCATTAAATGCTGTTGATGTGACTTTATTTAATAAGCATTTAACTAAACTTTTAGAAGGTGAAACAGTTGAACTTCCAGAATATAATTTTTTACTTGGAAAAAGAGAATATAACGGTAAAAAATTAAAAATAGGAAAAGATGATATGATAATCATTGAAGGATTGCACGGACTTAATGATGACCTTACATTATCAATTGAAAGAAAAAATAAATATAAAATATACATAAGTGCTTTAACACAACTTAATGTAGATAATCACAATCGTATTCATACTAGCGACACAAGAAAACTAAGAAGAATTATTCGTGACAATAAATATCGTAGCTATAACTCTAGCACTACCTTAAAAATGTGGAAAACAATTAGAGAAGGCGAAGAAAAATTCATCTTCCCATATCAAGATGATGCTGATGTTATAGTAAACTCTGCTCTTGTTTATGAAATGGGAATTTTAAAAACATATGCAGAACCATTGCTTTTCTCAGTAGAAGAGACAGATGAAAATTATCCAGAAGCATTAAGACTTATAAATTTACTTAGAAATATATTACCAATACCAAGTGATGACGTTCCAAAAGATTCTGTATTAAGAGAATTTATTGGTGGAAGTTGCTTTAAATAAAAAGGAGAGATAAAATGATAAAAGTAGCAATTAATGGATTTGGAAGAATAGGAAGACTCGCATTTAGACAAATGTTTGAATTAGATGGATATGAAGTAGTAGCAATTAATGACTTAACTAGTCCTGATATGCTTGCCCATCTATTAAAATATGATACAGCCCAAAAAAGATATGAAGGACATACTGTAGAATCTAGAGAAGATTATATAATTGTCGATGGAAAAGAAATAAAAATATATAAAGAAGCTGATCCTAAAAATTTACCATGGAAAGAATTAGAAGTTGATGTAGTTTTAGAATGTACAGGTTTCTTTACTTCAAAAGAAAAAGCCTCTGCTCATATTGAAGCAGGCGCTAAAAAAGTTGTAATATCAGCACCAGCAGGCAATGATTTACCAACCGTTGTTTATGGAGTAAATGAAGACATTATAACATCAAATGATAATGTAATTAGTGGAGCATCTTGTACAACTAACTGTCTAGCTCCAATGGCAAACACCTTAAATAAATTCGCACCAATTGAAAGTGGAATTATGACTACTGTTCATGCATATACAGGAGATCAAATGATTTTAGATGGGCCACATCGTAAAGGTGATCTTAGAAGAGCTAGAGCAGGAGCATCTAACATTGTTCCAAATTCAACAGGAGCTGCCAAAGCAATTGGTTTAGTTATTCCAGAATTAAATGGAAAACTAATAGGTTCAGCTCAAAGAGTACCTGTGATTACAGGATCAACAACTATTTTAGTTGCTGTAGTTAAAGGTAGGGATATAACTGTTGAAAAAATTAATGAAGTTATGAAAAACGCTTCTAATGAATCATTTGGTTATACAGAAGAACCTTTAGTTTCAACTGATATTATAGGAACTACTTATGGATCAATTTTTGATGCTACTCAAACTTTAGTTTCAAAAATCGATGATGATACTTATCATGTTCAAGTTGTTGCTTGGTATGATAATGAAAATGGTTATACTTCACAAATGATCAGAACAGTAAAATACTTAAAAAAATTTATCTAAAACATTAAACCAGAATTATTTATTCTGGTTTTTTAAATAACTTGAAAATACTTGACTTTTAGTATAAAATAGATATAGTGAGAATAGGTGATAATATGTCATATAAAAAGGGATTTACTTTAGTTGAATTATTAGGTGTTTTTGTAATACTATCAATTATTGTATTAGTAACATTTCCTTATGCTACAGGATTGTTAAGAAATACTAAAGATAGTGAATATAAAGGATTTGAAAAAAATCTATTTTTGGCAACAGAAGCATATATTGAATCAAATAGTGAAATATATAGCCAATTTTCAGAAAATGGAACTATAGACTACATATCTATTTCTGATTTGATTGAAAATCAGTTTTTGAGTAAAAAAATGACAAATCCAAAAACAAAAACTGAAATTAATGAAAACGGGTGTATTAAGGTAACTAAAAATAATAATGAATTAAATTACGAGTATATTTCAGAAGGAGATTTTGGCTTGTCACAATATAATACTGAAAGTCTTCTTTCTTTATATGATGCTTATAAAAAACCCATTACAACAAATGGAACTAGCTATCTAAAAAATTTAAGCACTGTATCTGATGAAACAATGGCACAATTAAGAGGATTTGATAATGGTTGGAATAAGGAGTATCTAAGTTTTGATGGCGTAGATGATAATGTTGAAGTAGGTTATAAAAATCGAGAATTTTCAGATGGGATAACATTTGAAATAGTTGTAAAAATAAATGAAATAAAAACAACTGAATTTTTTGGTAATTGGGAAGGAGCTGGCGGTGGACTAGGTTATAATAGTAGTGGTGAAATATATTTTAATTTATTTTTAGTCTCAAAAAAAGGTTATGCAACAGTTAAAACAACAATATCACCAAATGTTTGGTATACTATAACTGGAACATATGATGGTAGTAATATGAAGATATATGTGAATGGTGTATCAAAGGCTTCACTTTCTATAAGTGATACAATTAAAGCTAGTCCAGTCAGTATAGCTATTGGTGGAAATCCAACTGTTGATAGTTCCGGTAATTATAAAGTAACAAATCCTGGAAATATAGATATGAAACGCGCAGCTTTATACAGTAGGGCTTTAACTCAATTAGAAATAACTAAAAATTATAACTTAGATAAAAAAAGATATGGAATATAAGGAGAAAAACATGAAAAAAACAATTAGAGATTATGACTTAAGTGGTAAAAAAGTAATAATAAGGGTAGATTTTAATGTTCCTATTAAAGATGGAGAAATAATCGATGATAATAGAATAAAAGCAAGTTTAGAAACAATAAACTATGCTATAAGTAATAATGCAAAAGTTATTTTAATGTCACATTTAGGACGTATAAAAACAGAAGAAGACAAAATAAAAAATACTTTAGAACCAGTAGCTTTAAGACTAAGTGAATTATTAGATAAAGAAATTATCTTTGTTGATGAAACAAGAGGTAAGATTTTAGAAGATGCCATCTCAGAATTAAAACCTGGTGAAATTCTTTTGATGGAAAATACGAGATTTGAAGATTTAAATAATAAAGCAGAAAGCTCAAATTCAGAAGAATTGGGAAAATATTGGGCATCATTGGGAGATATTTATATAAATGATGCATTTGGAACAAGTCATAGAAGTCATGCCTCAAATGTTGGAATTGCTTCTAATCTTCCAAACGGAATTGGTTTTTTGATTGAAAAAGAAATAAAAGAAATAGAACAAACAATAAAAAATCCTCAAAGACCATTTACGGTTATCTTAGGTGGTTCAAAAGTCAAAGACAAAATAGGTGTAATTGAAAATCTTGTTAATATTGCTGATTATATTTTAATTGGAGGAGCAATGGCCTATACATTTCTAAAAGCCAGTGGAATTGAAATTGGATCATCACTTTTAGATGAGGAAAGTATTGATTTTTGTAAAAATGTTTTAAAAAAATATAGTGATAAAATAATATTACCAATTGACTCGGTAAATGCGTTAGAAATAAGTGATGAAGTCACTCCAAGAGAATGCTTTATAAACGAAATAAAAGAAAATGAAATAGGGCTAGACATTGGTTATAACACTGTCAAACTATTTAAACAATATCTACAAAAAAGCAAAACAATTATTTGGAATGGACCGCTTGGGTATTTTGAAATAGAAAATTTTAGTAATGGAACAAAAAAAATCTGTGAAGTCTTAAAAGATATTGATGCTAAAAAAATTGTTGGTGGAGGAGATACAGGTGCAGCCATAATAGAATTTGGTTATAAAGATAGTGTTTCCTTTATTTCAACAGGCGGGGGAGCATCACTTGAAATGCTAGAAGGAAAAAAATTACCAGGAATTGAAATAATAGAGGATAAAAATGAATGAAAAATTAAAAAAAGTTGCTAATGTAATTGTTTTAGCTTTAGTAACTTGTTTAGTATTGTATTTTTCCTTAAAGGATAATTTTAATACAATTATAAATGAAATAATAAACGTAAATATATTTTGGCTAGTAATATCATTTTTATTAGCCATTAGTTTCTGGTTTTTTAAAGCAATCGCAACTACTAGAATAGCTAATATCTTTAAAAAAGATTATAGTATAAAACAAGGAATGCGATTAGTTTTAGAAACAAACTTTTTCCACGCAATAACTCCTTTTGCTGTTGGTGGTCAACCATATGAAATATATTCATTAAAAAAATCAAAATTAAAAATAACCGAAGCAACAAATGTTTCGATTGTTAATTTTATTGTTTACCAAATAGCTTTAGTATTACTTGGAATAATTGCCATTGTATATAATCATCATTTTGTTCTATTAAAAGAAAATGATTTACTTAAAAATTTAGTAGTGGTAGGTTTTCTTGTTAACTTTATTGTTATTGTAGCTTTATTTTTATTAACTTGTACTAAAAAAATAAACAAAATTTTAATGAAATTTATAATTAAAGTTTTAAATAAAATACACCTTGTTAAGAATAAAGACGAAAAAATAAAACAATTTAATGAGTATTTAAATGAATTTCATCAAGGAGCAAAAATTCTTCTTCAAGATAAAAAACTTTTTATAAAATTAATTTTTGTTCATTTTATAGGACTAATAAGTTCTTATTTAATTCCTTTAACATTAGCTTATGCCATGGGAATATCAAGTTATACTGGTATTGAAGCTATTGTTTTATCATCATATGTTATGTTAATTGGAGCATTTGTACCAATTCCAGGAGGAACAGGTGGATTAGAATATGGATTTATGACTTTTTATGGATCCTTTATAAAGGGAAGCAAACTAAATGCTATAATGCTTTTATGGCGTTTTATAACTTATTATTTTGCCATGATTTTAGGAGCAATTTTACTAGGTATTAGGAAGAAGGAAAAATAATGCGTATAGGTATTTTTACAGATACATACCCACCATTTATAAATGGAGTATCAACAAGTATTACAATGCTTCAAAAAGCATTAACAGATAAAGGACATAAAGTATATATTGTAACTGTTAATCCGGAAAATATGAGTTACAAGTATGATGAAGATGACTCAGTTATAAGAATTCCAGGTATTCCCGTTGGAATATATGACTATCGTTTAACAGGAATTTATCCAATTAGGGCAATTAATAAAATAAAAAAATGGAATTTAGATGTAATTCATTCACATACTGAATTTGGAATAGGAACATTTGCCCGTATTATTTCTAAACAATTACAAATTCCACTCGTTCATACTTATCATACGATGTATGAAGATTATGTCCATTACATAACCAAAGGGCATTTTGATAAATCAAGCAAAAAAATAGTAGAATATTTAACTAAATTTTATTGTGATAAAACAGCTAAAGAATTAATTGTTCCTAGTACTAAAACTTATAAACTATTTAAAGAAAAATATAAATTTGATAAAAATGTTCACATTGTACCAACTGGTGTAGAAGTAGAAAGATTTTATAAAGAAAATGTTAGTAAAGAAGAAATAGCTAAAATAAAAAAAGAACTAAATCTAAAGAAAGATGATATTGTTATTTTATATGTTGGACGTCTAGCTCAAGAAAAAAATGTTGAACTTTTAATAAATGCTCAAGTTGATTTAGTAAAGAAAAATAAAAAAATAAAACTTTTAATAGTTGGTAGTGGACCTGATTATGAGAAATACATTCAGATGGCTGAAAAACTAAAAATAAAAAACAATATTTTATTTACTAATGCTATTCCTTGGGAAGATATGCCAAACTATTATAATTTAGCTGACGTCTTTGTAACAGCATCTAAAACTGAAACGCAAGGACTTACAGTAATAGAAGCAATGGCAGCCTCATTACCAGTTGTATGTATAGAGGACGAAAGCTTTAGTAATGTAGTAATTAACCATTTAAATGGACGAACTTTTACTGATGATAAAGAATATAAAATGGCTTTATTAGAAACAATAAAAGATAGAAAACAACTAGAAAAAATGGCAAAACAAGCAAGAATAACAGCAGAAGCACATTCACTTAAATATTATGCTGAATCAATTTTAGATGTATATAACTCAGCAATTGAAGGAAGTAAAAAGAATAAAAATATTGTTACCAAAATAACAGAGATAGTAAAGAGGGGATTAGATGGCAAAGAATAAAATTGTAATTGCAAATCACAAAATGAACATGCTTAGTTCTGATATTAATATTTACTTAAAAAAAATAAAAGAACAAATAAATATAGAAAACGTTATTATATGTCCATCTTGTATATATATTCCTTATTTTTTAAAACAAAATTTTAAAGTAGGAATCCAAAATATTTTTTATAAAAGTAAAGGCGCATATACAGGTGAAATATCACCTAGACAAGCAAAAAGTATGGAAGTTGATTATGCTATAGTTGGTCATAGTGAACGAAGAAAATATTTTTTAGAAACCAATAATGAAATAAATCAAAAAATAGAATTATGTTTAAAAAACAATTTAAAAGTTATTCTATGTATTGGTGAAAATAAAGAAGAAAAATATGAAGGAAAAACAAAAGAAGTATTAGAAAGTGAACTTGTAGAAAATTTAGCAAATATTTCTAATTTAGAAGATGTAATTATTGCCTATGAACCAATTTGGGCAATTGGAACTAATGAAACACCAACGACAAATGAAATCGATATATATACAAGATATATAAAACAAATAGTAAAAAAACATTTTAATTTTAAAAATATTAAAGTTGTTTATGGCGGAAGCGTTAATGAAAAAAACATTGATGAAATAGCTAAAATAAAATCAATAGACGGTGTTTTAGTTGGAGGAGCTTCAACCAAATATAAAGAATTTATTAAAATAGTTACAACTGTTTTAGAAGAAGACAAGAAGTTACAAAATTCGACAAATTAAGATAAAACTAGATAAATTTAACTCTAGTAAAAAAACACAAACTTATTGTATAATAATACCATGATAGCAGTACTACTAAAGAAAGGAAGAAAAACATGGATAAATTAAAAGTACTTATGGTAGATGATAACATAAGTCTTATAAATATGGTAAAAGAATATTTTAAAAGTAGTAATGATGTAGAGGTAGTATTAGAGGCATATGATGGAGAACAAGGAATAAAGATGATTGAATCTAATCAAGATAAATACGATTTAATTGTTCTTGATTTAATAATGCCAAAAAAAGATGGAATGTATGTCTTAGAAGAAATGAAAAAGAGAAACATTAATAAAAAAGTAATTGTTGCAACAAGTTATAACGCAAGTGATGTTATAAGAGAAGTATCTGAATATGGTGTTAGTTACTTCATTTTAAAACCATTTGAACTTGTTGATTTAGAAAAAAGAATTGTAGAAGCAGGAAGAAAAAATGATAAGCAAACTAAAAATATAGATTTCTATCATAATAATCTACAAATTTCTATAACAAAAATTTTACACGAATTAGGAATTCCATCACATATAAAAGGATATCAATATATAAGAGAAGGAATTGGTATCATTTATGAGCATCCAGAAACAATAGGCGGAATAACTAAAGAGCTATATCCTGAACTTGCTGAAAAATTTGATACAACTGTATCAAGAGTAGAAAGAGCAATTAGACATGCAATTGAAGTGAGTTGGAATAGAGGAAACTGGGAACTAATGGAAGAAATATTTGGGCATAGTGTTGATATAGATAAAGCTAAACCAACTAATTCTGAGTTTATTGTAACAATTGCTGATAAGTTAAGTTTAGAAGCAAGTAAAATAGGAATATAATAGGTTGGTAACAAATGTTATCAATTTTTTATATATTGAAAAAATAAAAATCAAGTGATATAATGTATAGGATGATAAGGGGACTTGCTAGATTATGATATGGAAGAAAAAAAACAATCTAACTAAAAAAAATAATCATGTCAAAAGTGATAATTTTCAGCGTGATAATCTAGATCAATTTAACATGATTGATTTAGGTGAAGAATACTTTATATCCCCTTATGAAGAAGATAAATTAATAGCAATACCTGAATTAAAAGATATAAATACAACCCCTGATAAAAAAGTAGAACCAATGATTAACTTATCATACCCAGATGATGTTAAATATGTTCATAAAAAGTATCAAAGAGGTAAAATCAAAAAACAAAGGAAATTAAAAAAAACAAAGAAAAGTTTAACTATTGTTTTAGTTATATGTTTTATTATCTTAGGACTAATTATTTATGAAATAGTAAAATGGCAAAAAGATAATATAGACACTAAAAAACAAATAGAAGATATAAATAAAGAAGTAAAAGTAGAAGAAGTAAAAACAACTGTTCAAAATCAAGAAACACCTGTCACTGAAGAAGAGCAAAAACTTCCAAATGATTATTTTGACTTTCAAAATATGGATATGATTAGTGTTGATTTTGATAGCTTGTTAAAAAGAAATAGTGATACAAAAGGTTGGATAAAAGTACCAGGAACAAGTATCAACTATCCATTTGTTCAAACCAACAACAATGATTATTATTTAACTCACTCATTTAATAAAAAGAATAATGATGCCGGTTGGATATATTTAGATTATCGAAATAATATAAATAATTTAAGTCAAAATACTATTATCTATGGTCATGGTAGATTAAATAATACAATGTTTGGAAGTCTTAAAAAAGTCGTTAATAAAAGTTGGTATACTAATCCAAGTAACTATACTGTTAAAATTTCTACACCAGCTGAAAACTCCGTTTGGCAAGTATTTAGTACTTATACAATAGAACCAGAATCATATTATATAACTACTAATTTTAATGATAGTCAAACTTATACAGACTTTATAAATAAACTAAAATCAAGAAGTGTTTATAATTATAATGTTGATGTAACAAGCAACGATAAAATTCTTACTTTATCTAGTTGTTATAATGATGAAAAAAGAGTTGTATTACATGCTAAGTTAGTAAATAAAGTTGGTCGTTAAAAAAATCTCTATTTATTAGAGATTTTTTGATATGTACAAATATTTTTTAATCCGCAGTTAACACATTCAGGATTTTTAGCTTTACAATAATATCTTCCAAATAAAACTAATTGATGATGTAATCTATTTAATTGCTCTTTTTTAAACGTTTTATTTAATTTTTTTTCGATTGTTAAAACATCATCATTTTCTTTAGCAATCCCAAGTCTTTTACTTACACGAGAAACATGTGTATCAACAGCTATACATGGTGTATTAAATAAATTGCTAAGAACAACATTAGTTGTTTTTCTACCAACACCAGGTAATGTTTCTAGAAATTTTCTATCATTTGGAACTATACCATTTTTTTCAGTGAATAACTTACTTGCTATTTGAATAATATTTTTAGCTTTTATATGGTAAGTACCAATTGGTTTAATAATGTTTTCTATATCATGAACATCCGCATCTTTTAATGCTTTAATGTCTTTGTATTTATCAAAAAGAATAGCAGTAACCATATTAACCCTTTTATCAGTAGTTTGAGCACTTAGCATAACAGCTATTAGTAATTCATAATCTTTATTATAGTTTAATTCACATTTTGGATTCGGAATAATTGAATCTAAATAATTTGTAATATTATTCATTATCATTTAACCAATCATAATCAAATAATGGTTTAGATTCAACTTTCCTATTTTGAAAATCATTACGATTTTTTTCAATATCTTCTTTAGAATTAATACCTTTTTTCTTCCATTCATAAAGTATTTTATCAATATATCTTAAATTAGAAACACCATTATAGGTTGCTTCTTTTAAAGCGGAAATAATTAGTTCTTCTTTAAAAGGAACATCTAACCATCCATTTATAATTTCATATTCCATTGGAGATAAAGTTCTTCCTAGTTCTTTTTCAAAAATATCAAACACATTTGATGAGCTAGAATTTGATTTATTAATTTCTTCATCATTTATAACTAAATAGGCAAGTTTGTTATAAAAATTATCTAAACTAATAAATTCTTCTCTAACATTATCAACTTTTTTTAGTTCAATTTTTATAAAATCTTTTGTTGATAGAGAGTCAATGACTTCTAATACCTCTGGTAGTGATAATTCTAAATTAGAACTTATTTCCTTAGGATTAAAGTTATAACTTTTAAGGTTTATTATGTAAATAAGAACAATCAATTCTTTTTCTGTTAAACCTAAAGCCTTATATTTATAAAGTAAAATTTGTGGTAAAGTCATCTCACCTTTTAACAAATTTATAATTTTATCCATCATAATATCACCTGCTAGTATTATACATGATTTTACTCTCAATGTATATATTCTTCTAAATTAAATTTTTTTATATAATCCATGCCATTTTCAAGTTTTAAAATAGCATTAATTTCTTTTTTAACTCTTTTATTACTCAAACTTTTTAATTTATATGTATATTTTTTTATTGAATTAGTAACATCTTCGTTTATAGTAAAATTAAGCTTACAAGCAAACCTTATACACCTTAAAATACGAAGTGGATCTTCACTTAATTTAATATCAGCTTCTCCTACACAATTTATTATTTTATTATCTATATCATCTATAGCTTTCATTAAATCAACAAAATTACCATCTTTATCAATACATAAAGTATTAATTATAAAGTCACGTCTTTGTAAATCTTCTTTTAAACTATTTACAAACGTAATTTTAGGAAAACGATTATTAATATATTCATCTTTTCTAAATGTAGTAATTTCAAAATTGTACTGCTCAAATTCAATAATTACCGATCCAAATTTAGAATTATCTTTAATAACAAAAAATAGATTTTTAATTATATCAGGAGTAGCACTAGTACATATATCAATATCGCTTGAATTAATTTTTAAATATAAGTCACGAGCAAATCCCCCAATTATATAAGATTCATAACCTAATTTATCCAATTTGTTTAAAATATTTAAGGCTGCTTCATACATAAAATCACCTAAAGCAATTATACCACAAAAAAAGAAACTTATCAGTTTCTTAGTTTAAAGCATCTTTTAATTTAGATCCTGCTTTGATAGTAACAGCAGTTCTTGCTGGAACTGGAACAGTTTCACCAGTTTTAGGATTACGAGCTGTAGTTGCTGGTTTATCTTTTGCAGTATAAGTACAGAAACCTGTTAAAGTAACTTTACCTTCTTCTTTTAAACCTTTGATTACACCACTCATCATAGCCTCTAAAGCACGAGTTGCATCAGCTTTTGTTAATCCTGTTTCTTCAGCTATGTAACTAACTAATTCTGTTTTTGACATTAAAATAACCTCCTCAATTTACTAAGCTATCTTGCTTACACTCTAAGAATAACATGTTTCCATTATAAAATCAACAATTTTTTGCTTTTTTTTAGAAAAATTAATCATTGAGACCTTATAAAATAAGAAAAAAACTGTATTATAAATATATTATTATAATAGTTGTTTAGAATTGACAAAAAGCAATTTTTTTGAGAAAATAGTACTAGGTTGGGAAGGTGGTTAGTATGTATCAAGAAAGAATTTTATTAACTGGGAAAGATATCCTAGAAAAAGAATTTAAAATAGATACAAGAGGGTATCGACCACAAGAAGTAGATAAATTTCTAGATGTTATAATTAGAGATTATGAAGAATTTATGGTTATAATAAAAGAACTAGAAAATGATAAAAAAGAAATGATCGAAGATAATATTAAATTAAAACAAGAAAACCGTAATCTTAGAACTAAATTAGAAGTTTTAAGAGAAGGTACTGCAAATGGTGAAGTAAGTAATGCAGATTTACTTAGAAGGTTATCAAACCTTGAAAAAATTATATATGGAAAAGATTAATATCTTGGCAAACGCGCCATTTTAAAGGTAATGGTGAGGAAAGTCCATGCTCGCATAGTCTGTGATGACTATAGTGTTCATGCATAGGGAAAAAATAACCTATGGTAGTTTAGGCTAACGGCTCTGAAATAACCTAAGTTTTTAAATACGGTTAAAGTAAGTATAAAAGTGCCATAGTGACGAATAAGCTGGAAACGGTGGAAATGGAACGTGGTAAACCCCATGAGCGAGAAACCCAAATTTTGGTAGGGGAGCCTAATAATTGAGAATACGAATCAATTATGGGATTGCTAAGCAATAGATAGATGTTTGCCACCTTTATTAAGGTACAGAACATGGCTTATAAGATATTATTTTTTTTATGAAAGAAGGCGTTATTTTGAAAGAAATAGGAGAAGCTTTAAAAGAAGCAAGAGAAAATATTGGTATATCAATTGAAGAAGCAGCTAATGATTTAAAACTTAGACCTAGTCAAATTGAAAACTTAGAAGCAGGAAATAGAGAAGCTTTCAAAGATGTCTTTTATCTAAAATATTTTATTCGTGACTATTCAAAATATTTAGGTCTTAATTATGAAGATATGATAGATGAATTCAATGAATATTTATTTGAATGTACTTCAAAAATATCTTTAGATGAAATAAAAAAAGCAAAAAAGAAATTAGAAAAAAAACAGAAAAAACAGACTAATGTTATAAAATCACCATATACATTAGAAAAAAATGATAGATTTTATATTCCACCATTTATCATATATATTATAATTGGTGTTGTCGTTTTAGGAATAGGATATTATGTTTTTTCCCTATTCAATAGTGATGATTTTGAAAAAGAAAAAGATAACGTTATTACTAGCGGAAATATAATTAGATAGGAGATATTAAAATGAATTTACCAAATAAAATAACAATGAGTAGAATATTTTTATCAATTTTTATAATTGTATTACTTTTATTTCCAATTGACGCAATGGGAATTGTAATGCCAAAAATTTTTGTAAATGAAACAATTGTAGTTGATATAAAATACATAATTGCTGGTGTATTATTTATAGTTGCATCCCTTACGGACTTTCTTGATGGTTATATTGCTAGAAAATATAATTTAATTACTGATTTTGGAAAAATGATAGATGCAATAGCTGATAAAATTTTAGTAAACCCTATATTAATTATTTTAGCAGCAAGTGGATTTATATCTCCAATAATACCTGTAATTATAATTGCACGAGATAGTGTTGTTAATTCTATAAAAATGATTGCTGGAAGTAAAGGACAAGTTGTAGCAGCTATCAAAATGGGAAAATTAAAAACAGCTTCATTAATGGTTGGAATAACATTAACATTATTTTATAATTTACCATTTGAATTATATAATTTGAAAATTTCTGATGCACTACTTATAATAGCTTGTGTATTATCAATTATTTCAGCAGCTCAATACTATTCAATGAATAAAAAAATTATTTTTGAAGATTCAAAAAGTGAATAATTTATGATGAAGATTTTCTAAAAGATAGGAAATCTTTTCTTTTTTTTGTAAAAAATTACCATCAAAAAAATATAAACAAATGTTCGTTTTAGGTATTGACTTTCTTTTTTTCATGATATATAATTTATTTGTAAGATGTTAGGAGGAATATAAATGGTTAAAACATCAACAGATAAAACTTTAGATCAAGTACTTGCAGATATAGAGAAACAATTCGGAAAAGGTTCAGTAATGAAATTAGGCGAAAATGAACATCGTAATATTGATGTTATACCTAGTGGATCTCTTTCTTTAGATATAAATTTAGGAATAGGTGGCTATCCAAAAGGACGTATTATAGAAATATATGGACCTGAATCAAGTGGTAAAACAACTTTTGCATTACATGCTATAGCTGAAGCTCAAAAAGCAGGAGGAAGAGCAGCTTTTATAGACGCTGAACATGCATTAGATCCACAATATGCAGCTAAAATAGGTGTAAATATTGATGATTTATTATTGTCACAACCAGATAATGGAGAACAAGCATTAGAAATTTGTGAAGCTTTAGTTAGGAGTGGTGCTATAAGTATAATTGTAATTGATTCAGTTGCAGCTTTAGTTCCACAAGCTGAAATTGAAGGGGAAATGGGAGATTCTCACGTAGGTCTTCAAGCAAGACTTATGAGTCAAGCTTTAAGAAAATTATCAGGAGTTATTAGTAAAACAAATACAATTGCCATTTTTATCAATCAATTACGTGAAAAAGTTGGAGTAATGTTTGGTAATCCTGAAACTACACCTGGTGGACGTGCATTGAAGTTTTATTCATCAGTTAGATTAGAAATTAGAAGAAGCGAGCAAATAAAAAATGGAACGGACGTTATTGGTAATAAAACAAATGTCAAAGTTGTTAAAAATAAAATGGCTCCACCATTTAAAAATTGTGTCGTTGACATCATGTATGGTGAAGGTGTATCAAAAGAAGGTGAACTTGTTGATTTAGCAAGTGAAGCTAAAATAATAGAAAAAAGTGGTGCTTGGTATTCTTATAATGGCGAAAAATTAGGTCAAGGTAAGGAAAATGTCAAAGAATTATTTAAAACAAATACTAAATTACGTGATGAAATTGAAAAGAAAGTTAGAGCACATTATGATATAGAAATAAATAAAGAAACAAAAAAATAGATTCTTATTTAAAAGAATCTATTTTTATTTGTACATAATATCTATATCAACATCAGTATCAATGCCATCAACTTTACCATTATCACATAATTGCCAGAATTTAAATTTACCTTCATAGTTTGTTTTAGAAGTATAATGCGCTAACCAAATATCATAATCAAGTGGCATCCATATCGTATCTAAATAGGCTTTACTACTATATAACATACCTTTATAGCCGTGATTTTCAATTGTTTTTAAGAACGAATCAGCCATACTGGTTAATCCAAAGAAACTCAAATTGTATTCATTAAAATATGCCCATTCTTCCCAATCAAATGCAATAGGTAGGGAAACATCATATTTTTTGATTTGTTTTAAAACCCATTCAGCATCTTTTTTTGCTTTTTTTATAGAATTAGCATAAGAGTAAAAATATATTCCAACATCAATATCATATTTATTTGCTTCTTTGATATTTCGTTCAAACTTTGAATCTAAAAAATACTTTCCGTTGGTACCTCTTGTACCACCTACTCTAATAATAACAAATTCAACACCTGCATCTTTAATTTTTTTAAAGTCGACATCACCTTGCCAACTAGAGATATCAAGTCCAATTTTAGTTTTATCATTTTTGTAATTATTAACAATATCGGTGAAATAAGTATAGCTTTTTTCTGTTTTATTATCTTCTTTTGTTTCCGTTTTAATAGGCTCATAAACGTTTAGATTAAAAGATTTACTTTCGGCATTACCACTTGAATCAATAGCTTTAAAAGTAAGTTGATAAGTACCAGGTGTATTTATATCATAATCACCCTCAATAAAACAGTTTGGTTTATTATCATAATTATCTCCACATAATATTTTATCAGTTAATACAACGTCACTTCCTTTTTCTAAATTATAATTATTTCCAAGCCAAATAACAGGGGCGATAGTATCAACAACTTTAATTTTAAAGGCATATTCAACTTTTATACCATCATTATTTGTAAAACTAAATTTTATATTTTTATTTCCTAATTTAGTTGAATCGATAATGTAATCATTAGATATTTTTCCGTTAATTTTTTCAATAAAATCAGAAACATGCTTTTTATCATTAAATTCTAGTACTAAATCATCTTTAAGTTCAACTTCTATTTTCGCATTTTTAATTCTAAAATAATTATAAGTTATATATATTATAGTACTACTGATTAATATAACTAAAACAATTAAAATCAATTTAATTCTTTTATTCATATAATTCACCTCACTATAACTATTATAACATTTAATTAATAAAAAAATTACTGAAATAATAATTTAAAATAATCTTGACTAAATGACAGATTCCTATTAAAATGATAATAGGTGAAATAATATTTTACTCATAATTTAATATACAGAATGGAGGTTAATTATGAATTCAATTATGCTCTCCATTTTACTAGTTTTGATTGGAATTTTTATTGGCGTAATATCAATTTTAATTTTTAATTATATAAAGAAAAATAATGCAAATAATAAAGCAGAAAAAATTATTGAAAAAGCAAAAAAAGAAGCAGATAAGATAAAAAGGGATACTATTTTAGAAACAAAAGAAGAAGTTCATAAACTAAAAATAGAATCAGATAAAGAAATTAAAGAGAAAAAAAATGAAATAAGAGAATCAGAAGAACGTTTATTGTTACGTGAAACTAATATTGATAGACGTGATCAAACAATGCAGAATCGTGAACAAATGTTAGAAGAACGTGAAAATAATTTGATATCAAAACAAAAAGAAATTCAAAATGAACAAGTAAAAGTGGAAGAAATTAAAAACAAACAAATAGATTTATTAGAACAAATATCAGGATATTCTAAAACGGAAGCAAAGGATTTAGTTCTAAAAAAAGTAGAAGAAATGATGAGCTTAGAAATAGCAAGTTATATAAAAGAAAAAGAATCAGAAGCTAAGTTAGAAGCAGATAGAAATGCGAAAACAATGCTTATTACTTGCATGCAAAAATATGCAGGTGATGTCGCAAATGATCAAACAGTAACAGTTGTTGATCTTCCAAATGATGATATGAAAGGTAGAATTATTGGAAGAGAAGGAAGAAATATAAGAACCATTGAAGCGGTTACAGGTGTTGATTTAATAATTGATGATACACCAGAAGCAATCGTTTTATCAAGTTTTGATCCATTACGCAGAGAAATAGCTCGTGTTACGATTGAAACTCTTATTAAAGATGGTAGAATTCATCCAAGTAGAATAGAAGAACTTTATGACAAAGTATCAAAAGATATGCAGGTTAAAATTCGTGAATATGGAGAGGCTGCTGCTTTTGAATTAGGTCTTACTAAGATTGAACCAGAACTAATGGAATTGATAGGTAAATTACACTTTAGAACTAGCTTTGGTCAAAATGCCTTAAAACATTCTATTGAAGTTGCTCATTTATCAGGACTAATGGCTGCTGAACTTGGTGAGAATGAAGTTATAGCCAAAAGGGCAGGATTACTTCATGATATTGGTAAAGCAATTGATCATGAAGTAGAAGGCAGTCATGTTTCAATAGGATCAGAAATAGCTAAAAGATTTAAAGAAAATGATATTGTTATTAATGCTATTGAATCACATCATGGTGATACTGATGCAACAAGCATAATTTCTGAGATTGTAGCTATAGCAGATACTTTATCTGCATCTCGTCCAGGAGCACGAAATGATTCACTTGAAAACTATATAAAACGTTTAAAAGATTTAGAAGAAATTGGAAACAGTATAGAAGGTGTTGAAAAGAGTTTCGCTGTTCAAGCAGGTCGTGAGATAAGGGTAATGGTAAAACCAGAAGAAATCAATGATTTAGAAAGTTATAAGGTTGCTAGAGATATTAAAACTAAAATTGAAAATCAATTACAATATCCTGGTACCATAAAAGTAACTGTTATAAGAGAAACGAGAGCTTTAGAAGAAGCAAAATAAAATACTGAAAAAAATCAGTATTTTTTTGATACATTTATATTAATGTGTTATAATATTCGAAAACAAGAGGTGATAAAGTGTTAGAAGGAATTCATTTAAAAAATATTTTCACACTAGAAGATAGAGAAAATTTGTGGGAATTGATGGAAAAAGAAAAAGGAATAAAAGAAATATTTCATGATAAACAAGACAGAGTCAATTCCAGTGTTGTATCATGTTTAATAAAAAAAGAAGAAGAAACAGTAGGCTTTTTTCTCTTGGCAAAAGAAGTTATTGATGGTATATATTTTTTAGATATGGGAATAAAAAAAGAATACCGTAATAAAAAAATAGCCCAGGCAATATGCGAAGAAATTATAAAACAATCATTACCTGAATTTATAATCGCAGAAACAAAAGTAACTAATATTGGAGCAAATAAATCGCTTGCTCCTTATAGTTCACTAATACATAATGTAGAAGATATAAATTATTATTTGTTGGATAAAAATCGTAAACAAGAATTTTTAGAAAGTCCTATTTATGATGATTTTATAAACTATTGCCATTCGGAAAAACCAAAACAGTATCAATACATGAGAAATTTGATGAATGGTAAAATATAAAACAGTTCAAAATTTTGAACTGTTTTTGTATAATTAACGATAATATGGTCCATAATAATAAGGTCTAGGTGGATAAGGATTTACTGGGTAAGGACGAGGATAAAAAGCAGGCGCTAATAATCCACCAGTAATCCCTCCTAAAACAAATGGTCCTAAAAAACCACCACCAACAAATCTATTACTAGAACTATTCATATATGGATTGGAACTTGAACTAGATGAAAAAGTTGGAAAAGAACTAGAACTTTGAGAACGATTATATGAAGGGACGCTATTTACAGGAATTTGTGAGTAATTAGAAAACATATAAATCCTCCTTTCATAATATATTATGTTATATAGAAAAAAGGGTGAAATTATGGATGAAAGATTAAAAAAACTAAGCAGTACGATTGTAAACTACTCGCTTGAAGTTAAACCAAATGAAAGAGTATTAATAAATTTTCAAACAGAAAAACCAAAAATTTTTGTAAAATATTTAATTGAAGATATTGTTAAAGTAGGGGGAATTCCTTTTATAAGAATGGTTGATCCAATGCTTAATACAGTATTATCTGAACTTACAAAAGAAAATAGAATACAAGAAATAAAAAAACATAGTGAAGATGATAATGAAAACTATGATTCATTTATTCACATTAGATATTCAACAAACGACTTTGAAAATAAAAACGTTAATCCTGAAATAAAAAAATTAATAGCAAAAGAAACTGCTAAAAGCGACTATGTTAGAATTAATGAAAGAAAATGGGTATTGTTAAATTATCCATCTGTTTTAGATGCATATAAAGCTAAAACAACAACAAATGATTATTATAATTACGCAATTGAAGTAATGAACGTTAATTATGAAGAAATGTATGAAATGTTACGTCCATTAAAAGAATTGATGGAAAAAACAGATAATGTTAGAATTATAAGTCCCGGTACAGATATAACCTTTTCTATTAAAGGTATGCCAATAGTACCTTGTTGTGGAAAAAGTAATATACCAGATGGAGAAATATTTACAGCTCCATTAAAAGATAGTGTTAACGGTGTAATAACATATAATACACCAAGTCCTTATCAAGGAAATGTTTATAATAACGTTAGTTTAACTTTTGAAAATGGAAAAATAATTAAAGCAACTTGTGATGGTGATAATGAAATGTTGAATAAAGTTTTTGACACAGATGAAGGAGCAAGATATGTAGGAGAATTCTCACTTGGATTAAATCCTAAAATTCTTCATCCGATGGGTGATATTCTATTTGATGAAAAAATAATAGGAAGTATTCATTTCACACCAGGTCAAGCATATGAAGATGCATTTAATGGAAATAACTCTGGTATTCATTGGGATATGGTATTAGTACAAAGAAAAGAATATGGTGGTGGAGAAATATATTTTGACCATCAATTAATTAGAAAAGATGGACTATTTGTTCTTCCAGAACTAAGTCATCTTAATTATGATTTAAAATAGTAAAAAAAAAAATTATTATTCATATACTTAAGCAGGTGATAAGATGAAGAAGCTATTTGAAGCGGTTGGCTTTATCACATTAATATGCTTAAGTTTTGTTTATACAGAAAAAACAGTTAATGTTGTTAAAGAATATGATGATATAATGATAACAATAAAAGAAAAAAATGAGGAATATAAAATAAAACCTAAAAACGCAAAGATAGATAAAAATACTATTATTCCGGGTTTAAAAGGGAAAAAAATAAACGAAAATAAAAGCTATAGTAAGATGAAAAGATATGGAAGTTATAACGGCAATTTATTAGTTTATGATGAAGTTAAACCAACTATATCAGTAAAAAATAACTTTGATAAATATATTATAAAAGGAAATGAAGAAAAAAATATGATTAGCCTTATATTTATAATAGGTGAAAATGATAAAATTGATAAAATCCTAAAAATACTTAAAAGTAAAGACATAAAAGCTAATTTTTTTATTGATGTGTTATGGTTAGAAAAAAACGAGGAAAAGCTTATAAAAATTATAAAAAATGGTCATAACGTTGGGAGTATAGGATTAAATGGTGATTACTCAGATAGTAATTATCCATGGATAGATAATAAAATAAAAACAACAACTAAGAAGGATTTTAGTTATTGTTATAATGAAGTAGAAGATATTAATGCATTGAAAATTTGCTCTAATTATAATAACTATACTATTAGACCTAATATAATTGTATCTAAAAATCCATTTGCTGAAGTAAAAGAAAAAATAAGTCCAGGAAGTATAATATCGTTTAGAGTAAATGATGCGGTTGAAAATGAAATGTCTTTAATTATTGAATATATAAAGAGTAAAGGATATACAATTTCTACTTTAGAAGAACATTTAGAAGAATAAAAAAGATCTATTTAGATCTTTTTAACGTTTTAACCTTACTTTTAGCTAGTGAAAAATCAACTGAATAATTAATTTTATTAACATTTTTAACTTTTACACAAATATTATCACCGAATTTATAAACTTTTCCACTGGATTTATTTATCATTATATTTTTTTCTGGGGAAAATTTGAATCCATTACATCTAAGTTCATTCATAGTTATATGTCCGGTTACATAGTTCGTGGTTCTAATAGTTATACCCTTTGGACTTACATAAGTTATAATAGCATCAAAATCTTCTCCTATATGTGACTCCATAAGTTCAGCTATTTTATATCTATTAACAATTCTTTCAATTTCGTCTGCACGTCTTTCTTTTAATGAGTTATCATTACAAATAAGAGGCAATTCATTAAAAATTTTATTAATTGTTTCATTGTAATCTTCATTTTCATAAAGTTTATTATATTCTTTTATTAATGTATGCAACATTAAATCCGGAAATCTTCTTATTGGAGAAGTAAAGTGAGAATAATAATCTAGAGCTAATCCAAAATGTCCAATATTATTAGTGTTATAACAAGCTCTACTCATACCTGTAAGTAAGATAGTAGATAAAATATTATTATCTTCAAATTTTGAAATTTTATTTAAAATATTTTGAATTGATTGCGATGAAAAGTTATTTGGAATTTTTACATTATATCCAAAATTTTTTATTGTTTCTAAGGCTCTTGTTATTGCTGGAATAGGTGGAAGATCGTGAATTCTATAAATACAAGGAAGTCCCTTCCAAGATATATCTTTAGATACAGTTTCATTAGCAAGAATCATAAAGTTTTCAATTAATTTTTCAGCAATATCGTGTTCTTGTTCTTTTATACCAATGGCTTTGCCATTTTCATTAACAACTATTTTTAAATCATTGTTACCAAAATTTAAATATCCTCGTTTATTCATTTTTTCTCTTAGAATATTAGATAATTCGTTCATTAAAAGTAAATCTTGTTTAAAGGGTTTATACTCTTCTAAATCTTGCTTTTCTTTTAATACCTTATTTACATCTTCATAAGTCATTCGCATTTTAGAATTGATAACGCTGTCTATTATTTTGTGATTAACAACATTACCTTCAGGATCTACTTCCATAATGCACGACATAGTTAGACGATCAACATTAGGATTTAAGGAACATATACCATTTGATAATTTACGTGGTAACATTGGAATTACGTAATTAGTTATATAGATACTTGTTCCACGATTAAGTGCTTCATTGAAAATGGCTGTATTAGGTTTTACATAATGTGCGACATCAGCAATATGTACACCTAATATATAATTACCATTTTCTTTTTTTTCAATACTAACAGCATCATCAAAATCTTTAGTTGAATTACCATCGATTGTAAAGATATTTTTATCTCTAAGATCGAGTCTATCTTTTATTTCATCTTCATTTACACAATTAGGAATATCATCTAGTTCTTTGATAACTTTTTCATTAAAATCAATTGGTATATCTTTAGATACCAATAAAGTTTTTATTTCTAAATTAGGATCATCTTTGTGACCTAGTGATTCAACAAATTCAAAATCAAGTTTATTATTATTTTTGTGATCAACTACTTTTAAGACTAATCTATCACCAGGAACAAAATTTTTACAATATTTATCACTAAGGTTAATATTGCAATCTAAAAAATTATTAACAGGTTTAAAACATGGCTTGTTATCCACAATATTGTAATCAACAACTAAAAGTGAATTATGTCTTTTTATAATTTTTTTAACTTTTCCACAGTTTTTTAAATTACTAAGAGAATCAGTTTCAACAACAACAATATCATTTAGTAGAGCATTATTTAAAAGTTTTTCATTAATTGTTATTACTCTTGTGTTAGAATATACAAAATAATTACCCTTAGAATCTTTTCTTAATTTTGATTGAATTAAATTATCGTTTGAAGGAAACTTACAACACTCATCAGAATTATTTATATATATTTTACCCTCAATTTCTAATTCTCTAATAAGATTTAAAATTAAATTTTTTTCTTTTTCATTTGTACTAAATAATTTAACTAATTTAGTAATTTTAATTTTTTTCTTCTTTTTTTCTAAATAAATTAGAATTTTTTCTTTTAATTCTTCCATACTACTCCCCCTATTTAAAATTATACATCATAAAAATGATGCGGTAAATAGAAAAACCCTTAAAAAGTTATACATTTAAAATTTTATTTGTTAAAAAAAATAAATAATAGTATAATTTAAACAGGTGATTTTATGAAAAAAATAGAATTGTTATCACCAGCTGGTAGTATGGAAAGTTTAAAGGCAGCTATTTATGCTGGGTGTGACGCTGTATATTTAGGTGGAAAAGTTTTTGGAGCTCGTAATTTTGCTTCTAATTTTTCAAATGAAGAATTAATAGAAGCAATTAGATTCGCACATATATATGGAGTTAAAGTATATGTAACGGTTAATACATTAATATTTGAACACGAAGTTTCAAAATTTTTAGAATATATAGATTTTCTTCATAAAAATAGTGTTGATGCAATAATTATTCAAGATCTTGGAATGATGGATTTAGTAAGACAGACATATCCAAATTTAGAAATTCATGCTTCAACACAAATGCACATTCATAATATAGAAGGCGTCAAACTAATTAAAGAGCTAGGTATAAAAAGAGCAGTGCTTGCTCGTGAAACAAAGTTAGAGGATATAAAAAAAATAAAAGAAGAAACAAATATGGATTTAGAAATATTTGTTCACGGGGCTTTATGTATTAGTTATTCTGGACAATGTCTAATGAGTTATTTTTTAGGTGGTCGTAGCGGTAATAGAGGTACATGTGCTCAATGTTGTCGTATGCCATATGATTTAAATTCTGAAGACAAAAAAATTAATAATAATAAATATCTACTTAGTACTAAGGATTTAAATCTAATTCAAAATATTGGTTCTTTAATAGATATTGGTGTTGATAGTTTTAAAATAGAAGGAAGAATGAAACGTCCTGAATATGTATATATTGTAACTAAATTATACCGTAAAGCAATTGATAATTATTTAAAATATAAAGATCCTAAAATTAGTGCTAAAGATATTGAAGAGTTACTAAAGATATTTAACCGTAAATTTACGAAAGGATTTATTTTTGGAGAAGAAAATAATAAAATTATTCATCAATATCGTCCAAATCATATGGGAATTAATATTGGTAAAATTGTTGGGATAAAAAATAGTTTTATTAAAATAAAATTAAATTGCGATATTCATCAAGAAGATGGAATTAGAATATTAAATAAAAATAAAGATGTAGGTTTTATTTTAAATAAAATATATTTAAATAATAAACTAGTGAATAAAGCACATAAAAATGAAGTTATATCAATTTATTCAAAAGAGAAGGTTAACATTGGTGATGAAGTAATTAAAACGAGTGATAAAATTTCTCTTGATAGCATAAATAAAGAAATAAATAAAAAGGAAAGAAAAATAAAAGTAAATATAAATTTAGAATGTTTAGAAAATAAGCCATTAAAGATTCAAATGGGAGATGGGTGTAATAAAGTTGAGTTTGTAAGTGAATTTATCTGTCAAAAGGCTAAGACGAGAAAAATTACTAAAGAAGAAATTATAAAACAAATTGATAGAATGAAAGACACAGCCTATGAAATAGATAAAATAAATATAGATTTAGATGATAATATTTTTATTGATCATTACCACTTAAATGAGTTGCGTCGAGAAATCATAAATTTATTAAATGAAAAAAGATGTTATAAAATAAACTACATAAAAAAGGAATATAAAAGAGAAGTAACGGAATATGAGAATAAAAAACAAGTAAGTGTTTATTTAAAAAATGAGAAATTATTTGATAAATTAAAAGCACTAAAAATTGATAGAATTTATAGTGATAAAAAATATCCAAATACCATTTTTAAATTACCTCGCGTTATGAATACTTTTCCACAACTTAATCAAAAGGTTTTGATAGGAGAACTTGGAAGTTTAAGAAAATATGGAGATGTTATAACTGATTTCTCTTTTAATGTAACTAATTCATATACTGTAGCTTTTTTGAATTCCTTAGGTTCAAAATTGATAACTTTATCATATGAAAATACAGATGATAATATAAAAGCAATAATAGATAATTATATAAATCGTTATCATAAAAAACCAAATTTAGAGCTTATTGTCGATTCATATCCTGAAATAATGATAAGTAAATTTAATCTTTTAAAACAATTCAATATAAATGAAGGATATTTGGTTAATAATAAAAATAATAAATTTAAAATAGAAGAGAAAGATAATTTAATGTATATTTATAATCATGAAAAAATAATTAAAAAAGATTATAAAAATTATTATGATATTGGGGTTCAATCTTTAAGAATTGATTTAAACGATGAAGAAGATTTAAATCAAATTAGAAAAGTTGTTAATTTAAATAAAAATTAATATAATTTTAACAAAATAATATTGTTTTATTCAATCAAAAGATTTATAATGTAGTTAGGGTGATCTTATGAGTTATTATGAAGATGAATTTGAAAATCAGATTAGTTGGTATGATGAATCAACAGAACAATTTGAAACAGAAGTAGAAAACTATGGTTTTATCGAGCCAGCACTACTTGCTATTATAACGGGTTTGATCGGAGAAATATCACTTTTATTTATTGCAATGCATATATAATAGTACATAAGTACTATTTTTTCTATATTTGAAAAAAATATATATTTATAGTATAATCTTTAAAGTTAAGGAAAGGAAAGAACATATGATAGAGAGATTAGAAACAATTGAAAAAAGATATAATGAATTAACGGAAGAATTAATGAAACCTGAAGTTATTTCAAATATCAAAAAAACATTACAACTTACAAAAGAACAAGCGGGATTAAAAGAAGCATATGATGCATATCAAGAATACAAAAGTACAACTTCACAAATAGAAGATGCAAAGGAAATGGTTAAGGATCCAGAACTTGGAGAAATGGCAAAAGAGGAATTAGAAGAACTTCAAACTAAATTAGAAAAATTAGAAAAAGAAATAGAAATTATTTTACTTCCTAAGGACCCAAATGATGGTAAAAATGTTATCGTTGAAATAAGAGGAGCAGCTGGTGGAGATGAAGCTAATATCTTTGCTGGAGACCTTTATCGTATGTATTTAAAATATGCTGAAAAAGAAGGATGGAAAATAGATGTATTAACTGAAGACCATTCAGAAGGTGGAGGCTTCACTTTAATAAGTTTTATGGTAAAAGGAGATAATGTTTACTCAAAATTAAAATATGAAAGTGGTGCTCATCGTGTTCAAAGAGTACCAGTAACTGAAACGCAAGGTCGTGTTCATACTTCAACTGCAACTGTTTTAGTTATGCCTGAGGCTGAAGAAGTAGACGTTGAAATTAATCCAAATGACTTAAGAATAGATGTTTATCGTTCAAGTGGATGCGGAGGACAAGGAGTAAATACAACTGATAGTGCGGTTAGAATTACTCACTTACCGACAGGTATAGTCGTAACTTGTCAAAATGAGCGCAGTCAAATTCAAAACAAAGAAAAGTGTATGCAGATGTTACGTACAAAACTTTATGAGGAAACATTAAGAAAACAAGAAGAAGAACTAGGAAATGAAAGAAGAAATAAAATAGGAACAGGAGATCGTTCTGAAAAAATAAGAACGTATAATTACCCACAAAACCGTGTAACAGATCACCGTATAGGATTTACTTTAAAACAATTAGATCGTGTTATGGAAGGAGATTTAGACCAAGTAATTGAAGCTTTGATTACAGAAGATCAAGCTCGAAAACTTAGAGGTGAATAAATTGACAGATATTAACTATTTAGAAAAATATCTCCCAAAAAATAAACTAAAAGAAGGTATAGAAAGATTACAAAATGGCGAACCTGTTCAATATATCGTTGGTAATGTTAATTTTTATGGAAATGAAATAAAAGTAAATAAAAATGTTCTAATACCACGTTTTGAAACAGAAGAACTAGTTGAATATACAATAAGCTATATAAAAAAAATGTTCAAAGAAAAAATAAATATTATCGATCTAGGAACAGGCAGTGGTTGTATAGCTATAACGCTAAAGAAAAAAATAAATTCTAATGTAAGTGCAATTGATATTTCAAAAGAAGCACTAGAAGTAGCTAGAGAAAACGCTAAAAAAAATAAAGTAGAAATAGACTTTATTCAAAATGATATGCTAGATAATATTAGTAATAAATTTGACGTAATAATTAGTAATCCTCCATATATATCAAAAAATGAAGAAATACAGGATATTGTTAGAAAAAACGAACCATCTTTAGCTCTTTATGCTGATAATGAAGGACTATATTATTATGAAAAAATAATCAAACAAGCTAAAAAAAATCTAAAAGAAAAATTTATAATAGCTTTTGAAATAGGGTATATGCAAGGAGATAAAATAAAAAAAATAGCTGAACAAAATTATCCTAAAGCAGAAGTTGTTTTAAAAAAAGATTTACAAGGTAAAGATAGATTTATATTTATAATTAATAATTAAATTAACTAAAAGACTTTTTTCCAAGGTCTTTTTTTGATACAATAAATATTAGGTGGTAGTATGGAAGAAAAATTACAAATGTTATTAAAACAAATTGATATGTTTAAAGATAATATTAATGATTTTGAAGGTGGAAAACTAGAAAAAATAATAGGAAATAAAAGTAAGACAGAATATCGTTTCTATATTACCTTGAAAGAAAATCTAAAACTAATCACTTATTTAGAATTTGAAGAAAAACTAAAGAAAAAATATAGTGATTTTGAAAAAATAAATGCCTATTTTAATGTTGAAACAAAAAAGGAAGAATATATAAAAGATTACTATAACTATTTTTTAGACCTATATAGTAAAAACTCACCTCTTTTAGCTATGTTTAAAGATCGAAAAATCAGTTATACGGATAACAAACTTACACTTGAACTTCTAAACAAAGCAGAAGAAATTAAATTAAATGGAACTAAAAATGACTTAGAAAAAAGTTTTAAAAGAGCAGGTTACGATTTAGAAATAGAAATTAAAATTGATGAAGAAAAAAATAAAGAACTAAGAGAAGAAATCAATAAAGAATTAGAAATAAACATTCCAAAAGAAACAATCAAAAAAGAAGAACCTGTTGTCGAAAAACAAAAAAAATATAAAAATTATAAAAGACCACCCCTAATTACTGATCCAACCAACGAAAAAATAATCGTAGGAAAAGAAATAGAAGATAGTCCATCTAGACTAGATACCGTTATTATGCCTGGTGGAACAACCGTAATTGAAGGTTATATATTTGGTAAAGATGTAAGAGAAACAAGAACAGGATTGAAAATTATATCTTTAAAAATAACGGATTATACTGATAGTATTTATGGAACCTTATTTGTTAATGATGAAGAAGAATTTAAAATAATTAATAAAAAAATACAAGTAGGATCGTGGTACAAAATAAGAGCAAGCGTTAAAGATAAAGATCAATATAACCAAGATATATCTTTAACAATTAGAGACATTAATGTCTTAAAAAAAGAAGTAGAAGAAATAATTGATGATGCACCAGTTAAAAGAGTTGAACTTCATGCACATACAAAAATGAGTCAAATGGATGGTGTTGTTGCAGCTAAAGATTTGTTAAAGCAAGCTCTAAAATGGGGCCATAAAGCAATTGCTGTAACTGATCATAATGGAGTACAAGGATTTGTTGATGCATATCATTTTGTAAGAGATTATAATAAAAAACTAAAAGAAGGAGAAGAACCATTTAAAGCTTTATATGGAACAGAACTTACAATGATTGATGATACCGTTAAAATTGTTGTAAGACCAAATGATAGTAAATTATTAGATAATACTTATGTTGTTTTTGATTTAGAAACAACAGGATTTAATGCCGGTGGTGAAGACTCTATAATTGAAATTGGAGCTGTTAAAATTTTAAATGGTGAAATAATTGATCGATATGATCAATTGGTTGATCCAGGAAAACAAATTAGTCAAAGAATTACAGATGTTACTAGTATTACTAATGAAATGTTAGTAGGAAAACCAAATGAAGAAACAGCTATTAAAGAATTTAAGGAATGGATTGCTGACTTGCCAATGGTTGCCCACAATGCTAAATTCGACGTTTCTTTTGTTGAAATGGCTTATGAAAAATATAACCTAGGAGAATTTAAAAATACAGTAATTGATACCTTAGAACTTTCACGTACAATGGATAATAATTATGCAAGACATAGTTTATCCGCTCTTGTTAAAAGATATAATGTAGCCTTCGATGAAGAACATCACCACAGAGCTGATTATGATGCAGAAGGAACAGCTTTGGTATATCATAAAATGATGAATAAATTGGTATCAAGAAATATTGAGAAAATAAGTGAATTAGATAATTTAGTCTCTAAGGATGAAATTCATAAATATGGACAAGCAAGTCATATTAATATTTTAGCTAAAAATAAAAAAGGTTTAAAAAATCTATTTAAAATTATAAGTTTAGCCAATACAACATATTTATATAAAACACCTAGAATCCTACGTAGTGAAATCGAAAGATTAAGAGAAGGATTACTTGTTGGTAGTGGATGTTATCAAAGTGAAGTATTTGTTCAAGCCAGAAGTAAAAGTGATGAAGAATTAACAAACATTATTAATTTTTATGACTATGTTGAAGTACAACCAATGGATGTTTATGAACATTTAGTTGAAAATGGAGAATTTGGAAGTACTGAAGAGTTAGAAAGTCATTTGAAAAAAATTGTCAGAGTAACTAAAGAATGTGGAAAAATAATAGTTGCAACTGGAGATGTTCATCATTTATTTAAGGAAGATAAAATTTATCGTGAAATTATTGTTAATCAAAAAGTACCAGGAGGTGGAAGACATCCACTTGCTCGTTATAAAAAAATTCCATCGCAACATTTTAGAACAACAAGAGAAATGCTTAATGACTTTGCCTTTTTAGGTGATGAGTTAGCATATGAAATAGTTGTTGAAAATACTAATAAAATAGCTGATATGATTGAAATTATTGAAGTTATAATTGAAACAGGTGGTGTTCCATTCTCACCTAAAATTGATAATTCTGTTGAAATAGTAAATGATATGGTTTATTCTAAGGCTAAGGAATGGTATGGAGATCCACTTCCTGATTTAATTAAAAATCGTATAGAACAAGAATTAAAAGGAATTATTGGTGGAGGATTTGATGTTATCTATCTTATAGCCCAAAAACTAGTAAAAAAATCAAATGATGATGGTTATTTAGTAGGATCGCGTGGTTCGGTTGGATCTAGTTTCGTTGCTACAATGATGGGTATAACAGAAGTAAATCCCCTACCAGCTCATTATAGATGCCCAAAGTGTAAACACAGTATTTTTGAAGAAGATGGAAAAACATTAGGTTCAGAATATTCAAGTGGTTTTGATCTACCAGATAAGAAATGCCCAAAATGTAATGAAAATATGATTAAAGATGGACAAGATATGCCATTCGCAACTTTCTTAGGATTTAATGCCGATAAAGTACCGGATATTGACCTTAACTTTTCTGATTTAAATCAAGCTGCAGCTCATGAATATACAAAAGTTTTATTTGGTGTTGATAATGTATACCGTGCTGGAACAATTGGAACTGTAGCCGAAAAAACAGCCTTTGGTTTTGTTAAAGGATATTGTGAAGATAAAAATATTGTTATGAGAACAGCTGAAGTAGAGAGATTAGCTATGGGATGTACTGGTGTAAAAAGAACAACTGGACAACATCCAGGAGGAATAGTTGTAATTCCTGGATATATGGATGTTTTCGACTTCACACCATTCCAATATCCAGCAGATGATCCAAATTCCGCATGGCGAACAACACACTTTGATTATCATGCCATCGATGAAGATGTTTTAAAACTAGATATTTTAGGACATTCAGATCCAACACAATTACGTATGATTCAAGATTTAACTAAAATGGATGTTACAAAGGTCCCACTAGATGATAAAGAGACAATGAATATTTTCTTATCACCTGAACCTTTAGGTGTAACAAAAGAACAAATTATGTGTAATACAGGAACTTTAGGAATTCCTGAATTTGGTACAAAATTTACTATTCAAATGGTAGAGGATACTAAGCCAACAACTTTTGCTGAATTAATAAAAATTTCAGGTTTATCTCATGGTACTGATGTTTGGCTTGGAAATGCTCAAGATTTAATTAAAAATAAAATTGTTCCATTTAGTGAGGTTATTGGTTGTCGTGATGATATTATGGTATATCTTATGTATAATGGTGTAGAACCAATTAAAGCATTTAAAATAATGGAATTTGTTCGTAAAGGAAAAGCAAGTAAAGATCCAGATACTTGGAGTGAATATGTTCAACTAATGAAAGATGCGAAAATTCCTGATTGGTTTATTGGTTCATGTCAAAAAATAAAATACATGTTCCCTAAAGCACATGCTGCAGCGTATGTTATAAGTGCCTTTAGAATTGCATGGTTTAAAGTACATATGCCAGTTTATTATTATGCTTCTTGGTTATCAACAAAAGCAACAGATTTTAATGTTGAAGCTATGATTAAAGGATATGATGCTATAAAAGAAGCTATTATTGAAATTAGTAATAAAGGAAATGAAGCAACAAATAAAGATGCAGGTGTTTCCGAATCATTATATCTTGCCTTAGAAGCAACTGCTCGTGGCATAAAATTTGAAAATGTTAATTTATATAAAAGTGAAGCTACAACATTTGGTGTAAAAGATGATAAAACAATTTATCCACCATTCAATTCAATTGATGGACTTGGTGATACGGTTGCCAAAAATATTGTAAGTGAACGTGAAAAACGAGAATTTATTAGTATTGAAGATTTACAAAAACGTTGTAAGATATCAACTACATTAATAGATAAAATGCGTCTTATGGGAATTCTAGATGGAATGGATGAATCAAGTCAACTTAGTTTGTTTTAAAGCATGAAAAAATAGGGTTTATAATTTATAATTAAGAGATGGTTTTTCAATCATCTCTTTCTTTATCAAAATATTTTTTATTCATTTAAATATAAGGTAAAAACGTAAATAAAAATTAATTTTATGAAGTAAAAATATCGACTTTTATATTTAAATGTGATAACATTTAAATATAGAGGAGTGATTAAAGAATGAAAAGAAAAAATAAGGGATTTACACTAGTAGAACTTTTAGCATTAATAGTAATACTAGCATTAATAGCACTAATAGCAACACCAATAATATTAAATGTCATAAATGATGCAAAGAAACAAGCAGCTAAAGATTCATTTAATGATGCAAAGAAACAAGCAGCTAAAGATTCATTTTATGAAAATGGAACAGCAGTAACAGCAGTATACTATAATCCAGAAACAGGAAAGAAATGTGATGATTACACTGAAAAAAATAGTACAACAGGAACAAAGAGTGGATGTATGAAATGGTATGTGTTTAATGATAAGG
>URQZ01000011.1 GCA_900550255.1 uncultured Mycoplasmatota bacterium | reverse complement strand
TGTTCCAAAGCTCAAGGAACAAGTGAATATGCATGGTTATTTGATTATACCTATGGATGTACAAGATGTGGATGTAACACATCAGATTCAAACACAGAAGGATATTGGACAAGTACACAATACAAAGACAATTCTACACATGCATGGATCATTTATAGGGACAGTAACATAGGCATTAACGATGTAAATCATTCTTCTCAAATTGGGATTCGCCCAGTAATAACAATTGCTAAATCTGCAGTCTCCTAAAAAACATGAAATTTCATGTTTTTTTTAATGGACTTTTTTACAACTTTGTAATATAATAAAAAACAATTTATTTAGGAGGTGCTATTTTGAAAACAAATCTGCCAGTTATTATTCTAAAAGGAATAGTATTACTACCTAATAATGATATAAGATTAGAATTTGAAAACGACGATAGTAAAAATATCGTAGATATATCAGAACTTTTTCACGATAATAAAGTATTAGTAGTAAGTCAACTTGATTTATTAGAAGAAATGCCCAATATTGATGAACTAGAAAAATATGGCGTAGTATCAAAAATAAGTCATAAAATGGAACTTCCAAATGGAAAAGTTAGAGTTACAATAAACGGGCTTTATCGTGCAGAAGTTCATGAATATTTAAATAAAAATAGACCAGATGATATTTTAGAATCAATTATATCAAAAAAAATATCAGAAGAACTTCCAGAAAAAGAAGAAAAAGCTTTTATCAGAAAACTATATCGTGAAATGGAACTATATATAAAAGCATTACCATACGTGAGTAATAGTGTTCTATCGCTTGTAAATAACGTTACATCACTTGATAAAATGACAGATATCATAATTCCTTATTTACAAATTGATAATAAAAGAACAATGAAATACCTAAAAGAAAATAGTGCTCTAAAAAGATTAGAAATGATTCTTGAAGACATATATAGTGAAAAAGAAATGTTTCAAATTGAAAAACAAATAGATACCAAAGTTCGAAAAGAAATGGAAGAAAATCAAAAAGAATACATCTTAAGAGAAAAAATAAAAGCTATAAAACAAGAACTAGGGGATTCATCATTAAAAGATGTTGAAATAGAAGAATTAAAAAATCAAATTAAAGAAATAAAAGCGCCAGAAAATATAAAAATAAAACTAGAAAATGAATTAAAAAGATATGAAACACTAAATGCATCATCACCAGAAGTAAATACAACAAGAAACTATATAGATTGGCTAATATCATTACCATGGGGAAAATATACAATAGATAATGATGATTTAAATGAAGTAAGAAATAAACTAGATGATTCCCATAATGGACTAGAAAAAGTAAAAACTAGAATCATTGAATATCTAGCCGTTAAACAAATGTCTGGTAATCTTAGATCACCAATTATATGTTTAGTAGGACCACCAGGAGTAGGTAAAACAACACTAGCTTTTAGTATCGCAAAAGCAATGAAACGAAACTTTGTTAAAATATCAGTAGGTGGAATAACTGATGAAGCAGAACTTATAGGGCATAGAAGAACATATATTGGAGCAAATCCAGGAAGAATAATAAGCTCACTTAAAAAAGCTAAAAGTATGAATCCGGTTTTTTTGATTGATGAAATAGATAAAATGTCATATAGTTATAAAGGTGATCCCGCAAGTACAATGTTAGAAATTTTAGATCCTGAACAAAATAAATATTTTAGTGATAATTATATTGAAGAAGAATTTGATTTGTCAAAAGTAATGTTTGTCGCAACCGCAAATAATATTGAAGACATACCAGAAGCTTTAAGAGATCGTTTGGAAATAGTTACACTATCAGGTTATACTGAATATGAAAAACTAGACATTGCTAAAAAATATTTGCTTCCTAAAATATGTAAGGAACATGGTGTTAATATTAAAGGAATAAATATTAAAGATGAAGTATTACTTTACATCATAAGATATTATACAAAAGAAGCTGGTGTTAGAGAATTAGAAAGACAACTATCAGCTATCATTAGAAAAATAGTAACATCAATCGTTACAAAACATATTCTAGTAAATAAAGTAATAATTGATCGTAAAAAAGTAAAAGAATACCTTGGAAATAAAAAATATGATTTCATAGGTAGTAATAAACAATCAGAAGTTGGAGTAGTTAATGGACTAGCATATACTAACTTCGGTGGTGATGTTCTACCAATTGAAATAAACTGTTTTAAAGGAACAGGAAACCTAGTTCTAACAGGATCACTTGGTGACGTAATGAAAGAAAGTGCTATCATAGCCCTTAATTATATAAAATCAAATTATAAATATTTTCATATTGATTATGAGAAACTTATTAAAAATGATATTCATATTCATGTTCCCGAAGGAGCAATTCCAAAAGATGGACCAAGTGCTGGAATAACACTAACAACCGCAATCATTAGCCTTTTTACAAACCTAAAAATAGATAGTAATATTGCTATGACTGGAGAAATAACTCTAAGGGGAAAAGTTTTAGCTATTGGTGGATTGAAAGAAAAATCGATTGGTGCCCATCGAAATGGTATAAGAACTATTATTATTCCATATGATAATCTAAAAGATTTGGATGAAATTCCAGAAGATATAAGAAACGATATAAATTATATAACAGTAAAAAATTACAAAGATGTAATAAAATTTTTAAAAAAAGAAAAGGTTAGGTAATTAAATATGAACAGTTTAGAAAGATATCAAAATGAATTAATAGTTATGGCTTTACTTGTTGGAGAGCAAGATGAAATTATAAATGATATAAAGGAACAAAAAAAATTACAAGAATTTTATATATCATCTGAAATACTTGAAACATTAAAAAAAATAATCATGGAAAATAATGAAAAATGTTTTATTGATTTTAGAGTTAAAAATAAAATACTTGATTATTTATCTTTTTTTAGAGATACAAATAAAATGTTAGAAAAAGAAAATAAAAAAGAAACTTTAAATAAAATAAATGAATGTATAATACTTTGTAATTCATTAGATACAGATGTTGATACTAAAGTTTTTTATGCCAACCAATTATATGAAAGAACGCAAGGATATTATGATATAGATGAGTGTTATGAAATTGAACTTACCAAAGAGATTATAGAAATAATTAATTTATCAATTTTTCAGGATATTTATTTCTTTGATCAATTTATGTTTGAAAATACTTCTACCAACTATAAATTAGGAGTTTATAATAGTGAATTTGCTATATGGAGTGTAAATCATTTTCTTCATGACATCCCTGAACTTATAATTAACGAAAACTTTAAAGAAAATTGTAATTCACTTATACCTTGTATGAAAAAAAATATATTTAGAATTTATAAAAATTATGAATTTGGAGTAGCAAATAGAATAAAAAAAGAAACTAAAAACTTACAAAAAAGATTAAGATAAAGGTATATTTATCTTTTTTTTTAATATATTTTTAATGAGTATGGAAGGAGAAATTAAAATGGACAAAATAATACCTTTTAAAAAGGATATCATTTTTAAAACTAATTTATCAGAAATAACAAGTATTTCTTTAGAACACAATTTAAATAAAGAGGGAATAAGTGAAATAAGTGGAAATTTCGTTATAAGTGGGCAATATAAAATAGCAGATACAAGTGTAGATGTTGAGGACTTTTCATATGAATTACCATTTAGTATTAACCTAGATGAAAAGTATATCTTAGATAAGGCCGAAATAGATATAGATGATTTTTATTATGAAATAGTAAATGATTCAGTATTATCAGTAAATATAGATGTAATTGTTACTAATTTAGAAGAAAGAATTGTTGAAAAAGAATTAGTTGAAGAGTTAGAACCAGTTCGAAAAGAAATAATGGAGGTGAATGATGAAATGGAATTAGAAGAAAAAGTAGAAGAACCAAGATGTATTGAAGATGAAGACATACCAAATACATTATTTGATAACATTAGTACCTTTGGTGAAACATATAAAAGCTATAAAGTATATATCGTTAGAGAAGGAGATACTTTAGAAACAATTTTAGAAAAATATAATAAAACAAAAGAAGAAATAGAAGAATATAATGACTTAAATGAAATGAAATTAGGAGATAAAATTATTATACCAACCTAATATGAAGGAATTATATGATACCCTAAAAGAATATGATTTAAAACCAAAATCATACCAAAAACTAGGTAAAGCAATTTTAGTTGGAACAAATAACGGACACAAATATGTCGTAAAAGAAAAAGTAAGGGATAATAATACAAATATATATAAATATTTAGAATCGCGTAGTTTTAACTATTATCCTAAAATATTAAGTAATGAAATGGATGATTATGAAATTACAGAATATGTTGAAGAAACACCAATGCCAGATGAACAAAAAATGACAGATATGATAGATCTTTTGGCCCTTCTTCATAATAAAACGACTTTTTATAAAGAAGTAGATGAGGCTGATTATAAAAAAATATATGAGGATGTTAGTAATAATATTGAATATTTATTTTCATATTATAATGATTTAATAACGATTATAGACAGCAAAGTCTATATGAGTCCCTCAGAATATTTATTAGCGCGAAATATAACTAAAATATTTTCAGCCTTAGCTTTTTGTAAAGAAGAAATAAAAAAATGGTTTGATTTAGTAAAAGATAAAAAAAAACAACGTTTAGTTGTTCTTCATAACAATTTAGGTTTAGACCATTTTCTAAAAAATAAGAATTCATATTTAATAAGTTGGAATAAATCAAGAATAGATATTCCTATTTTTGATTTATACAAACTATATCGAAAACAAGGACTTGATTATGATTTTGAAACAATCCTTAAACATTATGAATCCCATTATCCACTTTTAAAGGAGGAGAGAAAATTATTCTTTATTTTAAGCTCTTTACCAAATAAAATAGAATTTAATAAAACAGAATATGAAATGTGTCGTAGCATTAGTAGAGAAATTGACTTACTATATAAGACTGAAAAACTTATGTCACCATATTATTCTGAAAATGAAAAAGAAAACAAATATAGCAAATAACCATAATAAAAATAAATTAAAACGCGTAACGATAATAAAAGTAATGATAAATTGATAGAAAAGTAAAATACAAAAAGTAAACAATAATATCCACCATTTTCCGCGTCCACACCACCATCTATTTGGCATAATAATCACCTAATATAGTATATTCTTAAGCCTATATAGAGGTTGTATTATAGTCCAGATGTTGCCAATAAAAACTATATGTGTTAAAATGTTTCTATCAGATAAGGAGCAAGAAGTATGGAAAAATATGTGCCAGATATCTATCAAAAAAGTATATATACAATTGATTATGATAAATTAAAAGCTAGAGGAATAAAATGTTTATTGTATGATTTAGACAATACATTAGTACCTTTTGATGTTAAAGAAGCAAATCAAAAAATAAAAAATTTATTTGATGAATTAAAGGAAAAAGGATTTAAAGTTATTATTTTTTCAAATAGTCCTAAAACAAGATTAAAACCATTTAAAGAATATCTAGATGTAGATTGCTCTGCTAGTTCTAGAAAACCTTTTAAGGCAAGTTTTTTGAAAATTTTAAACGAATATAAATTTAGTGAAAATGAAGTTGCAATAATTGGTGATCAAATTCTTACTGATATTATTGGTGGGAATAAAGTTGGAATTACAACAATTTTAATTAACCCTATCAGTAAAAAAGATTCAATTGTTACTAAACCAAATCGTTTTTTAGAAAAAAGAATTATGAAGAAATTAAAGGATCACGATTTATTTTTTCAAGGAAGATACTATGAATAATTGTCTAGGATGTGGGAGTAAATTACAATCAATTGATAGTTCAAAAGAAGGTTATATAAGGGAAAATAATATTTCATCCAAATTATGTGAAAGATGCTTTCGAATTAGAAATTATGGTGAATATAAAACGGTTGTAAAAGATAATAATGATTTTGAACCAATTCTAAAAAAAATAGGAACAACAAATAGTTTAGTTATTTTAGTAATTGATTTATTTATGATGAATAAGGACTTTGATGTTCTAACTAAAAACTTAAACAATGATATTTTATTAGTATTTACTAAAAGAGATGTTTTACCTAAAATAGTAAATGATCAAAAATTTATAGAATATGCAAAAAATTTAGGTGTTGATTATAAAGATATTGTAATTACAAGTAGTAATAAAAATTATGGCCTAGATTTATTAATGGAAAAAATAAATCAATATAAAAAGGATAAAAATGTATATGTTATAGGATATACTAATGCTGGTAAATCAACTTTAATAAATAAAATTATATATAATTATTCCAATTTAGATAGAACAATTACGACGAGTATTTTACCATCAACAACAATTAATTCTGTAGAAATAAATATTAATGATGATTTAACTTTAATAGATACTCCAGGATTAATTGATAATAACAGTTTAATTAATATAGTTGATGTAAAAATGCTAAAAAGAATTTTACCCAATAAAGAAATAAAACCAATTACATATCAAATTAAAAGTAAACAAACAATCTTTGTTGATGAATTAGTAAGAATTGATTTGAATGATAAAAATAATTTAATTTTTTATCTTTCTAATTCTTTAAATATAAAGCGTGTTTTTAAAAATAATAATAAGTTGAAAAATTTGAAAGAAAATATAATTAGAGTTAAACAAGATGAGGATATAGTTATATCGGGATTAGGGTTTATTAAAGTAACAAACAATGATGTTATTAAAATATATGCTCCAGAAGAAATAGATATATATACAAGGAAAAAATTGATATAAATTATATCTTTTTTTTTTAGCATAAAACATGTATAATAGATAATAGAGAATACTAGGAGGGTGTTTGTATGTTAGGAAAAATTGTTGAAATTGAATCTAATGGAGTAACAATTGATGCAACAATTGATTTAGATAAAACAGAAGATTTACTTGGATTATATGTTTCAATGAAAAGTAAAACACGAAATATAATTGGAGAAATAATGGATATCAAAAGTAAGTTTATTTATGTTAATTTACTTGGAGAAATAATTGAAGATGATTTTGTCTTTGGTGTTATAAGAAAGCCTTCTTTTTCTTCAGAAGTAACACTACTTGAAGAAGAAGTTACCAAAAAAATAATAGGAATCACAAATTATAATGAAAGAGAACATTTATATATTGGAACTAGTCCTATTTATCAAAAGATGAAACTAGGTTTTAATATTGATACTTTTTTTAGTGGACATATAGCTATATTTGGTTCGACTGGAAGTGGTAAATCATGTGGTATATCTAATATTTTTCAAAAGTTATTTTCAAAACAAGTAGAAGTTCCATATCGTGCAAGCATTTTTATTTTTGATGCTTATGGGGAATATCATAGTGCATTTAAAGATTTAAGTAAAGTTGTTCCTGAAATTAGTTTTAAAACATATACGACTAATTTAAAATTTCCAAAAGAAGAAGTTTTAAAAATTCCTTTATGGTTACTTACAACTGATGATATTGCTTTACTATTAGGTGCCGAAAAACATACACAACTTCCAATTATTGAGAAAGCATTAAAACTTGTATCCGTTTTTGCTCGAGATAATGATGAGGTTTTAAAAAGTAAAAATGATATTATAGCTAGAGCTATTTTGGACATGTTATCTAGTGGAAAACAAGCTGCTCAAATAAGGGATCAAATTGTATCTGTTTTATCATATTACAATACTAAGGAATTGAATTTGGAATCAATAATCCATCAACCTGGTTATGATCGATCATTAAAACAATGTTTAATTATTGATGCAACCGGAAAAATTAGAGAAATGGAATTAGTAATGAATTTTATGAGAACTTTTCTAACTGATGATTATGAATTAGTTTTACCGGATGGAACCTTTATGTATACTTTAGAGGATTTGAGAGATGCTTTTGATTTTGCTTTAATATCTGAGGGTATTTTAAACAGTAATAAAGTTTATGATGAAATGAATATTTTAAAAGTTAGATTAAATGCGTTACTTAATAGTGAATATAGTTATTTCTTTGATTATCCAGAGTATATAACGCAAGATAAATACATAAAAAAACTTTTGACTGCTAGTAATGGAATGAAGGCTCAGGTTATAAATTTTAATATTAATTATGTTGATGATCGTTTAGCTAAAAATATTACTAAAATATTTTCTAGAATGTTATTTGATTTTGCTAAAGATATTGATGATAGGGCTTCAATGCCTTTCCACATCATTTTGGAAGAGGCTCATAGATATGTTCAAAATGACAATGATAAATTTTTGTTAGGATATAATATTTTTGAAAGAATAAGTAAAGAGGGAAGAAAGTATGGTGTACTTCTTGGGCTTATTTCTCAAAGACCATCTGAATTATCAGAAACTTGTTTGTCACAATGTAATAATTTTATGATTTATAAAATGCTTCATCCAAGAGATGTCGATTATATTAGAGAAATGGTACCTAATATTACGGATGATGTTGTAAAGAGAATTAGAATATTACAACCTGGTACTTGTATGGCTTTTGGAACGGCTTTTAAACTTCCAACTTTGATTAAAATGGATATGCCAAATCCTGCTCCATCAAGCAATAGTACAGATATTAAAAATACTTGGTTTGTTACAAAAAGATAGTTTTTAAGAAGTGTAAAGTTGAAAATATTGTATTGACTTTTGACTTTAAACAATTTATAATTATCATAGCGTGATAATATCACGCCAACACTCTTACGATATAAAGATGAGAGTGTAACCAAAACCCCCTGAAGGAGTCCTTGTGGCTCCATTTTTGTTGTAATTAAAAGCTTTTAAGATATTAGGAGTACTCGTTTGAATTTAAAAAGTATTCTCACTTCTGAGATAAATGATTGATTTAAAGCAATAAAATATGAATTAGATATATAGTTTAAAAATGCTTATAATTAACAAATTATTAAGCATTTTTTCTTATTATGTGTTATAATATATTTTACTTTGAGGGGGGAAAACTATGGAAAGTAATATTACTCAAATAGATTTTAATGATATTAAATCATATAAAACTAAAAAATTGATTAACACTTTAAAAAAATTAACAGATGAACAAATAAATACAATAGTAGATTCAAGTGTAATTGAATTTATTTCAAATTTAAATGATAATATTATTAATTCTATTTTTAGAAATTCAAATGCCATTATGCAAAATAAATTATGGTCTAATGATAAAATTCAAAAAATATTAATTTTAGGAACATTAAATTTAAATAACTTTGTTTGTACTGAACAGACAATAAGAAATCTTGAAAATTTAAATAAAGTTATAAAATCACAAACTATAAAGGAACAAATATACAGCAATAAATATTTTATATATATTATCATGAACGTCAAAAAAATTGAAAACAGATTTTTTAATTCATATGATTTAAAAAAAATCTTTGATGGAATGGTACAAAGTGAAGAGTTTAATTCATTAACTACTGATGGACAGTTAAGAAAAATAAAAAAATTAAATGCTTATACGAACGAGGTACTTCTTCCTACTGATTTTAGAAAAAGATATAACAATATAGACATAATTTTATTTGGTTTTAATAGAAATAGAATTGATAATAGTATAATAGAACAATTAAATCGAGAAGAATTATTTTTCCTTGATTATACTAGTAATAGTGTTGATAATAATAATGCTATAAGAAAATATATGTTAGATAATGTAGTAAAGAACGATAAATCGTTTGAAGAATTCTTTGCTGAAATGAAAACTAGAGATGAAATTAATAGAAAAAAAATACAAAATCAGTTTGGATATAAACAGTTTCGTGCACAAGTTAACTTAGAGGAAAAAATATATCATATTTTATTAAATGAAAATCAGGAAGAATTAATTAAAGAAAAACTTTTAAAATATTTAAGTAGTTGTGTATTAATAAGTAGTTTTGTTAATCCAGAAATGATGTATAATGCATTAAAAAGAAATTTAAATAATGGTCTAATAAGCTATAGAGATATAAGTCATTTAACTGGTGATGATGAAGTAACGAAAGATTTGAAATTAATTTTTTATTTGAAGTTTAATATTGCACTTTCAAATGCTAGGTATCTTTATGGTATTGCTCCAGAACAATTGTTTAAAGTAAATGTTAAACATATTAATAAATTATTTAAATTTTTGGAAGATAAAACTCAAGATGAATTGTCTGCAATATATGGATTATGTATTAAAATGTGTTTCATATTTGGATATGAAAGAAGCACAGAAATATTAAGTGGTAAATTTGGAAAATATGACAAAAAATTTTTTGATAATGTTGCTAAAACTGATATAACAAGAGTTGAAATGAAGGCAGAAGGAAATAAATTTTTACCTGTTATAGATAAAAGATTCATTAACTTTATGTTTGAAACACCAAAAAATAATCATTTTATAAATATGTTTAATGATAAGGATTCTGAATTATATAAAAAGTGGTACTACTTGTATAATAACTATGATGAACTGTTAGAAAAATGTCATAATGAAATTACATTAAAGAAAATAAATGTAATATTAGAAGCAGAAAAATATGATATAGATAGAAAAATAATAACTCCAGATAATTATTTGTTAAATGATGATAGCTTTTTAGAAAATATTGTTTTAGGAAATAAAACATACAATAGTAATGATGAAGTGTTAAGAAAGATTGTTGAAATATATTCACAAATGAAAAAAAGAATTGAATCTAGTATCCCATATGTAAAAGGAGTTTCAACAGACGGTTATACTTATGAAGTTATGAAATTAGATGATCCACAAATATTTGAGTTAGGATATAAAGCTGATTGCTGTATTAGAACATGTGATATAGCACATGACCATTTGCTACACGCAGCACTTTGTAGGAATGGTAGGATATTGATAATATATGATAAATTAGGAGATGTTGCAGCTTTTAGTCCATTGAAAAGAAATGGAAATGTATTAATAGCTAATAGTATTGAATGTGTATATGGAGCAATGGTTGATTGGCATTTAATATCTACTGCATTTAAAGAAGGAGTTGAAGAGATAGTAGAAGTTACTAAGCAAGGTAATGAGCCAATTAATTTGGTTTGTATGGGAAGCGATTCATATTTAAAACCAAAGACAACTCCTTTCCCAAAAGATTATCCAACTCCAACTATATATGAAAAAAATGATGAAGTATATAGAGATACAGATGTTTATCACAAAACTTTAGATGTTGTATATAAAGATAGCGATTTTGATTTTAAAAATATTAAATCAAAAAATCCAGATGTTTCGTATATGGATCCTAGAGATGAAATAAAATTTATTGATTTCTTTGCGGATGAATATAACAATAATAATGAAAATGTAATTAATATAATAAACTCTATAAATTATTCAATTAATCCCAAAAACTATATCCCAATAAATAAATATTTTATAAAAAGTGTTTACTATTCTAAAGATTGGTACATAGCTGAAACACATCATGGCTTAATTGGTGAATTTTTAGAAAATGATTACAGAGCAAGAGAAGAATTTGATAGCTATATGACAATGTTAAGTAAAGAACAACAAAAAATATTAAAAAAAGAATTATAGAAAAAGACCAATGCTATAAATTAGTAATGGTCTTATCTTTTTTTCAGTAAGTGCTGATTCGAGTAAGTGATAATTTTCATAATTTCAAATCATTTCTTTAATGAAGAATATTAGTGTTGTTGTTTTTAATTTAGTTTGTCTATAATATTAATTGATTCTTAAATGGATGTAATGTATAATACAAATAAGTAAACCAAATATCTAAAGTTAAAAAAGTTGTTTAGGAGGAAATAGTATGGCCAGAATGTATAGTGAAGATGCCTATTGTTTAGGATTATTATATGTTTATCAATATAGTAATATGGTGCAAAAGATGGTATTATTAGATGATTTAAAAAACTTTCACAATTGCATCGAAAGCAATTTAGAAGAAAAAGGTAATAAAGATTACTTTAATTTTTGGAATGATAACGATGAACAAATTTATTTCGCTAGTAGTAACAAAAATGGTGAAATATATTATATTTTAGATCCTATGTTTGATTATAGTAGAGCCCAAAGTCTTTATATAGGAATTTTACCCGTTGATGTGTTAATAGCATCCCAGAAGGAAAATGCATTGAATACTTTAGGATTAGAAAAAGTAAATGGAGTAATTAGGATTAAATCTAATCAGAAACAGGTAAACAATGATAAAGTTTTAAAAAAAAGGAAAAACTTCCGTTAGAAAACAAATATTTGATATTTGCAAATTAGATTGTTGAAAAAAATTAAAAAAAATAGTATAATTTTATATGTAAGACGAGTAGCTTTCAAAAAAGAGGCGTAAATCCAGTTTGTGGATTTCGCCTCTTTTTTCTTGCAAGATAAGGAGGAAATTATGAAAGAAGAAAGACAAAATAAAATGGCAATAGCTCCAATGAACAAACTCATTCTAAAAATGGGATTACCAATGATTATATCTATGGTTTTACAAGCATTATATAATGTTATTGATAGTATTTTCGTTGCTAATATGGGAACAAAAGGTGCTATCGCAAATCAAGCCTTAACTTATGCTTTTCCAATTCAAATAATGATTATTGCTATCGGCGTTGGAACAGGCGTTGGGTTAAATGCTTTATTATCTAAAAGTTTAGGTGAAAACGATAGAAAAAAAGTAAATAAAATAGCAGGAAATGGAATATTTTTAAGTATATGCATTTACATTATATTCTTATTATTTGGACTATTTGGTACAAAATGGTTTATTTCTTTATTTACAAATGATAAAGAAATAATAAAAATGGGAACTACATATTTAAAAATTTGTACATGTTTATCTCTTGGATCTATTGGATATACTGTATATGAAAGATTTTTGCAAGCAACTGGTAAAACAATGTTATCTACCATTTCTCAAATATCTGGAGCAGTTATAAATATAATATTAGATTATATATTTATTTATCCATTAAAAATGGGAGTTGCAGGTGCCGCTTGGGCTACTATAATTGGACAATTTATATCACTATTCATCGCAATGTATTTTCATTATACAAAAAATAATGAAATTGATGGTAGTATAAAATACATAAATCATGATATTAATTTGATTAAAGGAATTTATAGTATTGGTGTTTCAGCTGCACTAATGCAAGCACTACTTGCTGTTATGATGGCTGGAATGAATGCAATATTAGGCTTAGCTCAAGTTAATCAAACAGTGTTAATTGGTTCATTTGGAATTTATTATAAAATACAACAAATTGCTTTATTTTCAGCATTTGGTTTATCAAACACAATTATTTCAATATTGTCATTTAATTATGGCATGCAAGATAAAAAAAGAATAGATGATTGTATCAAGTATGGCATAATTGATACTATTATAGTTAATTTAATAATAAGTATACTATTTGAAATATTTGCCTATCCACTTGCTAATTTATTTGGACTAGCTGGTGGAACGACAAAGGAAATAATTAGTGTTTGTACTATAGCATTAAGAATTTCTAGTATCGGATTTGTATTTATGGGTATTTCAGTAGCTATTCAAGGTGTTTTACAATCGATAAGATATGCTTTAAAGCCATTAATTATTTCTTTGTTAAGGTTAGTTATTTTTGTATTCCCAATTGCATTTTTATTTACAAAATCAAACAATGTTACAGAAATTGTTTGGTGGACATTTCCAATAGCTGAAGTTTTAACTTCAATTATTTCATTATTTATTTTAAAAGATTCTTATGACAAAAAAATTAAAGTGATTAAAAATGAGAAAATTAAAAATAATTTGATTATTTCTATTTCAAGAGAACATGGAACGAATGGAAAAGAAATTGGAAAAATTGTCGCCCAAAAATTAAATATACCATTCTATGATAAAGAAGAAATAAAAGAGTTTGCTATTAAAAATAATTTAATTAATGATAATTGTTCTGATGAAGAAATATATGATAATTTTTTATCCTTAGATGTAAGTAAAGAAGCAATAATCAATCAAACAAAAGTAATTAAAAAGATTGCGAATATTAGTAATGCTGTAATTATAGGAAGATCTGCTGACTATATATTAAGAGAAAATAAAAATTTAATAAAAATATTTATATATGCCTCAATGGATTATAAAATTGAAAATGTAATGAAAAATTATGGTGATAATGAAAAACAAGCTAAAAATCATATATTAGATTCAGATAAATCTAGATCAAATTATTATAGTGCTATAGCTAATAGAAATTGGGGAGATAAGAATAATTATGATTTATGTATAGATGCTAGAATAGGAAATGAAAATGTAGTTAAAATTATTTGTGATTATGTAAAGAATAAATAGAATAATAATTATATTGAAAAGAATTTCATATTGAAGAAAATAAAATGTTGTAATCTAATATTATAGGCATTAAATGCTATCCGGTCTATGCCAGCAACTGGATGGTATTTTTTCTTTTTGAGATAAAATATCGATGATTTTTTAAAGGAAGGAGGATTTGTATAATGTCTAAAACAAAGTTTCAAAATTTAATAAGAAATGATATATATAATGTGCTTTGATTGCCAGTTACTAATATTTCATTATTTTCTTTCCATATTTTGTCATGGTTACCTAGTTTGTGAATATGATATAATTCTTGTTTTTCCATAAATAATTTCTTTCTAAAATAATGCATACGGTAACATAAAAATATAAAAAGTCGATAATATAGAAAAATATATTTTATAAAAATAAGAAATATAAACATAATAATAATTGAAATAATGATTTTTTTCTTTAGAACATTGAAAAAACAAATAATATATGATATTATTAGTAGTAGGATAAGTTAGGAGGCAGTTGTTTAAATGGAGGAAAATAAATATATAACTTTTATTGCAGAAGATGGTAGTGAACAAGAAGCTGAAGTTGTAATGTGTTTTGAAGCAGGAGAACCAGCTAAAAAATATATTATATATACTTTTAATGAAAAAGATAAAAATAATATGGTAGTTATTTATAGTGCAATCTTAGTTGAAGATGGAAATGAATACCGAATAGAAAATATTGTTGACGAGAATGAATGGTCAATGGTTAAAGAAGTAATGCGTGATGTTGTAGTTAATAGTAAGGATGGTGAATAAAATGACTTTAAATACAAAATTTTTACCTACTATTGGAATGAAAATAAGATCTTCATTTAATAATGCTCGAAAAAGTAATGTAGGATTTTCAAGTTGTGAAATAATGAAAAGAGTATATAGAAATGCAACTTTAGAGAAACTAAATAATAAAATAGAAATAAAAGAAGGGCAAATAAAAGATTTAAAAAGCAATATTTCTAATTTAGAAGATGATATGCAATCAAAATTAAATGAAAGTTCTGATTTTTACACTGCTGCACAAGGAGTGCTTGAAAATACAGATGATGTAGAAGACAAAGTACAAATTAACAAAGAAATAGCAAGTGCACAAAATTCCTTTAATAAAGATATGGGAAGAATTAATAAAAAAATTATTTCTGAACAAAAAAAATTATCTAGAGCAGAAGAAGGACTTAGTGTCTTTGAACAATTAAGAAAAGAAGCTGAAAAACAAGAAATTGAAAGACAAAAAGCAGAAAATCAAGAAGCTGAAAAACAAGAAAAAACTGAGAATGTTAAAGAAATAAAAGAAACAGATGATTTAAGAAAACAACAATATGATAGCGAAAAAGCAATTTTTGATATATTTCATAAAAATATAGATAGTGATGATCAAAGCGAAAATTTAAATGACGTAGAATCTAGTGTTGAAGTAACAAATAATAGTGTAGAAAAAAAGGAAGATAATATGGAAAATTTACAAACAGACCCAATTGAAAATTTAAAAAATGCTTTTAATAACTTTATTAGTCAAATAAGCAAAGAAAGAGAAGAATATAAAAAAGAAAATACAAAATTGAAAGAAACTAATGATTCATTAAATAAACAAATAGAAGATGCAACACAAATTTCGCAAGAAATAGGGCAAGAAGCAGCAAATAAAGTTAATGAAGCAAATAATATAATCAGAAGTGAAAAAGCTAAAATACAAAATTTGATGGAACAAGTTAAAAATTTAAAAGTAGAAAATAATACGCTTAAAACAGAAAAAGACAACTTAACACAAGAGAATACAACATTGAAAGCTGATAAAGAAAGATTAGAAAAAGAAAATACTGAAATAAAAGCAGAAAATAAATCATTATCTGAAGAAATTTCTAGTATGAAGGAAAAACAAGATAGAATGTCTGAGGAACTTAGTACAATAAGAACCCAATTTACATCTATGACAAATATTATCAATCAATTTAGTAGTGGTACAAGTCAACCAGAAATGGAAGGACATTCCACATACGTTAAACAATAGGAAACAAAAAGTTTTCCTATTTTTTGTTGTAATTTTTATATATTGATAGTATACTTTTAGTAGCAGGTGATAAGTATGTTTATGTGGTTAATTATAATTCTATTTTTGGGATTTATTGAAGCAATTACAGTTAATTTAGTAACAATTTGGTTTGTTATAAGCGGCATTGTCTCATTAATATTATCATTTTTTATTAATGACTTTATTATCCAATTTAGTGTGTTTGTAATTTTAGGAATATTATTATTGATAACTACTAGATCTTGGTTAAATAAAGTATTTAAAATAAATAAGTATAAAACAAATTTAGATAGAGTAATTGGAATGCGAGGGATCGTTACTGAAAAAATAACAAAGAATTCACCTGGTGAAGTAAAGGTCGATGGAAAAAGATGGATGGCTGTATCTGATAAAACAATAAATGTAGATAATGACGTAAAAATTTTAGAAATCGACGGTGTAAAATTAAAAGTAGAAAAATGGGAGGACTAAAATATGAGTGCATTATTTATTATTTTGATATTAGTAGTAGTTTTTATAATACCTAATATTAAAGTTGTACCACAAGCAAAAAGCTATGTAATTGAAAGACTTGGGTCATATTATAAAACATGGGGAAATGGTTTACATGTAAAGATACCTTTTGTTGACAGAATTTCAAATAGCGTAACTTTAAAAGAAATTGTTAAGGACTTTGCTCCACAACCAGTTATCACTAAAGATAATGTAACAATGCAAATTGATACAGTTGTTTATTATCAAATTACTGATGCTAAATTATATACATATGGAGTTGAAAATCCTATTAGCGCTATAGAAAATTTAACAGCAACAACACTACGTAATTTAATTGGAGAATTAGAACTAGATCAAACTTTAACTTCAAGAGATATTATTAATTCAAAAATGCGATCAATTTTGGATGAAGCAACAGATCCATGGGGAATAAAAGTAAATAGAGTAGAAGTTAAAAATATAATTCCACCACGTGATATACAAGAAGCAATGGAAAAACAAATGCGTGCAGAACGTGAAAGACGTGAAAAAATTCTTCAAGCTGAAGGAGCAAAGAAATCTAGTATTTTAATTGCCGAAGGAGAAAAAGAAAGCGCAATTTTAAGAGCTGAAGCTGATAAAGAATCACAAATTAGAATTGCTGAAGGTGAAGCAGAAGCAATGCTTAAGTTAAAACAAGCCGAAGCCGATGGTATAAAATTATTAAAAGAAGCAAAAGCTGATAATGCTGTTTTAACATTAAAAAGCTTAGAAGCATTAGGAAATGTTGCAAACGGTCAAGCAACTAAAATAATCATCCCATCAGAATTACAAAATTTAGCTACATTTGGTATGACTGTAAGTGAAGTAATGAAAAAAGATAAAAAATAAAAACATGAAATTCATGTTTTTTTTAAAAGCAATTTTTAATTTTTTTTGCTTGGTAAGAAGTAACAGCTAAAATATTAATACCAGTTGCAATGACAAGTCCCCACATACCAATTTTAAATAACGATAAAATAAAAAGTAAACTAGTTCTAATTATAATACCAATTAAAGTAGCGTTCATAGCAATTTTAGCTTTTCCCATTGCTTGCAATGCACTAGCAAGAGGGGATTGAATATATTGCATTAAACAAATAGGCGCTAAAACTCTTAAATATGAAACACCTTCGGTTGTATTATAAATTAATTTTAAAGGAACCTCAGGAATTACTTCAAATAAAATAGTTATTGGAACCCCAATTATAAGAGAAAAAATGATTGCTTGTTTTATTTTACTTTTTGCGTAATTAAAATGATTATTACTATAAGATTTACTAATAACAGGAATTAAAGCTTGCGATATTGCCATTGTAAAAAAAGATGGAAGAAGTAATAAAGGAATAACATAACCACTAATAATTCCATATTCATTAACAATAAAATTGTTATTATATCCAACGTAAAGAAGGGTAGAAGTTAAAATTATAGGTTCAAAAAAATATCCTATATTTCCAATTAAACGACTTCCTGTCGTTGGAATACTAATAGAAAAAATATTCTTAATATCACTTTTTATCGGTTTAAAATCTTGTTTATTTAAACTAAAATTTTTAGGTAAAAAGAAAAATAAAATAAGAATAGAAGTGATTTCACTAACAATATTAGAAATAACTAAAAAGAAAATAGCATAATCAAGCCCTTTTTTTATAAAAATAGGAATCCCAATGATAATGATAATAATTCTAATAATATCTTCACATATGTTAGATATAACGTGAGGAATCATCCTCTCTTTACCAAAAAAATAACCTCGTATGATAGAAGAAATACTAATAAAAGGTAAAACAAAAGCCATACCTATAATAGCAAGATAAGTTCTAGATTCATGAAGTAAATTATTAGAAATAATAGGGCTGAAAATTAATAATAGTAAAATAATAACTAAATTTATCATTAAGGAGATAGGAATAATTGAAAAAACAAGGTTTTTATTATTACTTTTATCTTCCGCAACTAACTTAGAAATCGCAACTGGAAATCCAAGTTGGGCAAGAGCAATTAAAAGCGTAAAAGTTGGTGTTATCAACATATATAAACCAATTCCCTCAGTACCAATTAAACGAGTAGTAACAATTTTTATAACCATTCCAAGAATTTTAGTTATTAATCCACCAATTATTAAAACAATAGTAGATTGAATAAATTTACTATTTTTCATATATTCTCCTTTAAAAATCTTTGTTTTTAATATATAATATATATATGTGGATAATATAATAATTATTATTAAATATAACTTTTTAGGGGAGGTTATTTATGGATATCAAATTTGAAACTTTAGAAGAGTTATATAAAAGAATAAAACCCGCACTCATAACTAAAAAAAATGAGATGCATCGTGATGGTTATATTTATATAAAAGAAGAGGACATTTGGAATTATTTAAAAGAGATAAAATGGAAAGATGCTAAAGGTTTATCCCTTTATGATATGACAAGTGATATTCTAAATACAGACAACATTATTATCGACAATTATTTAAAAGAAAAATTAAATTTACGTAATCGTAATGTATATTTTGATAACTAGGAGGAGTATTATGAAACAGAATGTAAAACTAATAAAAAATATAGGTGTTGTATTAATTCTAATGATAATATCAGCAATGATAGCACCAACACTATTTAAAAGTCTAAACTTTGGACTAGATCTTCAAGGAGGATTTGAAGTATTATATCAAGTAAAAAGTATTGATGGTTCTAAAGTTACAACTGAAATGGTAAATAGTACCTATAAAACAATTCAAAAAAGAATTGATGTCTTAGGGGTATCAGAACCAATTATCACAGTAGAAGGTGATGATAAAATAAGAGTTCAATTAGCTGGAATTACAGATAAAGAAGAAGCAAGAATGATGTTATCAACTGCAGCTAATTTAACATTCAGGGATACAAGTGATAACTTACTTATGAATAGTGACGTTTTAAAATCAGGAGGGGCTAAAGTAGGAACTGATTCGAACGGTAAACCAGCTGTAGCACTAAGCGTAAAAGATAAAGAAGAATTTTATAAAGTAACTAAAAAAGTTAGTACTATGCAAGATAATCGTATTGTTATTTGGTTAGATTATGATGAAGAAGAAAATAATTTTAAATCAGAACAAAATAACTGTGGAAGTTTAAATAACTCAAAATGTTTGTCAGTAGCAAGCGTATCACAAGGATTTGCAAGTGATGTTATTATTCAAGGTAACTTTACGCAAGATGAAGTAAAAACTTTAGTTGAATTGATTAACTCAGGAAGCTTGTCAACTAAATTAGAAGAAATATCATCTAAAACAGTTGCAGCAAGTTTTGGAACAAACTCATTAAATAAAACATTTACTGCTGGAATAGTTGGTATTGTTGCAATAATGTTATTATTGATAGCTTTATATAGATTCTCAGGATTTATTGCATCAGTTGGTATAGTTTTATATACAATTATAACATTTTCAATATTCTGGTTAATAGGAGGCGTATTAACACTACCTGGAATTGCTGGAATTCTACTTGGAATTGGTATGGCGGTTGATTCAAATGTAATTAACTTTGCTCGTATAAAAGATGAATTAGAAGTTCGAAAAAATTTAAAAACAGCTTTTAGAAAAGGTAATAAAAACTCAATAATGACAATCGTTGACTCAAATATTACAACCCTTCTTGTAGCTATAATTTTATTTATTTTTGGAGAAAGTAGTATAAAAGGATTTGCCACAACTTTAATTATAAGTATATTTACAACAATGCTTGTTATGGTTATAATTACAAGATGGCTACTTAAAATTTTTGTTGATACCGGATACTTTGATAATCGTATTAACCTATTTATTGGATATAAGGAAACAAAAAAGAAAAAGAAACTAGATTTTATAAAAAATAGTAGAGTATTCTTTGCTTTCAGCATTGTTTGTGCAATCTTAGGAATTATCTCATTAGGATTTAGTGGATTAAATCTAGGAATAGATTTTAAAGGTGGATCTTCAATTACAGTTAAATCAGACCAAAAACTAACTGAAAAAGAAATAAAAAAAGACTTGAAAGAATTAAATTATAATCTAGAAGAAATGGATTTTATAAATGAAAAAACAGCCTACATTAAAGTAGATAATCAATTAAATAAAAAACAAATTGCTAAAACTGAAAAATATTTTGAAAATAAATATAAAGCATCTACTGATATCGGTGTTGTTTCTAATATGGTAAAAAGAGAACTTGTTAAAAATGCCTTTGTTTCACTTGCAATTGCAACCGTAGGAATTATTATTTATATTTCACTTAGATTTAAATTTAGCTATGCTATAAGTGCTATAGTAGCACTAATTCACGATGCCTTTATGATTATTGCTTTCTTTAGCATATTTAAATTAGAAGTATCATCTATTTTTATAGCAGCTATTTTATCGATTATAGGATATTCAATTAATGATACAATTGTTGCCTTCGATCGTATTCGTGAAAACATAAAAGAAAGAGATAAGAAAATGACAGCTGAAGATTTAAAAGAAATAGTAAATCTTAGCTTAAATCAAACGATCTTTAGAAGTGTTATTACAAGTATAACTACTATCGTTCCTGTAGTAGCACTAATTATCCTTGGATCACATGAAATATTAAACTTCAATATAGCATTCTTAGTAGGACTTATTTTCGGGGCATATTCATCAATTTGTATTGCAAGTCAACTATGGTACATAATTGAAAAGAAAAATATTGGAAAACCACCAAAGAAAAAATGGTATGAAGATGAAGTAGAAGAAAAGAAAATAAAGGGAATTAATTCATAAGAGGTGATTTGATGACTATTAAAGGTGATATAGATAAAAACTATGTTATCATCTCAACTGCTGATATATTAAAATGCATGCGAGATAATAAAAAAAATGAAAGAGTATATGAGGAATGTAGAAATATTTTCCTAAATAATGATGTAGAAGATAATTGTTTTAAATTATCTTCTTTAAATCCTATTGTTTTACTTTTAAAAAAACAAAGGGAAGAAAAATATTATATTGATGCATCTGTTTTAAATGAAGCATTAGGAATTGCTATTTCAGATAATAATTATGAGATGCAAAAGAAAATAACAAAATATTTTAGAAAATATATGGACAATGAACGAAATGGATTAAGTAATATAGACCTTATAAGTGAAATTGTTTCTGATAATGAGGTAATCGCATTTATAAAAAAACATCCTGATTTTCAAACATATGAACAAGACTTAATAAATAAGTCTTATCAAAAAATACAAAAGAAAATTTCATTATCAAAAGAAAATCAATTAAAAGGAAGAGCCTATATATAATGAAAGATGTGATATTATGACAAAAAAAAATATTGGACTAAATTTTGATCAATTGTTGGAAAAACTACGAACATATAATGATGAAGAAGAATTAGAAGTTGTAAAAAAGGCATATACATATGCAGCTAAAATGCACTTTGGTGTAAAAAGAATGACTGGAGAAGACTATATTGAGCATCCATTAAATGTTGCTTATATTTTAGCTGAAATGAATGCTGATTGTGCAACCATAGCAGCTGCGCTACTTCATGATGTTTTAGAAGATTGTGATGTAACATATGATGAACTACAAGAAATGTTTGGAAAAGAAATAACAGATTTAGTTGATGGTGTTACAAAAATAAATAAATTAAACTTTGAAACAGGAAGTAATGCTATTATTGCCACACAAAGAAAAATATTAGTAGGACTTTGTAATGATGTTCGAGTTATAATTATTAAATTAGCCGATAGACTCCATAATATGCGAACTTTATGGGTTCATACTGAAAAAAAACAAAAAGAAAAAGCCAAAGAAACTTTAGATATTCTAGTTCCAATCGCACATCGTTTAGGTATAAATAAAATGAAAAGTGAACTAGAAGATTTATCATTAAGATACTATAGACCAGATATTTATTTTGATGTTGTTCAAAGATTAAATCAATCAAAAGCTGAACGAGATCAAGTTGTAAAAAAAATGATGGATGATGTTTCAGCTCTTTTAAATGAAGCAGGAATAAAACATGAAATAAAAGGAAGAGCAAAAAGTATATTTAGTATCTATAAAAAAATGGATAAAGGGAAAAAATTTAGCGATATTTTTGATTTGTTAGCACTTCGAATTTTTGTTGATACCGAAGAAGAATGCTATCATGCCTTAGGTGTTGTTCATTCTAAATATAAACCAATGCCAAAAAGATTTAAAGATTATATTGCTATGCCAAAAACTAATATGTATCAATCACTTCATACAACCGTTTTTGGTTTAGATGAATATCTATTTGAAATTCAAATTAGAACATATGAAATGGATGAAGTTGCTGAACGAGGTATTGCTTCTCACTGGTCATATAAAGAACAAGGAAGCAATAAAATAGCTATCCAAAATCAAATGGAACAAAAACTACAATTTTTTAGATCAATTATTGAACTTAATAATGATGAATCGAATGACGAAGAATTTGTTAAATCTGTAACAGAAGACGTTTTAAACAATACCATTTATGTATTCACACCAAGAGGTGATGTAATAGAACTTCCAAAAGGATCAACACCAATTGATTTTGCTTACCGTGTTCATACTGATGTTGGAGATAAAATGGTAGGGGCAATTGTTAATAATGTAATAGTTCCCTTTGATCATGAATTAAAAGATAACGACATTATTAAAATAAATACCAATAAAAATTCTTTTGGACCTAGTCGTGAATGGATAAACATGGCTAAAACAACAGGCGCTAAAAATAAAATAAAAAGTTTCTATCGTAAAATAGAAAAAGAAGAATATTTGAAAAAAGGAGAAGAAGCTTTAAACAAAGAACTTCGAAAAAGAAAAATAATTTTTAGTGATTTCTTAACTAATGAAAATATGGACAAAATCATTAAAGAGTTAAAATATACAAATTTTGATGAAGTATACATTAATATTGGTAATAATAAACTTGCAATCGGGGCTGTTATTAATATTGTAACAGGAGAAAATAATACCAAAGAAGATATAATTTTAAGAAAAACCCAAAATAAAGAAGTTGTTTTACCTAGTGTTAAAACAGATATCATTGTTGAAGGAATTGAAGATATAAAAGTTAATGTCGCATCTTGTTGTAAACCAGTTCCAGGGGATCGAATTATAGGATACATTACAAAAGGATATGGTATTTCCGTACATAGACTTGCTTGTCCTAATGTTAAGGATTTAGAAGAGAGAACTATCAATGTTCGTTGGAATGAAGTTATAAATAAAAAATATCCAACTAATTTAATCATAAAAACCCTAAAAAATGATAATTTATTACTAGATATTATAGCTAAAACATCTAATAATAATCTTACTATTCAAAGTATTTATAACTATAATAGTAAGGGCGATAATACATATGACATAACGGTGTTAGTAGATAACAAAGAAAACTTAAAAAAATTCATGGCAGAAGTTGACTCAATAAGTAGTGTAACTTTATGTGAAAGACATATTAAATAATGAAAATAGTTATTCAAAGAAGTCTAAAATCAGAAGTAAGTGTTAATAATAAAATAGTAGGAAAGATAGAAAAAGGACTAGTACTGCTTGTTGGGTTTCATGAAGAAGATACAATTGAAGATATAGATTACTTAGTAAATAAAATAGTAAAACTACGTATTTTTGAAGATGAAAACCAAAAAATGAATAAATCCATTTTAGATGTGAATGGAGAAATTCTTAGTATTTCACAGTTTACACTGCAAGCTGATACTAAGAAAGGAAATAGACCAAGTTTTATAAAAGCTATGAATTATGAAAAAGCAAAAGAGATGTATGAATTATTTAATAACAAATTAGAAGATAAGAAAATTAATGTTTATACAGGAATATATGGTGCTGACATGAAAGTAAGTATTACTAATGATGGGCCAGTAACGATTATTTTAGAAAGTAGGGAATAAAATGTTAAAAGATAAAATCAATTATAAGCTTGTTAATATTGCTATTATTGCTTTGATTATTTTTTTAATATATCAAACAGGTAATTTATGGATGGGCGTAGTATCAAAAACTTTAAAAATTATAACACCATTTTTTATAGCTTTTATTGTAGCTTATGCATTGCACCCATTTTTTAAATTTTTAACCAATCACAAGTTACCAAAATCATTAGCTATTTTAATCATCGTTTGTCTTGTTATAGGTGTATTTGGCTTTATAGCTGTTATGGTAGTACCTCTTTTATTTTCACAACTTACAAGCTTATTTAATGGAATAATAGCCTTTATTAAACAAATATCAATTGATTCTGATATAAATTTAGGACCAATTCAAAAATCACTATCAACAAGTTTCAATGATATAATTTTCTCACTTGGTAAGTATGTGTCTAATGGAGCTGTCAATGTTATTGGAGTTTCACTTGGATATATATCAATTGCTGTTATAGCCTTTTCGGCTTCTCTTTATTTTTTAGCTGATATGGATATGATTAGAAAAACAGTTGGAAATTATTTAAAGAAAAAATCAAAAAGAATTTTTAAATATGTATCATTACTTGATGAACAAATGAAATTATATTTGACAGGATTTATAAGAATTATGCTAATTACAGTAGTAGAATATACTTTAGCTTATACAATAATAGGTCATCCAAATGCTATTTTATTAGGATTCTTAGCTATGATAGCAAATTTAATTCCATATTTTGGTGGAATGATTACCAATGTTGTTGCAGCTATAACTGCTTTTGTTATAAGCCCAACACTATTTGTAAAAACAGTTATTACCTTTGTTATTTTATCAGCTGTTGATGGATATTTAATAAATCCTTTAGTATATGGAAAAACAAATGAAGTTCATCCTTTAGTTGTTATATTATCCGTTTTTGCAGGAGGTATTTTATTTGGCATAGCAGGTATTGTTATTTCACTACCACTTGCTATTATTATCATTACAACCTTTAAATTCTTCCGTGAAGATATTAGTTATAAAATAGAAGATATAAAAGGTAGTACTAAAAAAATAGGTCGAAAAAAAACAATTAAAAATAAATAAAATATATACAAATTAAAAAAAATATAGTATACTAAAATTAGTTACTTATTTGAACTAGTAGTTATATAAATGATTTATAGAGAGAAAGCATTTTGGTGTAAGCTTTTAATTGTTTTATAACGAAGACATCAAATGTTACTAGTAATCGTATATCTGCGTTAAAGATTAGAGGGTATAGAAAGATCTATAAAATAAGGTGGCACCGCGGGGTTACTCGTCCTTATGTTTAGAGGTCTTTTTTTGTTGTTAGGGGGATTATTATGGAAGAAAATGAAAAATTTATAGCCGTTTTGTATGAAAAAATTGTTTATGATGTAGAAAAATCAATGTTTATATATAAACCTATAGAGGTATTACAAGATTGTGAAATTGATTTTGAAAACGACATATTAACAACTAAAACTGGTAAATCCTATTTGTCGATGGAAGATCATGTTTTAGCCTTTTCAGAAGAAAATCTTTGTTATGGTTATCCTATGTCTAAGGATGATTTAAGTACATATTGTATAAGTGGAGAAGATGAAGAAAAAGAGGAACAAATAAAATCTTATTATGAACAATTATTAGAAACGGTTGTTTTTGGTGTATATGACAATGAGAAAGAAAAAATAAAAATAATTTTAGCTCCAATAGATGAGATCATCTCACTTGAAGATGACAATTGGTATTATGATTTCGAAATTGAACAAAATGAAAGTGAAACATTAGTTAATATACCATTTGAAAATATTGGTGAGTTAATTAATGAAATTGATGAAAAAAATTATGAAACTGTAAAAAATTATTTAACTAATATTAAAAATGTATATGATAGTGTAGTAGGATTAGAAGTAGAAAACGAACCAAAGGAAGTAAAAAAGGAAAAAGTTCAAACTGAAAAAAAATCTGTTAAAAATAATTTAGAAGAAATAAAACCTGTTTTGAGTCAATTAAATGAATTAGTAGGTTTGGATAATATAAAATCGGAAATAGAAAAACTTGTAAAATATCTTATCTTCGTTGAAAAAACAAAAGGAATGATTGATGTAGAAAAACCAAACCTTAATATGCTATTTACAGGAAATCCTGGAACAGGTAAAACAACGGTTGCCAGAATTATAGGGAAACTATTTTATAAAATGGGTTATTTAAAGAGTGATAAATTTGCTGAAATAACACCAAAAGATTTGATTGCTGAATACGTAGGTCAAACAGCTGTTAAAACTTCTAATTTTATCAAAAAGAATAAAGGTGGTGTTATCTTTATTGATGAAGCTTACGTTTTCTCATCAAAAGCTCAAGAATTCGCACAAGAAGCAATTGTTGAAATTATAAAAGAAATGGAAAAACAAGAAACAGTATTTATTTTTGCTGGATATAAAGAAGAAATGAAAAAATTTGTTAAGTTAAATCCAGGTATGACTTCTCGTGTTGGTTATTTCCTACATTATGATGATTATAGTGTTGAACAATTATATGAAATGTTTGAAAATAAGGTAAAAAAAGCAAAATTAAAAATTAATCCAGAAATAAAAGAAGACATTATTGATATATTAAATAAAGTAAAAAATAAAAAACATTTTGGAAATGGTCGCTTTATTGATAAATTATTTTCTAAAATATTACTAGAACATGCAATCAATACACAAAAATATAAATCTAAAATGAAATTAATTACAATTGAAAAAGAAGATATAAAAGAAGATATAGTTGAAACACTTATCCATGAAAACTCTGAGGATATCTTTGAAAAACAAGATAACAAACTTGAACAATTAATCGATAAATATACAGATGTTAAAGCAGATGGTATTTTTGAAGAATTAATTCAAAGAACACTTTATGAAAAATTATATAATTCATCATATGATAATATTTCAAACCTTATTGATAATAAGATGAAGCAAAGTATTCCTCATGTCTTAGAAGACATTGAAAAAAACATTGATGAAGATCAAAAAGTAAAAAGAAAACAAAAAAATCCTTTAGGATTTTAATAAAAAGGAGGATTAGTATGATACAAAAACCAAAAGGTACTTATGATTTATATGGAGATAGTGCTAAAAAATATAAAAAACTAGAAGAAATTTTAACTACTTTAATGGAAAAATATAACTATAATTATATTAAAACACCATTATTTGAAGCAAGTGAATTATTTCATAGAGGTGTAGGAGAAACAAGCGATATTGTATCAAAAGAAACATATGACTTTGTTGATCGTGGTAATAGAAATATGACCCTAAGGCCAGAAGGAACAGCAGGTGTTGTTAGAAGTTTTATTGAAAACAAGATGTATGCTGATCCTTTAGGACTTACAAAAGTATGGTATATGGGACCAATGTATCGTTATGAGAGACCACAATCAGGACGTTTTAGAGAATTTATTCAATATGGAGTTGAGGTATTTGGAAGTAATGACCCAATGCTTGATGCTGAAATAATTAGTATACCTGTTAATTTCTTTAAAATGTTGGGATTAAAAGGAATTAAAGTAAATGTTAATACTTTAGGAGATGTTGAATCACATAACAAATATCGAGAAGCATTAATAGAATATTTTAAACCACATTTAGATGAATTGTGTGAAGATTGTAAAAAAAGATATGAAAAAAATCCTTTAAGAATCTTAGATTGTAAAGTTGATCATGATTTAGAATGCATGAAAAAAGCACCAAAAACAATTGAATATTTAAATGAAACAAGTAAAAATCACTTTGATAGTGTATTAAAATATTTAGATGAAATTGGTATTGCTTATGAAGTAAACACTAGTATTGTAAGAGGACTAGATTATTATACACATACAGTTTTTGAAATAGAAGCGAGTGTCGAAGGATTTGGAAGCCAAAACGTTTTATGTGCTGGTGGAAGATATGATGGATTAGTAGAAACAATAGGCGGTCCAAAAACTTCTGGTGTAGGATTTGCAATGGGGACAGAGCGCCTTATGACTGCACTAGAATATGAAAATATAAACCTATTAGATAATGATGGTATTGATATATATATAATTCCAATGGGAAAAGAAGAAAAAAGTTATAGTTTTAAATTATTACAAGAATTAAGAATGAATGGATTTAATGCTGAAATTGATTATTTAAATAAAAACATAAAAGCAAACTTTAAACAAGCCGATAAATTAAATACTAAATATGTAATTATTGTAGGTGAAGAAGAAGTAAAAAGTAATATTTTAACAATAAAAAATAATCAAACAAAAGAAGAATATAAAATAAAACAAGAAGAAATGATTGATTTTTTTGATCATAAAATAGAGGAATGATAAAAAATATGAAAAAAATAGATATAAAAGATTTAAATAAATATTATGATAAAGAAATAGAATTACAAGCATTTGTAGATAATGTAAGAAATTTACAATATGTTCAATTTGTAATTCTTAGAGATAAAACTGGAAAAGTTCAAATGACGATTGAAAAAGAAGATGAAAATAATAAAGAAATAGTTGAAATTATAAACAATATAACACTAGAAAGTACTGTTAAGATAAAAGGTAAAGTAATTGAAAGTCCTAAAGTTAAACTAAATGGAATGGAAATAATACCAAGTGAAATAAAAGTAACTTCAACATCACTAGCTGAACTACCATTTAATATAAAAGATAAAAATAGTGCGGAAATAGATACAAGACTTAATTATCGTTTTTTAGACTTAAGAAATGATTATAACTCTAATATTTTTAAAATTCAAAGTGAATTAGTTAAAAGCTTAAGAGAATTTTTATATAAAAAAGACTTTATGGAAATTCATACTCCAAAATTACAAGGAACAGCAAGTGAATCAGGAAGTGAAGTTTTTGAAGTAAAATACTTTGATCGTAAAGCTTATTTAGCGCAATCACCACAGTTTTATAAACAAATGGCAATGGCATCTGGCTTTGAAAGAGTATTTGAAGTAGGACCAGTATTTAGAGCCGAAAAATCTAATACAAATCGTCATACAACAGAATTTACAGGATTTGACTTAGAATTTAGTTACATAGATTCATACGAAGATGTAATGGATTTAGAAGAAGAAATGTTAACACAAATGCTAAAAGACATAAAAGAAAAATATGGAGATTTAATTAAAGAAACATATAAAAAAGAAGTAATTGTTCCAAATAATAAATTTCCTAGAATTAAACTAGCTGATTTATATAAAGAATTAGAAGAAAGATATAACTATAAAGTAGCTAAAGAAGAACAAAATGATTTAACAACAGAAGCAGAAAAATTAGCTTATAAATATGCTATGGAAGAATATAATAGTGAATTTATTTTTGTAACTGATTATCCAAAAGATAAAAGAGCTTTTTATCACTTAAGAGAAAATGATATTCCACAAGGATATGATTTAATTTGGCGAGGTGTTGAAATAACAACAGGAGCACAAAGAGAACATCGCTATGAAATTCTAAAAAAACAAGCAGAAGAAAAAGGGCTTTCTAAGGATGTTGAATTCTATCTTGAATTCTTTAAATATGGTTGTCCTCCACATGGTGGATTTGGACTTGGAATAGATCGTCTTACTATGTTATTACTTGGATTACCATCATTAAAAGAATCAATGTTTATATTTAGAGGACCAAATCATTTAAATCCATAAAAGATATTTAAATATCTTTTTTTTGTATATATCTTTTTGGTTAGTTAAAACTAATAGTGGTGATAATATGATTTTAGTATATATGGAAAATATTGATTTCATGAGAAAAATAATAAACTATTTAGATAATACAAATGTTAAATATACAACTAACTTAAGTACTAATTATGACTATATCTTAATTGCAGAATTAAATAATAAAGTAATTAATTTTGCTAAAGAACAATATCAAATAGGTAAGAAAATAATCTTTTTGTCTTACTTAGAAGAAAAAAACATATCTTTTTATTATCAAAGAAAAAGTAAAAAAAGCAAAGATTACTTAAAAAAATTAAATGATATCTTATTAATTGCATCTAAAGTATTTGTACATTTTGAAGCAACTCGTAAAATAATAACTGAAAATAAAGAAATATCTGTTATTATTGTGCCCAAAGAAATACCAGTTATTAATATAAGTAAAAATAATAAGGATATTTATAATAAATATAAAATAAAAAGACGCGTAAAAAAAATAATAGTAGTGGATAATGAATATAAAAATATTGAAAAATTATATGTTTTAGCTAATACTTATCCTAAATATAATTTTATTTATTTTGGATATAATCCTGATTATTTAATATCCAAAAAACAACGTGATATGATAAATAATTTACCTAGTAATGTTACACTAATAAAATATAATGATTTAAATGTTTTTAGTGATGTTTGTAAGATTAGTGACATAGTGATTTTTTTAGAAGATTATGGTATTAACATTGACTATGTATATATAACGCTTCTTTTTAAAAAACAATTAGTCATTAAAGAAAATAAACTATTTGAAGATTTATTTATTAATAGTAAAAATGCTTATACTTTCAAAAGTAAAGAAGATTTACTTCTTAAATTTAAAAAAATAGTTAATAATAGAGTAGCAAATCTAACAGATGTAGCCTATTTCTTAATTAAAGACAATACATTTGACGAAATAATCAAAAAATATAATGCTTATTTGATATAGGATTAAAAAAACACTATATTTTTCTCCTAAAATCTATTATAATATACAATAGAGGTGCAGAATATGAAAGAACAAATATTAGAATTATTAAAAAGAGAAAATAGAGCTTTTTCTATTTATGAAATAAACGATGATTTAAATTATAAAACTATTGATGAATTTAAAGAAGTTCTAAAAGCATTAAATGAATTAGAAGATGAATTAAAAGTTTATCGCACTAATAAAGATAAGTATATGCTATTTAATAATAGTAATTTAAAACTAGGAACAATGCTTGCAACTAAAAAATCATATGGATTTGTTGATATAGAAGGAGACGAAGATGTTTTTATTCCACCACTTTGTATGAATAATGCTATTCATGGAGACAAAGTAGTTGTAGAAATCACATCAAAAAAAGGTACTTCTCTTGAAGGAAGAATTGTTAGAATCGTTGATCGAAAACTAAAGCAAATGGTTGGTGAATTTTGCTATAAAGATGGAAAACCATCTATAGTACTTGATGATGAAAAAGTCAAAATAAATGTTGTTTTAGAAAAAGAACAAATAAAAGATTTAGTTGAAGGGCATAAAGTTTTAATTAAACTTACAAGTAAATTAAAAGATAATAACTATAAGTGTGAAATTTTAAAAATATTAGGTCATAAAAATGATCCTGGAGTAGATATTTTATCAATTGTTTGTAAATATGGAATAAATGATACTTTTAGTGATGCTGTAATGGCTGAGGTTGAAAAGTTACCATCTGAAGTAAAAGAAGAAGAAATGGTGGGAAGACGTGATTTAAGAGACAAAACTATTTTCACTATAGATGGAGCTGATACTAAAGATATAGATGATGCTATATCACTTGATATGCTAGAAAATGGAAACTACTCACTTGGTGTTCATATTGCTGATGTAAGTTATTATGTAAAAGAAGGTAGTGAAATTTATCAAGAAGCGATGGAACGTGGGACAAGTGTTTATTTAGCTGACCGTGTAATTCCTATGTTACCTCATAAACTTTCAAATGGTATATGTTCTTTAAATGAAGGTGTAGATCGTCTAGCTATGTCATGTGTTATGGAAATTGATTCTAAAGGTAATGTTGTAAGCTATGATATCTTTGAGAGTGTAATTAGATCTCGTAAAAAAATGACATATACTGATGTAAATAAAATCATTGAAGAAAATATAATTCCAGAAGGGTATGAACCTTTTGCTGATACTTTAATTAAAATGGAGGAATTAGCTCAAATTTTAAGAAAACATAAGGTGGAAAGAGGTTATATTGATTTTGGAATTGATGAGTCAAAAATTATTGTTGATGAGACTGGAAAAGCAATTGATATCAAACTTAGAAACAGAGGTAAAGGTGAAAATTTAATTGAAGACTTTATGATTGCAGCAAATGAAACAGTTGCAACATGTATTTATTTTATGGAACTTCCATTTATATATCGTGTTCATGGTGAACCAAATGAAGAAAAAATAAATAGCTTTTTAACTTTTGTATCTAGTTTAGGATATACCTTAAGTGGTAAAATAAAAGACATGCATCCTAAAACAATGCAAAGTATTTTAAATCAATTAAAAGATAAAAAAGAATTTCATATTTTGTCATCATTACTTTTAAGAAGTATGCAAAAGGCTATTTATGACACTAATAACATAGGACATTTTGGTCTTGCAAGTGAAAGATATACACACTTTACTTCTCCAATAAGAAGATTTCCAGATACAACTGTTCATCGTTTACTTAGAAAATATTTGTTTAAAGCTCAAATTGATAAGGAATCTATAATGTCTGAAGAACAAAAACTTCCATATATTGCAGAACATTCATCTAAAAAAGAACGTGATTCAATTGATTGTGAACGTGAAGTTGATGATATGAAAAAGGCTGAATATATGATGGATCATATTGGTGAAAAGTATACAGGAATGATTAGTGGTATAACTAGTTTTGGAATGTTTATTGAACTTCCTAATTTAATTGAAGGTTTAATAAAGATTGATTCTTTAACTGATGATGTATATACTTTTGATGAATCAACCATTACTTTAAAAGGCAAAAAAAATAAACGTGGTTATCGTTTAGGTGATAATGTTGATGTAGTGGTTGTAGCTGCAAATAAAGAAGCTAAAACAATTGATTTTCAAATAGATAAAAAAGCAAACAAATAGATTATAGGTGATTATAATGGAAATTAATAATCGTAAAGCAAAGTATGATTTTGATATAGAAGATACAATTGAATGTGGTATTGTATTAACTGGAACTGAAGTAAAATCTATAAGAGATGGTAGAGCTAATTTAAAGGATAGTTATGCTATTATTAGAAATAATGAGGTTTTCTTAGTTAATACACATATTAGTCATTATGAACAAGGTAATATCTTTAATCATGATGAAACAAGAAGTAGAAAGTTACTATTACATAAAAAAGAAATATTAAAAATAAATGATAAAATTAGTCAACAAGGATTGACGTTAGTACCTTTAAAAATGTATTTTAAGAAAAACAAAGTTAAGGTTTTATTAGGAATTGCTAAAGGTAAAAAGAATTATGATAAAAGAGAAGCCATCAAAAAAAGAGATACAGAAAGATTAATAAAAAAAGAACTTAAGAATTTTTAAGTTCTTTTTCTTCTGTTGTTATCTCTTGATCTTCATTATCATTATCACTATTTATTTCATCTTTAGTATCATCATTTTTTTTATCATCTTCTGTAACTATATCGGTTGTATTTTTAGCTACAGTTAATTTTATTATTTGATTTTTTTTGACTTTGGTTCCAGCTTTTGGATATTGTGAAATAATTTCATCATTATTATATGTTGTTGTTTCATGTTCTTTTATTGTATATTTTAAATTTAATGATTTTAAAATAACGATTGCATTATCTATGTTCATTTTCTCAAAATTTTGTAGTGTTATTTTTTCATCTAAAACGCCAACTGTTAATTTTATTTTTCTGTTTTTGCCAACCTTTGTTTTAGCTTTTGGTGTTTGTTTTAGAACAATTCCAACTTTTGTTTTATCATCAACAATTTCTGTTTTTTGAACGGCTGTTAAGTTTTTTTCTAACAATGTATTAACAGCTTGTTCATATGTAGTACCAGTTACGTCTGGAACTTCAATATTATTTTCATTCCACATGTAATATCCCATTACAGCAATTACGCCAAACATTACGATTATTAATACTATTAAGATGAAAAGCAGAAGATTTTTAAAGAAGCTAGATTTCTTGTCTTTATTTTTTTGTTTTTTAGGTTTCTTATATTTTACTTTTGTAACCTTTTTTACTTGTTTTTTAACTTTTGTTTTAGGCTTAGATTTTTTTTCTTTCTTTTCTTTTTTTTGCTGTTCTTCTTTTAATGGTATTCCACAACTTTTACAGAACATGGCGTCTTCATCATTTAGTATTCCACAGTTTTTACAGTACATATTCATCACCTAGCAGTATTATACAACTTTTTTTAATAATAGTAAAATCATAATTTTATATTGTTTAACATAAAATATAGTGTTATAATACATGTACATGGGGATGTTTAGGTTTCGACGGAAGTATTTTGTCTTAGGTCGCAAGTGGAAGGTACTCCTTACGTACATCCAAAAAAATAAACGGAAACAAAATTAAAAATATGTTTGCTAACTTAGCTGGTTCAAGATCAGCAGTAGCCTTTGCCTAATTTAATATAGGAAACATAGCTTTCTTTAATCTTTTTCTCATTGGGATTTAAGAGGGCTCATTTAAATGAGATATACTATTATTTTGCTTAAGAATAATAGTGAATATTTTTAAGCTTACTATGCAATGGGTTGTTAGTTACTTTCGTTGCATAGGAAATTTACTAACTAACTAAACTTGTAGAAGCCTAAGATGTAGTATTTTCGGACAGGAGTTCGAATCTCCTCATCTCCACCAGGTTGATAGGAAACTCGGACACTTTCGAGTTTAAGTAATAGATTACTAACAGAAATGTTAGTTTTTTTCTGCTTAAAACGAAAGGATGAGTGATAATTATGTTTGAGATAGAAACAAAAAAATTAGAGATAAGTGAACCATTAAAAAGAAAGATAGAAATGATATGTAGGTTTGCTTGTGTTAAATATGAATTTATACCTGGTAATATTAAATCAATTAAAAACACTAATGTTGCTTATGTAAAGTCTCATATTTTAAAAGTTAAAGGTAATACTTGAAGAATGTGCTAAATTTTATAAAATAAGTGATCAAATAAAAAATTAATAAAATTTTAAAAATTTGTAATATAATAATTAAAAATTTGTGATATAATAGCTACCACTGACGACTGAGGTGATTATATGGAATATATATATAATTATTATAATTCAAAAATACTATATTCTATATCTTTGAAAAATGATCAAGTATTTGTAAATATATACTTAAATCCTAAAGTCCATAGTTTAGATATTGAATTAGTTAATCAGAAAAAATATAATCGTAAAAAAATAGATATTTCATATTACTTAAACGAAATAATTAAGTTCTTACAAGCACATACATATATAGTTCCTTATGGAAAAGAATATATGGATTTATTCAATAAAGATAATGTTAAAAGAGTACGATTAGAAGGCTTAAAAATAGAAGATAAAGATGTTAAAGTCTTATCAAGATTTAAAAATGTATATAATTTAGAAACAAGAAAATGTACCTTTTATAAAAATTGCAATTTAGGGGTGTTAAAATGTGGTTTGACTGATAAAAATTCAGATTTATATTCGTTAGATTCTTTAAATGGTTTTTCTGGCGATTATATCAAGTTTAGAAAAACTCATATTGTAAGAATGAATAAGAATCTATTACATTTAAATAACCAAGTATTAGAGTTGTTTGGAATAAATATGGACTATGAATTATTTTTATTAACTACTGATGCTCCTAATATGCGAAGATTAAATATTTATCGTTGTCCAC
>URQZ01000010.1 GCA_900550255.1 uncultured Mycoplasmatota bacterium | reverse complement strand
ATATTCTATTTTAAAAGAAGAAGTAGATAGAATTATAAAGATTATTAAAGAATATAAATAAAAAGAGTTAAAAAACTCTTTTTATTTGTGCATTAAACACCCCAAGATCTGGCACCAATTATGATTACTAATAATATAAATAAAACTAATATTATAGCAGCACCGTATCCGGCACCATAACCGTATCCTCCGCTATATCCAGTATTGCAGCATCCGTTACCATATCCTTGGTATCCACCATAGTAATACATAAACACCCTCCTATCTAGGCCTAATATATTTTATTAACCAAATTTGATTTTGTTAATAAAAAAAACCTATTTAAAAAATTTATTTGAGCGATATAAAAATATATGATATGATATATCTAGTATATTATATGATAGATAAATACTAAGGTGATAAGATGATTAAAAAATTAAAAAATAGTTTTAAAGATATGGATAAAACATTACTAATGGTAAGTTTATTACTATTTGTTTTTGGTCTACTTAATATTGTTAATGCATCATCAAAAGCGGTTGTAGTAAGATATAATACTTCACTATATGGCTATTTTTATAAACAAGCACTTTTCTTAATAATAGGTTTTATATTAACTTTAATAATTATTACAGTTCCTACTAAAAAGTATCATGCATATGGCGCTTTTTGTTATATAGGTATAACTGTAGCCTTAATTTATTTGTCACTTTATGGAACTGTTCAAAAGGGATCTTATAACTGGATTAATTTTGGAATATTTTCATTTCAACCAAGTGAATTTTCAAAACCGATAATGATTGTTTGTGTATCACTTTTATTTGAAAAATTTTTATCAAAACTTCGTAATAAAAAAATAAACCATTATGATTTTATTGGAATTATTTTATTTGTTGGTTGCCTATTTCCTATTATCGTATTTTTACAAAAAGATTTAGGTACAACTATTATCCTATTTTTGATTTTTGTAGTACTTTTTATGTCTAGTCCAATTCTTCGTATTGATAAGTTAAGAACGGTTGTATTGGGAATAATTTTAATAATTATAGCTTGTATCATTGTTATTTCTAAAAATGGTTCAATTCTTACTAAAACACAATTAAGTCGTTTTGATTTTTTTGATCCATGCTCTGATTATGAGGCAGGAGGATATCAAATATGTAATGGTTTTATTGCCATAAATGATGGTGGTCTATTAGGTGTAGGAATAGGAAAAAGTAAACAAATTTCATATATACCAGAATCACATACAGATAGTGTTTTTGCTATAATAGCTGAGGAATATGGTTTTTTAGTTTCATCAGTTATCTTTATTTGTTATATTATTATTCTTTATCGTATTTTAAAAATAAGTGCAAATGCTAATACTGTAAGAGGAAGATATATTTCACTTGGTGTTGCTGTGTATATATTTCTTCACGTTCTTGTTAACTTAGGTGGTTTATTTGGTGTTATGCCTCTAACAGGTGTTCCACTACCATTTTTGAGTTACGGTGGTTCATTTACAATTGCTTTGATTTGTTCATTAGCTATTGTTCAAAGAATTCATATTGAGATGAAAAATAAAAAAATAAAAGTGTAAAAAATAGGAATAATTCCTATTTTTATATTGACTTAATAAAAAAAATATATTAAACTTAAATTAGTAATTATTACTATTTTTGAGGTGAAATATGAATCATTCAAAACAAAGAGATATAATTTTAGAAGTGGTATCAAATAGTTGTGAACATCCAAGTGCTGATATGGTATATCAAGAAGTAAAAAAGCAAATTCCTAATATAAGTTTAGGAACTGTTTATCGAAATCTTAATTTATTAGTAGAGTTAAAAAAAATAAGAAAGATTTCAATGCCAAATGGAAGTGATCGTTTTGATAAGACTTTATTAAAACACTATCATTTTTATTGTGATAAGTGTAAGAAAGTGTTTGATATTGATAGTTCTAATTTTAAAGATTTAAATAAAATTGTGGAAAAAAAATATCACAATACTGTTTATTATCATGATATTGTATTCATAGGAGAATGTAGTAATTGCACAAATAAGAAAGAGGGATAATATGGAATTAAAAGGAAGTAAAACAGAACAAAATTTAATGAATGCTTTTGCTGGTGAATCACAAGCAAGAAATAAATATACTTATTTTGCAAGTAAGGCTAAAAAAGAAGGTTATCAACAAATCGCTGCTATTTTTGAAGAAACAGCTAATAATGAAAAAGAACATGCTAAAATGTGGTTTAAGTTATTAAATGGTGGTCAAATTAAATCAACTGAAGAAAACTTATTATCAGCAGCTGAAGGTGAAAATTATGAATGGACTGATATGTATGAAGCCTTTGCTAAAGAAGCAAAAGAAGAAGGTTTTGATCATATAGCATTTCTTTTTGAAAGTGTTGGGAAAATTGAAAAGGAACATGAAGAAAGATATAGAAAATTATTAGAAAATGTTCGAAATGAAAAAGTATTTAATAATGAAGTACCTACAATGTGGATTTGTCGTAATTGTGGTCATATTCATTTTGGAGATAGTGCTCCAGAAGTTTGTCCAGTATGTTCTCATCCACAATCATATTTTGAGAGAAAAGCTAATAACTATTAAGATTTGAAATTTCAAATCTTTTTTTAATTGTGTGAAAATATGTTTTTTAGCACTTACTCTTGACAAGTGCTAAAGACAGTGGTATAACATAATTAGTTAATGATTAAAGGAGGCTAAAATGAAAAAGAAACAATTTAAAGCAGAATCAAAGAAATTATTAAATTTAATGGTAAATTCAATTTATACGAATAAAGATATATTTTTAAGAGAATTAATATCAAATGCAAGTGATGCAATTGATAAATTATATTATAAGTCATTAACTGATAAAAAAATAAAATTAAATAAAGATGATTTTAAAATTAGAATTGATGTAGATAAGAAAGATAGAACAATCACTATATCTGATAATGGTTGTGGAATGAATCAAGAAGAGTTAGAAAATAACTTAGGAACAATCGCTAAAAGTGGTTCTTTATCATTCAAAGAAGAAAATGCAAATCAAAACGATGTAGATATTATTGGACAATTTGGTGTTGGTTTTTATTCAGCATTTATGGTTAGTGATGATGTTGAAGTTATATCAAAAGCTTATGGAAATAATAAAGCATATAAATGGAAATCAACTGGTGAAGATGGATATACAATAGAAGAAAGTTCTAAAGATGAAGTTGGAACGATTATAAAGCTTCATTTAAAAGATGATAGTGATGATGTAAAATATAGTGAATACTTGGAAGAATATAAAATTAGAATGATTGTTAAAAAGTATTCTGATTATATTAGATATCCAATTGTTATGGAAGTTGAAAACCGTGTTTTGAAAAAAGATAGCAAAGATGAATATGAAACAGTGTTAGAAGATGATACTTTAAATAGTATGCTACCTATCTGGAAAAAGGATAAAAAAGATATAACTGAAGATGAATATAATAACTTTTATACAGAACGTTTTTATGATTATGAAAAACCTATGAAAGTTATTCATACATCTGTAGAAGGACTATGTAGTTATAATGCCATCTTATATATTCCAAGTCATACACCTTTTGATTTATATTCCAAGGAATATGAAAAGGGATTACAATTATATGCAAATGATGTTCTTATAATGGATAAATGTCCTGATTTACTTCCTGATTATTTTAACTTTGTAAAAGGAGTTGTTAATAGTCAAGATTTATCTTTAAATATTTCAAGAGAAATGTTACAACAAGATAAAAATGTTGGTCTTATTGCTAAAAATATAGAGCACAAAATTAAAAGTGAACTTGAAAAAATGCTTGCAAATGATCGTGAAAATTATAAAAAATTCTTTGATAATTTTGGACGTCAAATCAAGTTTGGAGTTTATGATAATTATGGCTTAAATAAAGATAAATTAAAAGATTTATTATTATTCTATTCTTCAAAAGAAAAACAATTTGTAACTTTAAAAGAGTATTTGAATAAAATGTCAAAAGAACAAGATAGTATTTATTATGCTTGTGGCGAAACAATTGATAAAATAGATTTATTACCACAAGTTGAGCTTGTTAAAGATAAAGGTTATGACATTTTGTATTTAACTGATTATATTGATGAGTTTGTTGTTAAAACTATTATGGAATATGAACAAAAGAAGTTTGTCAATATTTGTTCAAAAGATTTAGATTTAAGTACAGATGAAGAAAAAGAAAAATTGAAAAAAACAAATGAAAAAGCTAAAAAAATGTTTGATTTAATGAAGGAAGATTTAAATAGTGAAGTAGAAGAAGTAAGATATACAGATAGACTTAAAAAACATCCTGTTTGTTTAACAAACGAAGGTGAGATATCAGTTGAAATGGAGAAAGTTATGAATGCTATGCCAACTGATGATAAGGTTAAAGCTAAGACCATTTTGGAAATTAATAAAAATCATCCAATTGTTAAAAAATTAGAGGATTTATATAAAAATGATAAAGAAAAATTAAAAGAGTATACAAAAATTATTTATGCACAAGCTAGATTAATAGAAGGCTTATCTATTGATAATCCTACTGAAATCTCTAATTTAATTTGTGATTTAATTTCAAAATAGAAAGGAAGATGTTTATGTTACCAAGTGAAGTATTTTTCAATAATTTTTTAGATAGTATGGATAATGATAAAAAGATGCAATGTGATATTTATGAAAAGGATAATAATATTAATATAGAAATGGATATTCCTGGGTTTAATAAGGAAGATATTAATATTGAAATTAATAAAGGTAACTTAGTTGTTACTGCTGAAAAGAATGAAGAGGAAAATGAAGATAAAAAATATCTTCGTCGTGAAAGAAAATTTTATGGAAAATATCAAAGATCATTTTATTTAGGTGAAATTGATGAAGAAAATATTGAAGCATCTTTTGAAAATGGTATTTTAAAGATATCTATTCCTAAAAAAACTGAAGAAGAAACTAAAAAATTAATTGAAATTAAATAAAATCAGGATATTTCCTGATTTTATTTTGTTATTAAACTTTTTACTTCATTGTATAATTTATTATTAGCTTCTTCTAAAGTAAGATCATTGACCTTGAAAGGAGTACCATATTTAATAGTTAAGTTTTTACTTCTGAATTTATAATCACCAATAATACCAAAAGGAATAATAGTGGCATTTGTCTTTTGAGCCATTGAAACAGTACCGAATTTAAAAGGTAGTAACAATTTACTAGTCTTATTTCTGGTACCTTCAGGAAAAAGACCAATCGCACCATTATTTTTTAAAATATCAATTGCATAATTTTTAGCTGCTTTATCATTGCCATTACGATTCACACAAATACAACCAACAAACTTGAAAAACCAAGCTAATTTATCTTCAAAATACTCTTTTTTAGCCATATAATGAATAGGTCTTTTAGTTGCCATAATAGTCAAACATTGATCATATATATGTTTATGATTTCCAACAATTAAGATAGGACCATCCTTTGGAATTACTTCTTTGTTAATGATCTTTGGATTATAATATATTCTAAATAATACCCTCATAATAGGAGTTAATAGTTTATATCCAAATTCTCCTTTAAACTGCTTATTTTTCATCACTATCTTCTAACCTTTTCTTCATATTTTCTTCTTGTAATTTTCTAAAATCAACCTTACCAACCATCGTTCTAGGAAGAGAACGTCTAAATTCAAATTCATGTACTTTAGCATACTTTGGTAAATTTTTCGCACACATCTTTTTTAATTCTTCAATTAATTCATCACTTTTTCTATAGCCTTTATTTAAAACAATAAAAGCTTTAGGAACCTCAATTTTATAAGGATGAGCGATACCAACAACACTACAAAGCATAACAGCAGGATGGGTCTCAATTAAGGCCTCAATTTGACTTGGATAAACATTGTAACCAGATGAAATAATAAGCCTTTTTAATCTACTTGTATATTTTATAAAACCATTTTCATCCATTATTCCTAAATCACCAGAGTGTAACCATACATTACCATCTTCATGAATATGAAGCGCTAAGTTAGTTTCTTTTTCATTGTTGTAATATCCTAACATAACATTTGGTCCACTAACACAAATCTCACCCTCAGTACCATATGGTACTTCTTTATCATCAGGTGAAAATATCCCGATATAGCACCCAGGAAAAGGAACACCAATATATCCCTTTTTAACAATGTTTTTAAATCCTAAAGCAATAGCTGCTAAAGATTCACTCATACCATATCCTTGAATAATTCTAGTGTTTGCCCCATGATCCGTTAAAAAATTATTAATTTTATTTTCCATTGCTATTTTTAAAGTATCACCACCAGAAATAACATATTTTAAGTAATTCATTTTTAATTTTTCATGTTTTTCTGTTTTTAATAAAGCTTCAAATAAAGTAGGTACACCTATAACAAATTCTGGTTTATACTTATTTAGTAACTTTCCAAATTCATTCGGTTTAAACTGAGGTAGAACGATACATTCAGCTCCAACACATAAAGGAGTATAAACACATACACCTAAACCAAATCCGTGAAAAATGGGCATAATAGATAAACATTTATCCCCAACTTCTAATTCATCAAAGACAATTTTTGCTTGTTCGACTAAAGTAATAAAATTACCATTAGAAAGAACAATAGCCTTAGGATTACCAGTTGATCCACCACTGTGTAACATAACAGCAGGTGTATTTTTTTTACCAACATATTTGTAATTTTTTTTATTATAATTTTTACCATCCTTGATAAAATCATTCCATAGAATATAATTTTTATCTCTTCGTGGTAACTCTGTTTTATAACCCATTGTAATCGAATATCCTAAGTTCATAAAGAAAGGCATTGAATTATTTGGCCTAACAATAATTGTTTTATAAACTTCTGTTTCGTTTATAATATTTTTAACTTTTTTATAATCCATATCAATTAAAACTAACATAACACTAGATGTATCAATTAAAGTTTTTTTGATTTCATTTTCACTTGATAATGGATGAACCATATTAGAAATAGCCCCAATTTTATTTAAGGCAAAAAAAGCAATTATACCTTCTGGTGTATTTGGCATACAAATTGTTACAACATCATTTTTTCTAATACCATAACTTAAAAAGGAGTTCGCACAATCATCAATTTTATCTGATAATTGTTTATAAGTAATTTTAGTTCCATAATAATCTATAGCATTTAAATTAGAATGATTTTGTATACTATCTAAAAAATATTGATATAAAGAAGTATTAGGAATTTTCAAATCCATATCTTCTTTATTATAATACTTATTCCAAGGTGCATTAGGTTTTTGTTTAAAACCGAAAAAACGAAATAATTTGGTATTAAATATTCCCATTATATTGCCTCCAGTTCTTTTTTTATTTTTTTCATTAATTTTTCATTTTCAATATTTAAATCATCTTTAACTTTATATGGTTTATATATTTGAAGTATAACTGTTTTTCTAAAAATTTTATATTTTCCTTTAATTGTGAAAGGAACAATATACGAAGATGTATCATTTGCCATTTTAACAGCTCCAATTTTAAAAGGCATTATAGTATCATCAGTTCTATTTATTGTACCTTCAGGAAAAATTCCAATAACTTTATTTTCCTTTAAAAAATCACAGGCTATTTTAAGTGATTTACCATCATGTTTTTTTCTATTTACAGCAATAATTCCCATATTATTAAAAATTATTTTTTTAACTCCTTTTGACAAATCGTCTTTAGCAAGAAAATGAATTGTTCTTTTGGTTGCTGAAATTAAAAGTAGACAATCCAGATAATTTGTATGATTTCCAGCTAAAATACAGGCTTTATTTTCAGGAATATTTTCTAAACCTATATAGGTAGGTCGGTAGACAAAATTAAATAAAACTTTAATTATTGGTCTTGTAATTCTATATAGTAAAGGTTCTTTCATATTTATCTCCTTAATATACTTACATCTTGATTATACCACAAATTTAGTTAATAATAAAAACTTGAACTTTTACAGTTCAAATTTATAATATAGTCTGTTTTTAGATTAATATCTAAATTTTTTGTGTTATTACTGTAATAGTATGATATAATTAACTTACACGGTAGTAATTGTCTTAAAACAAGGAGGTTAAAATATGATAATTTCAACAACGCCATCTTTGGATGGAAAAATAATTAAAGAATATAGGGGAGTTGTCTTTGGTGAAGTAATAATTGGAATTCATTTTATAAAAGATTTAACAGCAAGTATTACTAATTTTATAGGTGGTAGAGCTGAAGAATACGAACAGGAATTAATAAATGCACGTGCAGATGCAATTAATAAAATGATTGAAAGGGCTAAAAAAGTAGGAGCAAATGCATTAATTGGAGTTTCAATTGATGTAGAAACAGTTGGTAGTAGTGGAAACTCAACAATGTCTATGCTTGTGATTCATGCAAGTGGGACAGCAGCAGTTGTAGAATAGAAAAGGAGTATAAGAGATAATGAAAAAAAATGGAGAATATGTTGGTGTAGATGAAAAATATATACCAGAAGAAGAAAAATATGTTGATAATGAAACAAATAAAGAAATAAAAGATAGTATTAATGATGGATTGCGTTCAGTTAAAGATTATGTAACTGATGAGGATAATCAGAAAGAAATAAAAAAGACATGTAAAAAAAGTCTGAAGTTTTTAAAGGGTGTTGGAATTGTTTATTTAATTTTTATTTGTATTATTGTATTGTTAGTTATTGGGGTATTTGTAGCTGTTTTTATAAATATGACGAAAATTAATAATAGTGCTGATGGTATTTATGAAAAGGCTGGTTCTGTTATTGATAAGGGAATAGATAAAACAGAAATTAAGGCGTTTAATGCGTCATTTGAGTTATATAGTGGGACACAATCAGGTTTCTTTGTAGAAAAATTATTAGATGAGATTGTTACTAATAATAAAACTGAACCTAATCATATAGTTACTGTAGTTTATAACGACATTACAACAACAATATCTGATGAAATTATTACATTGAAACAAAGTTTAGATAATAGTAAAAACTATGAAGTGTCTTTGAATTATGATAAGAATGGTTTTGTTAATAAAATTACAGTTAAATAATTAAAATTGTACTGAGTCATAGAATTTGAATTAAAGACTCTTTTTTTATTAATTATTTTAATACATAAGTAACTTAAAAAATTTGATTAACATAAATTTGTTTATTTAAGAACAAATGTTTGCTACAATAAGGATAGGAATGTTCAGTTGTTGAGTGTCTACCTCTACTCTATTTAGAGAGGAGGTTATTGATATATGGGAAAGAAAGATTTTTTAATTTCTTCTTTAATCATTATTATCATCTTATTAATAGCTTTACTCTTCATTATTTTGAAGTAGTACATTATGTTAATAAAAAACGACACTCATCTGCAAAGATAAGTGTCTAACAACAATTATGGGTAGACATTCAACTTGTCGAACTGAATGTTCCCTTTTTTATTTTATGCAAATGTTCTTGCTGAATACATAATAACATAAAAAAAGACTTTTTACAAGTCATTTAATTATTCATATGGTACGGACAAATAGTATATCCGAAACCTTAGGAATAGTTGATAAACAACTAATCACTATAATAATAACATAATTTTTTAAATTAATAAAGATTAACCTATAAATTTAGGAAAAAAAGTTGATTTTTAAATTAATTTTGCTATAATATATCTTGACTTTTGTTTTTTGGGGGGATATATATGGACAAAAACAAATTAATAGAAATTAAGAAAAGATTATTAGCATTAGGATTAGCTGGTGTAATGCTTGGAACTGCTAGTTGTACTAGTAATAAAGATGAAAATGGAGTTCCTAAACATGTTTCTATTTCTTCTGAATATTCAAATGTAGATGATTATTATAAATATGTAATGCAAAATGGTGAAGCAGTAAAATTATATAATAGTGCAAATGTATATTTACTTTTCAATAAAGAAACATATGAAGTAAGTGAATACATATATTATATAAGAAATATTTTAGGTGGTTTAGGAAGTCATGTTGAGTTATATGATTTGCCAAATGAAAATATGATTGTTTATTCTGATGGTATAAGTACAACATATAATGAAGAATATTATAAATATTTAATAGAAAATAATTATCAAGTTTGTCTTACTGAAGTAAGTGATTATGTTGAAGGACATACTGGTAAAGAATACTATTCACTTGATGAAATAAAAGAGTTAGAACCTCAAATTGCCGAAAGCTTAAAAATAATTAATTATGCTAAAGTTAAAACAAAATAATAATGTTATTATACATAATTAATTAATAACGGGAATACTATATAATGTAGTACAAAATGTCCATGGATTGACTTTAATATAATTTGTGCTACAATTTAATTACTCAATGACCAAGGGTTATATGAGTCCTGGAGACGCAACTTTTATTAGTTGCGTTATCCGTTTATACTAAAATGAAAAGCCTCTTAATTTTGATTTAAGAGACTTTTTTGTATTTATTATATTCTTTTAATACATTCTGCAAATATCCTGGCTCATCAATTAAATATGAACTAATTATGTACATATCATTTTTATTTTTCTCAAGAATTATTATATAACTATGTAAATCATCACTATATAATAGTTTAGTTCTTTTAGTATTTTTATATGGAGCAGTCCATACTTTTATTTTACTACATTCTAAATCATCACAAGTTGAACAATTTAAATAATTTTTTATCATTGGAGCAACATAATTAATAAAATATGCACGAGGTTCTTTCATTCTAATTTTTATTCCAAAATTTTTCTGCGTTTTAGTAGTCAGATGAAAGAATCCTTGCATTCTATTATCTTCTTATTGATAGCCTTACTTTTTACTTTAGTAAGATAGCATATATAAGAAAAACAGCACTCAATCTGACATAGATTAAGTGCTTAACCATAAGTAGGGTAAGTACTCAACTCTGCAAAGTTAAGTATTCCCTTTTTTTATTTTATGCAAATGTTCTTGCTGAATACATAATAACATAAAAAAAGACTTTTTACAAGTCCTTTAATTATTCATATTTTAATTGAAAAAATAGATTAACTAATAAAAAATTATAATTAATTATAAAAATAGTTATAGTATTCATATAAAAAATTAAGATTTTGTTTTACATATTGAATATTATTAATTACTAACTGTTCTAATATTTTACTAGCAGAATATTCATTTTTAACTTTTAATAACGAAATTTTTGAACTATCGATTACTTTATTAGAATATGTATGCATATTCCAGTATTCCATTTTTTTATCTTTTATATTACTTTCATTAGGATATAATAATTTTAAAAAACTTTCATAATAAGTATCTTTTACCTCATCTATATCATTATAACTAAAATCTACATTTTTCTTTAAATCTAAAATCAAAAAAACACTATTATCTAAAATATTTTTAAGTTGATTAAAAACTTTTATACGTTTATTTTTATTTTTCAAAAATTTTCTAACAACATAATTAGGAATACTTTTAATACATAATGGCATTCTCATATAAAAAGTTCCTAAATAATAAATTTGATTACTTATTCCACATTTTGCAGTTAACCATCTTAACCAAACATCCATAAGAGTTAATATACCCTTTTCACCTTGTGAAAAAAATACCTTCTTACTTTTTTCTACATATAAAGAATTTTTTCCTATTCTCGGTTCTAAACCATTTTTTATAATAGTACTTAAATTATTTTTAGCAGTGTAGTGAAAAAAAGTATTGTTCATATCAATTTTAGAAATATCTTTTATATTAAAAGTATCCATCATATTACCACCAAACCTTTAATTATAATTAAGAATATAGATAAATGTATTTTTAAATTTATAAAAATTAATTCAAATTTATAAATATCTTATCATAAAATCAAATATATTAAAACTCGAACTATAGAAAGTTCGAGTTAGATATCATTCTGGTAGCGAGAGGGGGATTCGAACCCTCGACCTATCGGGTATGAACCGATTGCTCTAGCCAACTGAGCTATCTCGCCATAAGCAATATAATAATACCAAAAATACTAATCAAAATCAAGCTTTTTTTATTATTTTGGAAAAAAATGTGAATTTTATACTAAAGACTTTATAAATGCATAAAATTCCTATATACTATTAATAGATATGATGAAAAGAGTGGTTATATGAAAAAAATAATGACTATAGATGGAAATGAAGCTTGTAGCTATACAGCATACATGTTTACAGAAGTTGCTGGAATATATCCTATAACACCTTCAAGTCCTATGGCTGAACATTTAGATGAATGGAGTAGTAACCATCGTCTAAATGTTTTTAATGATGAAGTAAAAGTAGTTGAAATGCAAAGTGAACTTGGAGCAGCCGGAATGGTTCATGGATCACTTCAGGCAGGACTATTAACAACAACCTTTACAGCAAGTCAAGGACTACTTTTAATGATTCCTAATATGTATAAAATAGCTGGAGAAATGTTACCAGGAGTAATCCATGTAGCAGCACGTAGTTTATCTACCCATGCCTTATCAATTTTTGGAGATCATCAAGACATTTATGCAACTCGTATGACTGGATTTGCCATGTTAGCATCATCATCAGTACAAGATGCAGCCTACTTGTCAGCTGTTGCTCATCTTTCAGCTATAAAATCGAGTCTACCATTCCTTCACTTTTTTGATGGATTTAGAACAAGTCATGAAATAAATAAAATTGAAGTATTAGAACAAGAAGATTTAAAAGAACTAATCGATTATGAAGCATTAAATAGATTCAGAAATAAAGCTCTAAACCCTCTTCATCCTGTAACAAGAGGCGTTAATGAAAATGATGATATTTATTTTCAAAATATGGAAGTAAGAAATAAATATTATGAACAACTACCAGATATCGTTAACGAATACATGGAAAAAATAAATGAAAAAGCTAATACTAACTATAAACCATTTAACTATTATGGAAGTAAAAACGCCAAAAAAATAATAGTAGCAATGGGATCAGTAACAGATACAATTAAAGAATATATAACAGATAGTAAAGAAAACATTGGATTAATTGAAGTGCATCTATATCGTCCATTTAGTTCAAAATACCTACTTAACGTTTTACCAGATACAGTTGAAAAAATTGCTGTATTAGATCGAACTAAAGAACCAGGAAGTGGAGGAGAACCATTATACTTAGATATTTCTAACGCCTTAAAAAATAAAAATATTTCGATCGTAGGTGGAAGATATGGACTATCAAGTAAAAACACAACCCCAGCTCAAATAAAAGCCGTATATGATATGTTAGATAATCCTAGAGATAATTTTGTCATTGGAATTAACGATGATGTAACGCATCTTAGCCTTGAAATTCAAAATTATAAAATAAACAATGCCCAAGAAATGCTTATCTATGGATATGGTAGTGATGGAATGATAAGCGCCTCTAAATCACTTATCAAACTAATAGGTGATAATACAGATAAATATGTTCAGGGATACTTTGAATACGATTCTAAAAAATCAGGTGGGGTAACAGTTAGTCATCTTCGTTTTAAAGATGATATTATAAGAAAACCATACTATGTTGAAAACCCTAGTGTAGTTGTCGTATCAAAAGATAGCTATCTTTCTGATTTTGATATGTTTAATAATATTTGTGAAAATGGAATTTGTATTATTAATACCGTTCGAAATGAAGAAGAAATAAACGAACTAATGAGTAGTCAAAATAAAAAAGATTTACTTGATAAAAAAATTAAAATATATACCATTAATGCCTACTTAATAGCTCATGAATCAGGACTTAATAACAAAATAAGTATGATTATGGAAAACGCTATATTAAAACTAATACACCTAATTGATTTTGATAAAGCCCAAGAAAAACTAAAAGAATATATTAAAAATAAATTTAGTAAAAAAGGCGAAAAAGTAGTTGAAAGTAACTACCAAGCAATAGAAGCAGCAACTAAATATATTAAAGAAATAAAACTAAATAACGAAATAAAACAAGCCCAAGAAAAAATAGGATTGTATGAAATGATTGGACAAAGAAAAGGAAATGAATTACCAACATCAGCTTTCCTAAAACATCAAGATGGAACTTTCAATGAAACAAACCTAAACAAAAGTGCAATAAGTGAATTTGTTCCAAAGTGGCTAAATAGTAATTGTATTCGTTGTAATCGTTGTTCCTTTGTATGTCCCCATAGTGTAATCAGAACATACCTAGTAGACGAAGAAGAATATCAATTAATGCCATCAAAAATAAAAGAAAGATGTATAAAACCATTGGATAAAAATCTTCAAGATTATTACTTTATAATTGGCATTTCAATTAAAAACTGTACAGGATGTGGATTATGTGTAAATACATGTCCAGGATTAAGAAATAGTAAAGCCTTAATTATGGAAGATATTTTAAACCAATCCGAAGAACAAAAAATAGCTGATTACTTGTTAGAAAACATTAAAGATAAAGAAATAGAATCTAAAAATAGTATTATGACTAGCCAATTTAAAAAACCAAAAATAAAATACCCAGGAGCCTGTCTTGGATGCGGACAACCAGCTTATATTAAAATTCTAACCCAATTATTTGGAAATGAAATGATTATTGCTAACGCTACCGGATGTTCATCTATTTATGGAGGAAGTATTCCAAATCTACCTTACAATCTACCCTGGGCATCATCTTTATTTGAAGATAATGCTGAATATGGATATGGAATGTATATGGCAGATAAAACCATGAAAAATAGAATCAAAAAAATAATCCACAGTAATTTAAATAATCCAAATAAAGAATTGTTTGAAATGTGGTTAAATAATATGGATGATTATAAAACAACTAAGTATGTGTATGATAATTTAACTAATGACATTCCAGAAGAATTAAAGAAAATAAAAGACTACTTAATTAAAAAAAGTACTTGGATTATTGGTGGAGATGGATGGGCTTATGATATAGGATTTAGTGGTATAGACCACATCTTAGCAAGTAATGATAACGTTAATATCCTAGTCCTTAATACGGAGGTATACTCAAACACAGGAGGGCAGGCATCAAAAGCTAGTCCTAAAGGCTCTATTGCCTCATTTGCAACTAGTGGTAAGAAAAATAACAGTAAAGATTTAGCACGTATAGCTATGTCATATCCAGATGTTTATGTGGCTCAAATAAATTTAGGTGCTAATATGAATCAAGTTATAAAAGCTATGAAAGAAGCTGAAGAATATAAGGGACCATCATTAATTATTGCGTATGCTCCTTGTATATCTCATGGTATAGAAGGTGGAATGACAAATAGTTTAGAAATGCAAGCCTTAGCAACCAAATGTGGATATTTTCCAATTTTCAGATATAATCCTGTGGATAAAAAATTAATTCTTGATAGCAAAAATGTTGATTTTGATTTATATAATGAATTTTTATTAAAACAACAAAGATATAAAAACTTAAAAAAGATAAATAAAGAGAATGCTGATTTATTATTTGAGGATAATAAAAATAATGCAATTTTAAAATTTAATTATTATAAAATGTTAACCGAAAAAGAAGATTAAAACTTCTTTTTTTGTATAATTAAAATGTTGAAAAATATATGTCATATGCGTATAATATATATATAATTTTGAAGGTGTAAAAATGATAGGAATATTTGATTCAGGAATAGGTGGAGTAACCATCTTAAAAGAAATTTTAAAAGAAAACTTTGATTACCACTATTTATATTATAGTGATTCAAAAAATAACCCATATGGAGATAAAAAACAAAAAGAAATAGAAACAATTGTTTTTGAAATTGTGGAAACTTTAATTGCTAGAGGATGTCAAATCATAGTAATTGCTTGTAATACAGCAAGTACCGTATGTGTAAAAAAATTAAGAGAAAAATATAAAAATATCTCTTTTATTGCGACAGAACCAGCATACAAAATGATTCATGATTATAACAATGATGGAAAAACATTAGTAATGGCAACAAAAGCCACAATAGAAAGCAAGAAATTTCAAGATTTATATAAGCTTTATGATAACCATAAAACAATTTTATATCCTTGTGTAGGACTTGCTGAACTGATTGAAGAAAATAATCAAGAAAAAATCGAAAAATACTTAAATGATAATTTAAAACAATTTAATAAAATTGATAACGTTGTTTTAGGATGTACACATTATCCTTTGATAAAAAAACAATTAAATAAAGTTTTAAATAATCCTAATTTTTTTGATGGTGGACATGGTATAAGTATGCAATTAAAAAGAACAATAGAAAAATATAATATAAAAAAAACAAAAAATAAAATAGAATTTTTTGATTCCTCAAATAATAAATTCAAAAAAGAAAGATTTTTTGAGATGTTAAATAGTGTAAAGTTTTAAAAAATAATAAAAAAACATGTATTCATGTTTTTTTTCATATGTTATAATCTATTCAGGTTAGTATAGTATTACGGATGTGTGAGAACAGCCATAAAAGAATAAAAAAGGAAACTGTCCCCCTGAGAACAGTTTCATAAAAGAATAAAAAGGGGTTGGCTAGTGTGATACTAGCACCAATCCGGATTACCGAACTGGTGCTTTATATACTAACCTGAAAAGTTTGAAAAGTCAAGCTTTTTTTTTCGTTATTTAAAAAAAATTAAAATTTAATTAAATATTTTCAAAATTTAAAAGTTTCAAAAAAAATATTGACGAACAACTGTTTGTTGTGTATTATTTAATTAACAGAGCAAGGTGATAAGATGGAACTAACACAAATTAAAGGTCTAGGCATGAAAACATGTGAAAAGTTAGATAAGTTAGGAATAAAAGATATTAAGTCATTATTAACTTTTTATCCTTTTAGATATAACATAATTAAAAGAAGTAATTTAAAAGAAGTAAAAAATAATGAACAAATAACCATAGATGGAATTATAGAATCTATTCCTAGTATTTTCTACTTTAAAGGAAAAAAGGATAAAATGAACTTTAAATTAAATACAGGATTTAAAACATTTAATATCGTTATCTTTAATCGTGGTTTTTTAAAAAACAAATTGACAATTGGAACAGAAATAACGGTTGTAGGAAAAATAGATAAAATTAAAAGTATTATTGTTGTATCGGATCTTTATTTTGGAAAAATAGATAAAGAAAGAATAGAACCTGTTTACCACACAACCTTTGGACTTAGTAATAAACAAATAAGAAAATATATAAATAGTACAGTTAATCTAGGATATGAAATAGATGATTATATTCCAACTTTTATCTCTCAAAAATATCACCTTCTTAATAAGTCAGAAGCAATTAGACATCTACATAATCCTGTTGATGAAATAAAATTAAAACAAAGTATAAAAAGAACTAAATATGAAGAATTATTTGTATATATGCTTAAAATGAATTACCTCAAACAAAGTAAAAAAATAGATCATGGATTAAAAAGAGATATATCGTACGATAAAGTTGAACAATTTATTGATGATTTACCTTTTGAATTAACAAGAGATCAAATAAAAAGTGTAGAAGAAATTTATAAAGATTTAACTGAGGATATGCGTATGAATCGTCTTCTACAAGGTGATGTTGGAAGTGGAAAAACAATTGTGGCTTTTATTACAATGTATATCAATTATTTAGGTGGATATCAAAGTGCTTTAATGGCCCCAACTGAAATTTTAGCCCAACAACATTATCAAAATAGTAAGGAATTATTTAAAAAATATAATATTGATATAGCACTGTTAACAGGAAAAACAAAAACCAAAGAAAAAAAAGAAATCTATGAAAAATTAAAAAATGGAACAATTGATTTTATTATTGGAACCCATGCTTTATTTACGGATGATGTTATATATAAAAATTTAGGCCTAGTTATAACAGATGAGCAACACCGTTTTGGTGTAAATCAAAGAAGTAATTTAAAAAATAAAGGAACAACTCCAGATATTTTATATATGAGTGCAACTCCAATTCCAAGAACATATGCCCTAACTTTATATGGAGATATGGATGTCTCAAATATAAAGACACTACCTAGTGGTAAAAAGCAAATTATAACAACTCTAAAAACAGAAAAAGAAATAAAAGATGTTTTAACTAGTATGTATAATGAATTAAAACAAAGACATCAAATATATGTAGTCGCACCCCTAATTGAAGAAAGTGATAAAATTGATTTAAAAAATGTCTATGATTTAGAAGAAAAATTTAATAAAGCTTTTGGTAAAATTTGTAATATTGATATCCTTCATGGAAAAATGAAACCGTCTGAAAAAGAAGAAGTAATGCAAAAATTTAAAGAAAATAAGATTAATATTCTAATAAGTACGACTGTTATAGAAGTAGGAGTAGATGTTAAAAATGCAACAATGATGGTTATTTTTGATGCTGAACGTTTCGGTCTTTCCGCCCTTCATCAATTAAGAGGAAGAGTAGGAAGAAATAATCTTCAATCATATTGTATATTAATTAGTAACTATGAAAAAGAAAGACTAAACGTTTTAACTAAAACAAATGATGGATTTAAAGTTAGTGAAGAGGATTTCTTACTTCGTGGAAGCGGTGATATATTTGGACTTAGACAAAGTGGTGACATGATTTTTAAAATGGCTGATTTAAAACAAGATTTTAATATTTTGCTCAAAGCTAAAGAAGATAGTGAATATTTATTAAAAAATCTTACTAAAATCGATCCTAAAGAACAACAAAAATATTTAAATTTAATAACAAAAGCTACTAATTTAGATTAAAAAAGTAGCTTTTTAATGGTATAATATAAAGATGGGTGATAGTATGAAAAAAATTATAAGAATTGAAGATATAACAGAAATAGTTGGAATAAAAAACTATATTGAGGCCTTATCACTTGATCAAGAAAAATTAATATATCTTGGTTATGATAAAAAAAACTCAGAAATCGTTTTTAATTTTAAATATGAAGATCATACTATCAATATAATGATTGATAAAAAAAACAATATAAATAAAACTATTTGTAATTGTCAAAATGATGGTGAAAAAAATTGTAAGCATATTGCTATCTGTCTAATTTATTTGATGTCTAACAATTTAGTAACAGAGGCAATAGAAAACTTAAATCATGATTACGATGCTGAATTTAATCACCTTTTATTTGAAAAATTAAGTCCTAAAAAAGTAACTAAGATTCCTTTAAAACTTGAAATTACGTTAAAAGGACTAGATTATGATGAATATGAATTACAAATAAAGATAGGGGAGACAAAAACTTATACTTTAAAAAGATGTATAAAAGAATTTTATGAAGTTTATAATTCCAAAAATGGTGATGTAGAATTTGGTAAAAACTTTATTTATAATCCAAAAATTCATTATTTTAATGATGTCGATGCTAAAATAATTGAATTTTTAAATATTTATATGGATAGTCAAATTCCAAGATATGGATATTATAGTTATTATGAAAATATATCTATGATAAAACTTACAAATAAAAGTTTAAAAAGCTTCCTAAAACTTTTAAAAAATAAAAAATTTAGAGTCGAATATAATAATCTAGTATATATTTTCGATGGAATTTTAGATGGTAATGTAGATATTTCTATTAAAGAATTAAGTGATGGTATAAAAGTTGATTTAAATCTATTAGATCAAATACCTTTTATTAGTGATTATAGTTATATTATAAGTAATAATAATTTATACTATTTAAATAAACAAGAAAGAAAACTTTTAAAAATTATTACTGAGAATAGAAAAAAAGAATTGATTTTTAAAAATGAGGAATTAGGTGCTTTTTCTAATTATGTTTATCCAGTTTTAAATAAACTAGATCAAAATATAAAAATGGAAGACAAGCTAAAAGAAAAATTTATAATTGAACCACTTAAAGTAAAATACTATTTTGATTATGATAAAAACAGATTATTTTGTATGATTAAAATGAATTACAATAATTATAGTTTAAACATAATAGATAATACTAATAACTTTAATGGTGTATATATAACAAGAGATAAAGAGGAAGAAACTAAATATATTAGTGAACTTTCAAAATATGGATTTAGTCTAGATATTAAGAAAAAATATTATTATTTAGAAAATGATAGAATTATAGAGTTTTTAGAAAAGGGTTTAAATGAAATAAGTTCTAAATATGAAACATATATTTCTAAAAAAGTTAAAAATACAAAAGTTATAAAAAAAGCAAATATAACAAATACCTTTAAAATAGGTAAAGATAATGTTTTAACATATAACTTTAATATTGAAAATATTGATAAACAAGAAATAACAAATGTTCTAAATAGTTATAGAGAAAAGAAAAAATATTACCATTTAAAAAATGGTGATTATATTTCACTAGATAGTGAAGAATTTGATAATTTAGATAACTTATTTAATAATTTAAATATTAAAAATAAAGACTTGGAAAAAGATCAAATTGAAATACCTATTTATAAAAGTCTTTATATAAATGATATGTTAGATGAAAAAAATAATTTTATCCAAGTAAATAATAATTTTGACAAACTAATAAAAAACTTTGAAAAATATAGAAATAGCAATATTAATTTAAGTGATGAAGATTTAAAAATATTAAGAGACTATCAAATAACAGGTATCAAATGGATGAATATAATTTCAAAATGTGGTTTTGGTGGCATTTTAGCTGATGAAATGGGACTTGGTAAATCAATTCAAACTATTAAGTTTATAGGTCAAAATAGAGGAAAAACACTAATAGTTGTTCCAACTTCTTTAATATATAACTGGGAAAATGAATTTAATAAATTTGGTCAAGATTTAAAATACTTAATAATAAATGGAAATCAAATAGAAAGATATGAATTATTAGAAAAAATAAACGATTATGATGTTTTAATAACTACTTATGGCCTTCTTAGAAATGATATAGAAAAATACTTAGAATATGAATTTGATAACTTTATTATTGATGAAGCCCAAAATATAAAAAATGCTTTTTCGCAAACGACAGAAGCAGTAAAAAAAATAAAAGCAAAAACAAAATTTGCTTTAACAGGAACACCAATAGAAAATTCTATTTTAGAACTTTGGAGTATTTTCGATTTTATTATGCCAGGTTTTTTACTACCTCTAAATCGTTTTAAAAAGGAATATAAAATAAATAATATTGATGATGATACTTCAATATATAGATTAAATAAACTAATTACACCATTTATTTTAAGAAGAAAAAAGAAAGATGTTTTAAAAGACTTACCAGATAAAATAGAAAACAATATTATTGTAGAATTAAATGATGAACAAAAAAAATTATATTTGATGCAACTTGAAAAAACAAAAGAAGAGCTAGATAAACTTATCAAAGATGGAAATGTTAATAAATCTAGTATTTTAATCTTATCATTACTTACAAAATTACGACAGATATGTATAGATCCAAGACTTTTATTTGAAAACGAAATTAAAAGTAGTAAATTGGATACACTAATAGAAATATTAAATGAGGTAAAAAAAGAACATAAAATCCTTTTATTTTCACAGTATCCATCTGCTTTAAAATTAATAATTCCTACTTTAGATGAAAATAATATTACTTATTACTATTTAGATGGTAGTACTAAAAGCAATAAAAGAGTAGAATTAGTAAATAAATTTAATAAAGATGATACAAATATCTTTTTAATATCTTTAAAAGCAGGAGGAACAGGTCTTAATTTAACGAGTGCGGATGTTGTAATTCACTTAGATCCTTGGTGGAATCCTCAAGTAGAAAATCAAGCGACTGATCGTTCACATCGAATAGGTCAAAAAAAGGTTGTTGAAGTTATTAAACTAATAGCCAAAGGAACAATCGAAGAAAAAATAGTTGAACTTCAAAATAAAAAACAAAAACTTAGTGATAAAATAATTGAAGGAGATAATAGAGATAGTATTAATATATCCAAAATGGATGTGGAAAACCTAAAAGAACTTATAGGTATTTAAAACGAATCATTGATTCGTTTTCATTTTATCTCTTAAAACCTGAATATCTCTAAGTTCACTTACAGTTACTAAGTCATAACCATCTTCTTTTAGCATAGGAATTATTTTTTCCACAGCTTTAACTGTTCTTTCGTGAATATCATGCATAAGAATAATATTACCATCTTTAGGATTTTTAACAGCTCTATTTACAATACGATTAACACTTTTATATTTCCAATCTAGAGTATCAACATTCCAAAGGGTAATTTTAAAATCAGTTAGCTTTTTAATATTATTATTAACAGAACCATAAGTTGGTCTAAGTAAAGTTGGGGTATAACCCGTTGTTTTTTTTATAATTTCCTGTGTTTTATAAATTTGTTTTTCAAGTTCATTTTTATTTAATTTTATTAACCATTTATGACTATAGGAGTGATTACCAATTTCATTTCCATTTTTTAAACTCTCTTTTAATACATCTTGATATATTTCAACCTTATTACCAAGAACAAAAAAAGTAGCATTACAATTATTCTTTTTTAAAATATCAATAATTTTTTTAGTATATATACTAGGTCCGTCATCAAAAGTAAGCGCTATAAATTTTTTACTTGGATCAAAAATTTTAGTCGGTACTTTAATTTTAGTATTAACAGTTTTAATTGTTTCTTGATAGATATCTATTTTTATATTTAAATCTTCAAATGGAATTTTAAAATTACAGTTATTAGAAGAATATAAGTGTAGATAATTTTGATCAAAAATAAAATTATTTGCTTTACTATGACATTTATTTTTACTAATTTTACTTACATATTTTATATCATCTTTATCTAAAATATCATTTAAGGATAGCTTTTTATTTTTCTTAGTATCATATACATAAGTATTTGTGTATTCTTTTTTTTCTTTCAGATTAGAATCATTAATATAATTATGAATTGCTATTATATAATAATTATTAATTTTATTAAAATCATAATCAATATTTAATTCAACTTTTTCATTTAAAGAATAAAAATTACCATACTTGTTTTTAAATGAATTATAAGTGTTTTCTATATCCTTTTTAATCATATAATCAAGTTTTTTATTTTGAGTTATAGGATAATTAATACCAATTAAAATATTTTTATTATTTTCAATAATAGTTGTAATTTCTTTTTCACTATTTTTTTTAAAACAACCAGTAAATAGGATTAAAACAAATATTATTAAAACAAACCTTTTCATATGAATCACCACACTTAATTATATTCAAAATAAACTTTATATAGTAGTTTTTAATGTTCAAGATAAATCTAAGTTCATATAACATAGTAGGTGGTATTATGTTAGAATTTATTATGAAATATTGGATTGAATTTAGTTTTGGACTAGTAATCAGTTTTATAACCTTTTTATGTAAAAGGATAAATTATTATTATAAAGTTATGAATTCAACTAAAAATGGCGTTAAAGTATTACTTAAAGGTGAAATAATAAGACGTTATAACGAATATAAAAAAATAGGCTGTCTGTCTTTGTTTGATAAAGAAATAATTACTGAGTTATATGAAGAGTACAAAAATTTAGGGGGTAATGGTATTATTGAAGATATGATTGATGATATATCTGAAATCCCACTAACGAAGGGATGTGGAGGTGATTAGATGGAAGAGTTTTTTCCGACATTACTTTTAGATTTACTAGTTATAAGTATTACTTTTAGTATCGTACTTATGGCATTAATTCAAAAATTTAAAGTATTGTCTTTTATTAATAAATCTTGGCAAGTATGGTTTTTAAACCTTATTTTCTCCTTCTTAATAGGAATACCTTTTGCAATGACATTTTATAACATAACACTAAAGGATAGTTTATGGGTTGGCTTCTTTAGTTTTGTTGGAGCATCTGGTATTTATCAAGCTTTAAAAAATCAAAAAATTATAAATTATACCCCATCATCAATCAGTAACAAAGTTACCTTAGATAAAAAAAATGAAATTAAGAGGTCATCATGATTTATCTAGGAAGTCAACGTGTAATTACAAATAGCTTTTCAAATCATAAAACAGCAGAGGATTATGCAGGCGCACACTTATCAGAAGTTAAAATAAATGGGACGGGTGTTGTAACAAAAGTTATCAATCGTTTTAAATCACATGAAGATAGTATTAATTATAATGATTTTCTAAATAATAAAAATGCTTGGAAAGATGGTAATTACTATAATTGTAAATCAATAACAGGAAAACAAGTACGTATGCACTATAATGAAATAGGTGGTAATCAAATATGGATTGAAACTTATCAAGGAAATGAAAAAATAACTCTTAGATTTGCTCATCTAGATAGTGTACTTGTAAATGTTGGAGATGTTGTAAATAGTAATACAGTGATAGCAAAACAAGGTAATACAGGACTTGTTTTATCAAATAAAAGTCGAAGTGATAGTTCATATGGATCACATGTTCATCTAGAAGTAACTAATAAAAATGGAGCATATTTAAATCCTCGTCCTTATGCTACTGGAGAAATAACAACATCCTATTTAGAACAAAGTAATACGTTAGATAAAAGTAAACGCCAAATTCAAATAATAGTAGATAAAATAAATATAAGACGTGAAGCTAGTGAAATATCATCTGATATAGGAGATGTTTATAATGGTGAGGTTTATACCATCGTAGATGAAGTTGATAGTCAAGTATATACATGGTATAAAATAACAACAAGCCGTGGAGTAACTGGTTTTGTAGCTAGTAAAAAAGGCGCAAATTGGATTAAAGTATTAGAAGTTAATAATGATAATACACCACCGATAACTGTTGTAGATGAAGAAAAAAAGGAAGATAAAAAAGAAGAAGTTAAGGAGACAGAAAAAAAACTAATTTTTACTTGTGATAAAGAAGATTATTACTATATAAAATTATACCCAGGAGAAAAATTATACTTAGAAAAATAAAAGTCAGAAATTAAAAATTCTGACTTTTTTACATTTTAAGCACACTTTTTTTAGCGTTCACTTTTCTTATAAAGGATGCCACCTTAATATATTTTACATCATCAATCATACTATCAAAAATACTGTTTATGTGATTGTAATTTTTCATAATTCACCTCTTTATTTTAAATCTAACAAATAAAAAAATAAAAAACTATCAATTCGACAAAACTAGAAAAATAAAACGCTATTAATTGCTTTTTAACTATATGTATGATATTATAAAATCATAAAATTTGCTTTTTAATATTATACATTGAATTACAATTTTTAATTTTATTAACAAGCTTTTTTTCAAGTTTTTTATCTTTGATATCAATAACAATATTTAGTAGTTTATAAGAAGATGTTATACTAATAATTTTATTTGTTAAATTATCTAAATAAACTTCATTTATATTAGAATCAGTTTTAACACATAAACAATTTTTTAAAAGATATATATCCATAAGATCACCTTTTAAAATACTAACACATTGTTAAATAAAAAAGATTAAAAGCGACAAAACTAGCTATTTTTTTGAGGTGAGATTTATGAAGACAGTCGTAATATTAATAGGAAAAATATTATTATCTATATTAGAATTATTCGGTAGAGGAACATCATTACCAGGACAAGTTGTTAGAAAACTAGATAAAAATATATTAAAAAAATTTCAACTACCACAAACAATTATTGCTGTAACAGGATCTAGTGGTAAAACATCAACTTCATATATGATATATCGTACATTAAGTGATAATAATATAAAAGTTGCTCATAACAGTAAAGGAAGTAATCTAATTGATGGTGCTATTTCATTACTTCTTAAAAACTCAACCATAACAGGAAAAAGTAAAGTAGAAGCAATTGTTTTAGAAGTTGATGAAAGATATACAAAACAAGTCTTTGATGTTATAAAACCAACTCATATTGTTTTATCAAATATTACAAGAGATCAACCACCAAGACATGGCGATTATAAAAAAGTTTATAATGTTATTGAAAGCGCTATTACTACAAAAGCAACTCTAATAGTTAATGGAGATGATCCAATTGTTACAACTTTAGCTAGTGGTAAAAAGGGTAAAAAAGTCTTTTATGGTATGAATAAAAATTATGAATCATATGAAAGTTTAGAATCGAATTGTTTAGATATGGTTTATTGTCCAAAATGTAATCATAAACTTGTTTATAACTATGTTCAATTTGGTAATGTAGGAGATTATTACTGTCCAAAATGTGATTTTAAAAGACCAAAACTAAACTATGAAATAACAAATCGTAGTGAAAAGGAAATAACAATTAATGATAAATATAAAATTACTACAAGCTATCAAATGCTATATTTACATTACAATGTTCTTGCTGCCTTTGCAACCGTAGCAACTCTTGGAATAAATAAAAATAAAATCGTTAAAAGTTTAAATAATCTTGAATTATTAAATCAAAGATATGAAGTTTTTGAATTTGATAATCGTAAATGTCAAATTATGAATGGTAAAAACGAAAATGCCATCTCTTATAATCAGGCAATTAACTATATAAGAACACAAAACGAGAAAAAAACAATTGTCTTTGGATTTGAATATATAAGTAAAAGATATAGTTATCAAGATATATCTTGGTTATATGATATTGATTTTGAATTTATAAATAATGTTGATAAATTTATTTGTATTGGACCATTCGCAAATGATATTGCAAGTAGAATACTTGTAACTGATATAGATAAAAAAGATATCATTGCTATAAAAAATATTGAAGATGTAAGTGAAGCATTACTTCAAACAAAAGGAAATATATATGCCATTTTAAATATGGGAACAGAACAGGCATTTATGGAAAGTATTAATTCTAAAAAGAATCAGGTGGTAAAATGAAAATAACAATCGCACATTTATATTATGACTTATTAAATTTGTATGGAGAATGTGGAAATGTTAGAATTTTAAAAAAAATCCTAGAAGAACAAAATGTTGACGTAGTAGTTAAATTTTTAACCGTTGATGACAAATTAAATTTTGAAGACTATGATTTTGTCTACATGGGTATGGGAATTGAAGATAACTTAAAAATAGCAAACAAACATCTAAAAAAATATAAAAAAGATATTCAAAAATATATTGAAGATGGTAAATATTTTATATGTACAGGAAATTCATATGAATTATTTGGTAAAGAAATCGCCTTTGAAAGTGAAATAATTAAAACATTAGGAATATTTGATTATAAAAGTAAAATCCTAGAAGAACGAAAAATCATGGAAATTAGTGCTAAAACAGATATGATAGATAAAGAATTAATAGGATTTATGAATACAGGAAGTACAAATGATAATAAAAAAGAAAATTTCTTAAAAAATATAAATAATACTGATGAGAATGAAGGTATCATTTATAAGCATTTTATAGGAACATATTTAATTGGGCCACTTTTAGTTAGAAATCCAGAATTACTTAAACTAATTGTAAAACAAATAATCAAAGAAAAAGATTCTAAATATCGCCTAAAAAAAATAAATTTAGATTTTTTAGAAAAGGCATATAATGATTGTTTAGAAAGAAGAAAACAATTGATATAATAGCTCATGAAAATGAGTTTTTATATTATCTTAATAAATTAAAAAAATTATGTGGCAAAATTAAATATTTTATAGTATAATAATTTTGGTGATACTATGAATAGATTATACAGAACATCAATTAACAATAAGTATCAAAGTCATAGTAATCGAGGGATGGTTTTAGAAAATGATTTAAATGCTACAAATGAATATTATTTATTAAATAATGTGGCAGTTATATATAAGAAACCAACCCCTATAACAATTAACAAAGTTGACTATCCATCAAGAAAAGATGCTGTCATTAAAGAAGCACACTTTAAAATTCCATCAACAACGGACTATAATGGAATATATAAGGGAAAATATATTGATTTTGAAGCTAAAGAAACAAAATTAGATTACTTTCCACTTGCTAATATACATGCTCATCAAATAGAACATTTGAAAAAAATAATGGAGCATGGTGGAATAGGATTTTTAATTGTTAGATTTTCAAAAAAAGATGAAATATTTTATTTAGATGGAACCAAGTTTTTTGAATTTTTAGAAACTAGTTCAAGAAAATCAATTCCAATCGAATATTTTTATGAAAATGGTTATAAAATTAAAGTGAAATTTAATCCAAGAATCGATTATTTAAAAATCGTGGATGAAATATATTTTAAAGGAGAAGTGTTATGAAAAAGTTCTTAAGTGATAAAGAAAACGCAACAATATTAACAATAAGTGTTATCGCATTTATAATAGGATGTTTAGCAATAAACCCAATTATATCTTTTTTGATAATTGGAGTAGCTGATTTCTTCCTATTTTTGCCCGATTTAAAGAAAAAAATAAAAAGTAAACAGCCTTCTAAGAAAGAAAATCTAAAAGAGGGGATAAAGGATAAAGTAAAAAAAGATAAGAAAGAAAAAGATCCAAAGAAAAAAAGTAAAAAGAAAATTGTTTTATTAGTAATTCTTGGATTTATCATTTTATGCTTTATTTTAGGTATTATTTTTATGATTTATATTGCTGCAACCGCACCTAAATTTGATCCTAATAAACTTTATAAAAAAGAATCATCTATTATCTATGATAAAAATGGTAAACAAATAGCTAGTCTAGGATCAGAAAAAAGAGAAAAAGTTAACTATAATCAACTTCCAGATGTTTTAGTTAATGCTATTGTTGCAACGGAAGATTCAAGATTCTTTAAACATAATGGATTTGATTTACCACGTTTCTTAAAAGCTAGTATCAAACAAGTAACAACTGGTGGAGGAGGAGGAGCCTCAACCCTTACAATGCAAGTTTCTAAGAACAATTATACTTCAACAACAACAAGTGGATTTGAAGGAATAAAACGTAAATTTACAGATATTTATTTATCAATTTTCCAAATTGAACGTAAATACAGTAAAAAGGAAATAATGGAATTTTATGTTAATGCCCCATACTTAGGAAGTGGTGCATACGGTGTAGAACAAGCATGTCAAACATATTTTGGAAAATCAGTAAGTGACATTAATCTAGCAGAAGCTTCTCTTATTGCAGGATTATTCCAAGCACCAAATGCTTATGATCCAAAAATACATCCAGAAGCAGCAGCTAAGAGACGATCTACAGTTTTACAATTAATGGTAAGACATGGATATATTACAGAAAAAGAAAGAAAAAAAGCCGAAGCTGTAAAGGTTGAAAGCTTATTAGTAGATTCAACAGCAAGTGGAGGATCTAATGATAATAAATATCAAGGATTTATCGATACCGTAACTGAAGAAGTAGAAGAAGTAACAGGTAATAACCCATATACAGTACCAATGGTTATCTATTCAACAATGGATCCAGAAAAACAAAATCATATTAATTCGGTTATGAATGGAGAAAGTTTTAATTGGGAAAATGATGTTGTTAGTGCCGGAATATCTGTTGTTGATGTTAAAACTGGTGAAATAGCTGCTATTGGTGCAGGACGTAACAGAAAAGGTGAAAAACAATTTAATACAGCAACAATGATTAATAGACAAATAGGTTCAACTTCAAAACCACTTTATGATTATGCACCTGGAATTGAATATGAAAACTGGTCAACATATACACCTTTTGTTGATGAAAAATATTCATATTCAGATGGAACAGAAATAAACAACTGGGATAGAAAATATAATGGATATATGACAATGCGTACAGCTCTTGCTCAATCAAGAAATATTCCAGCTTTAAAAGCTTTCCAAAAAAATAAAAATTCAAATATCAAAAAATTTGTTAAATCATTAGGATTACATCCAGAAGTAGCAAGTAATGGAACACTTCATGAAGCACATTCTATCGGTGGATATACGGGAGAGTCTCCATTATCAATGTCAGGAGCATATGCAGCTTTTGGTAATGGTGGATATTATATAGAACCACATAGTTATACTAAAATTAAGTATCGTGAAAATGATGAAGAAGAAGAGCGTGAAGTTAAAAAGACAAGAGTTATGAGTGAAGAAACAGCATATATGATGACTAGTCTACTTCAATCATCAGCTCAAGGTGGACTTGGAGCTCAAGCTAATGTTGGTGGTGCTGTCTTTGGAGCCAAAACAGGTACATCAAACTATGATGAAGCAACATTAAAAAAATATCATATGCGTGATAGTGCAATTAACGATTTATGGGTAAATGGTGTTTCACCTGATTATGCTATATCTGTATGGTATGGATATGAAAAAGCAAATTCACAATATCAAAATACATCATATACTATAAGTCATAGAAAATTATTCCAAGCAGTAGCAAAAGGTATATTTAAAAACGGAAGTAATTGGACTCGTCCAGCTGGTGTAGTTGAGGTTACTGTTGAACAAGAAACATGGCCTGCTAAATTACCAAGTGAATATACACCAGCAGATTTAAAAGTTACAGAATTATTCAAAAAAGGTTCAGAACCTACTGAGGTTTCAGAAAGATTTAGTAAACTTTCAAATGTAACTAATTTAAAAGGATCAATAAGTGGAAATAAATTAACACTTTCTTGGACACCAATAAAAACACCAAAAACATTAGATCAAGCTTGGATAAGTGAATCACTAAAATCTCTATATTATAATTTAGGTACAGGAATAGGCATTAGAAATTCATACAATAGTAGTCATATAGGTAACGTTGTTTATGAAGTATATGCTAAACAAGGAGGAAGTTTAAATTTAGTTAAAACAACAACTGATAGTAGTGTAACCCTTGATGTAAATACTTCATCAACAGATACATATGTTGTAAAAACATCATATTCAATTTTCAAATCTGCAACTAGTGGTGGTGTTGAAACAAAAGTATCATTATCAAATGTTAAAGCTAGTATTGATGCTAAATTAAAAGGTGAAAGTTCAGTAACCGTTTCTCTAAATGGTCAATATAAAGACGAAGGAATTATAATAACAGCAGATGGTAAAGATGTAACATCAAAAGATAAGTATACAACAACGATAACTGATGCATCTAATCAAGTAGTAGATAAAGTTGATACTCAAACTCCAGGAGTTTATACAATAACTTATAAAGTAAATTATGATTCATTTACAAAAACATTAACACGTACAGTAGTTGTTGGTGGAACAGTTACAACGCAATAAAAGGTTTAGAATTTATCTTCTAAGCCTTTTTTATTGAAAAACAGACTTATTTATACTATAATATATAATGTATGAAACGGTGATAAAATGAAATGGAAAATCGGTAATGTTGAAATAAAAAATCAAGTCGTTCTTGCCCCAATGGCTGGTATTTGTAATAGTGCCTATAGAACAATTATAAAAGATATGGGGTGCGGTTTGATATTTGCTGAAATGGTTAGTGATAAAGCAATTTTTTATAATAGTAAAAAAACAATAGATATGCTTTATATGACTGATTATGAAAGACCAATCGCACAACAAATTTTTGGAAGTGATAAAGAATCATTCATTTATGCCGCAAAATATATATACGAAAATATGAAACCAGACATCATAGATATAAATATGGGATGCCCTGTTCCTAAAGTAGCACTTAGAGCCCAAGCAGGAAGTGCTCTTCTAAAAGATCCTGATAAAGTCTATGAAATTGTTAAATCTGTCGTTGATGCAGTTCCAATTCCGGTTACAGTTAAAATAAGAAGTGGCTGGGATAACAATCATATAAATGCTGTAGAAATTGCCAAAGTGATAGAAAAAGCTGGCGCTATGGCCATTACAGTTCATCCTAGAACTAGAAGTCAAGGATATAGCGGAAAAGCAGATTGGAATATAATTAAACAAGTGAAAGAAAGTGTTTCAATTCCTGTTATCGGAAATGGTGATATAAAAAGTTGCTATGATGCCAAAAAAATGTTAGAACAAACTGGTTGTGATGCCATAATGATAGGAAGAGGATGCTTAGGTAATCCTTGGTTAATAAAAGAATGCGTCAATTATTTAGAACAAAATATTGAACCAGAACAAATAACCAAAAAAGAAAAATTAGAAATGATTTTAGAACATCTAAAAAGATTAGAAAATAGTAAAAATGAAAAAGTTGCAGTTTTAGAAATGCGAAGTCATATAACTTGGTATTTAAAAGGAATATCTAATACTAATGAACTAAAGGAACAAATTTTTAAAATAAATAAAATAGAAGAATTAAAAAAACTAATAAAAGACTATATGGATGGTGATAAAAATGAATGCTAGTTTTATTAAAAGATTATCAGCTTATGCGATAGATATAATACTTGTTGGAGCAATTATAATGTTAATTTATTATTTTATTCCTGAAACAAAAACAGTAACTAATTTACAACGAAATGTAGCAATCCTAAACGAAAATTACCTAAATAAACAAATTAATACAGGAGAATATATAAATGATTATTCTATTTTAATGCATAATCTTGATAAAGAAAGAATGATTTTAATTTTTATTAACTTTATAGCTATTTTTTCTTATTTTGTCGTTTTACCATTTTTTACTAAAGGAAAAACACTTGGTAAATATATTTTAGGAATTAAAATTAAACCAAGTAAAGAAAAACTAACTATTATTTCATTATTTATAAGAAACATTATCATTACTGGTTTAGGATATTTAATACTATCGCTTTTATCACTTTTACTAATTCCTAAAAACTTATATTTTTATGCTATAACTATTTTAGGTATTATTCAATTAGCACTAGTAATTATCAGTACTTTTATGATAATATATAGAAAGGACAGACGTGGTTTACAAGATATTTTAAGTAAGACAACCGTTGTTAATAAATAGAGGTGAAAAAATGAGAGAATATACAGAACAAGAACAAATAAGAAGAGAAAAATTAACAGAAATTAGTAAGGTTTGTAACCCTTATCCAGATAGATTTGAAAAAACACATTCATTAAAAGACGCTAAAAAACTAGAAGATGGTATTTCAAATGTTAGTGTTGCAGGTAGAATTGTTTTTATGAGAAAAATGGGAAAACTAAGTTTTGTACGTATTAGAGACTTAGAGGGAGATTTACAATTAGAATTTAAAATTGATGAAGTAGGTGAAGAAGGTTATGCCCTTCTAAAAAAACAAATTGATACTGGAGATTTTGTTGGTGCAACCGGGGAAATGTTTACAACTCAAACCGGAGAAAAAACATTAAGAGTTAAAACTTTTAAATTTCTAGGAAAAGCATTGAGACCACTTCCAGAAAAATTTCATGGATTAAGTGATACTGAACTTAAATATAGAGAAAGATATGTTGATTTAATCTCAAATGAAGAATCAAGAGAAGTATTCTTAGGAAGAAGTAAATTTTATGCTTTTGTTCATAAATTTTTAGGAGAACATGGCTTTTTACAAGTAGAGACACCTATTATGCAAACAGCAGTATGTGGAGCAGCAGCTAAACCATTCTTTACACATCATAATGCTCTAAATCTTGATATGAACTTAAGAATCGCACCAGAAACATATTTGAAACAATGTATTGCAGGTGGATTTGATAAAGTATATGAAGTAGCTAAATGTTTCCGAAATGAAGGAATGGACTCTGAACACTTACAAGAATTCACACAAATTGAATGGTATGCTTCATATTGGAATTTTGAAGATAATATCAAATTTTATCAAGAATTTATTAAAAATTTGTTAATGGAATTAAAGGGAACAACTAAAATAGAATATAAAGAAAACACATTAGACTTTGGTGTTGAAAACTGGACAAGAATTAATTATGTTGAAGAGATGAGAAAAATATTTGGATTCGATTTTCTTGCTATTGAAGATCCAGAAGAACTAAAAAAGAAAATAGTAGAAAAAGAACTATTTAGTTATGAAGATTTAGAAGAATATAAATCATTAAGTCAAATTATTGATTTTGTATATAAGAAAAAAATTAGAGTAAATATTATTCAACCAACGATTTTATATAATTATCCAGCTGTTTTAATTCCTTTAGCGCGAAGAAATGATGAAGATAATAGAATTATAGACGTTTTCCAAATTGTAGCTTGCGGAACTGAATTATGTAAAGCATATTCAGAACTAGTAAATCCTGAAATTCAAAGACAAAACTTTGAAGAACAAGCCAAAGCTAAACAACAAGGTGATGATGAAACTATGGAATTAGATGAAGGATTTATGCTAGCAATGGAACAAGGAATGCCACCAATATCTGGCCTAGGATTTGGAATAGATAGATTAATGATGCTTATATATAATCAAGACTCAATAAGAGATGTTGTATTATTTCCAACAATGAAACCCGTTTCAAAGGAAAATGAGTAGTGAAAATTTATACTGTAAGACATGGTCAAACAGAATGGAATAAAAAGGGTTTATATCAAGGAAAAACAGATGTACCTCTTAATGAAGAAGGTAAAAAACAAGCAATGCTTGTAAAAGAAAAATTAAAAGATAAAAAAATAGATTTAATTATATCAAGTCCACTTAAAAGGGCAAAAGAAACAGCTGAAATCATATCTGATGGTAAAATAAAAATAATAACAGATTCTCTGATTGTTGAACGAGGATTAGGTGAATATGAAGGAAGTCCTGTTAACGATAATGGATATAGTGCAAACTTTTACTGGAATTATAAATTAAATTCTGATGAAAAGGGTGTTGAATCTGTAAGAGATTTATTAGATAGAGCTCAACTTTTTCTAGATAAAATAAAACAAGAATATGATAATAAAAATATATTGATTGTATCACATGGAGCAACAATTAGAGCTATAAACTACGTTATAGTAGGTTATTGTGAAGATGAAAAATTTTTAGACTTTGATGTTAGAAATTGTTCTCTATTTGAATATGATATATAAGAAAGAAGGTAAAATATGAAAATATTATCTGTAAATGCAGGAAGTTCATCATTAAAATTTCAAATGTATGAAATGCCAAGTGAAGAAGTATTAATTTCAGGAACTTTTGAAAGAATTAGTCTTGAAAATAGTTTCTACACGATTAAAATAAATGGAGAAAAAATAGAAAAAAAAGCAGATCTTCCTAATCACGAAGTTGCTGTTCAAATTCTTATTAAAGAATTATTAGATAACAAAGTAATCGCTTCTTTAGATGAAATTAAAGGAGTTGGACATCGTGTTGTACATGGTGGTAGTAAGTATTCTAACTCTGTTGTTATAACAGAAGAAGTTTTAGAAGACATTAAAAACTTTTCTGATTTAGCTCCACTCCATAATCCAGCAAACATAATGGGAATAAAAGCTTTTATGGAAGTTATTCCAAATGCCATTGAAGTAGCATGTTTCGATACAGCTTTTCATCAAACAATGCGTGAAGAGAGATTTTTGTACTCTGTTCCTTACGAATGGTATAAGGAATATGGAATTAGAAAATATGGTTTCCATGGTATGAGTCATAAATATGTATCAGATTATGCAAGAGAATTAATTGATAAAGAATTCTGTAATATTATTGTTTGTCATTTAGGAAATGGTGGATCTATTAGTGCTGTAAGAGATGGTAGATGTGTAGATACTACTATGGGATTCACACCAAATGCAGGTATTGTTATGGGATCACGTTCTGGTGATATTGACTATAGTATTATTCCATATATGATGAAAAAAACAGGTAAAAGCATTGAAGAAATAGATCAAGAATTAAATAAAAATAGTGGAATGTTAGGAATAAGTGGAATTAGTAGTGACTTTAGAGATATTGATGCTAAAATAGCCGAAAAGCATTCAAGAAGTATTATGGCTCACTACTTATATGTTAATTCAATTGTAGGATATATTGCAAAATATTATGTTGAATTAGGTGGAGTAGATGCTATTTGTTTCACAGCTGGTGTTGGAGAAAATGCACCTCATGTTAGACGTATGATAATGGATAGATTAGCATGCCTTGGAATAAAAGTAGATCGTGCTAAAAATGATGAAATAAGATTTGGTAAAGAAGGAATAATTTCTGCTGAAGATTCAAGCGTTCCTTGTTATGTAATACCAACAAACGAAGAAGTAATGATTGCAAGAGATACATACTCATTTATATAGAAAGTTGTGATATTATGTATAATAATATACATAAAAAAATATATAAAAAAATAAAAAAATACAATAAAATTGTTATAGCAAGACATGTTGGCCCAGATCCAGATGCATTAGGAAGTAGTATTGGACTTAAAGAAATAATTAAAAATACATTTCCAAATAAAGAAGTATATGTTGTTGGAACACCTGCTAGTAAATTTAAATATATAGGTTCTATTGATCAATTTAACGAAGAAATGTATTCTAATAGCCTTTTAATTGTAACTGATACACCAGATAAAAAAAGAGTTGATGGTGTAGAAGTTGATAGATTTAAAGAGGTTATAAAAATAGATCATCATCCTTTTATAGAGGATTTTGGAGGAATTGAATATATTGATGATCAAGCTAGCAGTGCCTCACAATTGATAATGGATCTTACTTTTAGTACTAAACTAAAAATAACAAAAGAAGCAGCTGAAAAACTATATATTGGTTTAATAGCTGATACAGATCGTTTTCTTTTTAGAGGAACGACTCCTAGAACTTTTGATTTAGTTTCAAAACTTATAAAAAAAACAAATATAAATTTTGTAAAACTTTATGAGAGTTTGTACTTAAAGCCTCTAAAGGAAGTAAAATTTAGTGGTTATATAGCAAATAACTTAACAATAATGGAAAATGGTTTTGCTTACATTTGTCTTCCACAAGCAATTTTAGATGAGTACAATGTAGATGCCGCAACAGCAGGAAAAATTGTAAATGACTTTTATTATATTGAAGAAGTTATATCTTGGGGGGTGTTTTCCGAAGATAAAAACAATAATAATATTAGAGGATCAATTAGATCAAGAGGTCCTATAATAAATGAAGTTGCTTCTAGATATGGTGGAGGTGGGCATATTTTTGCCAGTGGTGTCAAACTTGAATCATTTGATAAAGTTAATGACATTGTAAAAGATTTAGATGAAGTTTGTAAAAAATATATAGAAGAATCAAAGTGATTCTTTTTTCTTTCTCAAAATATTTTTTAAATCGTTTAAAAATAAGGTAAAAACGTAAATTGAACTTGATTTTATGAAGTAAAAAAACACACTTTTATAAAAGAATGTGATAACATTCTAAATATAGAAGGAGTGATTAAAG
>URQZ01000009.1 GCA_900550255.1 uncultured Mycoplasmatota bacterium | reverse complement strand
ATATTCTAATACACTTGAATTTACTACTAATTCATATGCTTTTTCATTATAATCATATTCTTTTAATACTTCTATTAATTTTATTTGCTCTTCTATTGTTCTATATTCTAATACACTTGAATTTACTACTAATTCATATGCTTTTTCATTATAATCACATTCTTTTAAAATTTTAATAAGTTTTTCCATATTTTTAAAGGACATCTTATCTAAATCTACTAGCATTTTTTTTAATAAATTAATATCAGTTATTTCATCTGATAAATATTCCATCGTTTCTATTTTCATTTATTTTCACCTCTTGTCCCATTATTATACAATACTATAAATTTTTAGTTAACATATAATTAAATTATCATTTGTTAATCTTTTTTTATGTATACATACATATAATTATCATTTAATTTTTTGATAAAGAAATTTGATCTAATTCTTCTTGCGAATACTTTTTAATCGTATTATCACCTCTCTCCAATTATATTATATATAAATTATTATTATAATTAAAATACAAATATTTTATGTACGCAATAACTTGAGGTTATGATAATTAATTTAGATTTAGAAAAACAATTAAATGAAACAAAGGCTTATCATATAAATTCTTTAGTTAAATTAAAAAAAAGCTATTGATTATATGGCACGAATGCATAAGTGACAAACTAGATTAACTGATACCCCCTATATAAATCATCCACTACATGTATTACAAAGTGTTTTAAAATAAAAAAAAATGATAAAGACAATATCATATAAATGTTGACTTTATCATTTAATTATTATCCGTTAATTTATTAAATAAATCCATAAATATTTCATTTGCATTTAAATAATTAACAAATCTAATATTATGTCTATTTTCAGTTAATTTAAAGGTATTATCATCATTTATAATAGGTGTTATCTAACTCTATATGAAATTGCAGAATTACACACAAAAAGTTATCAAAATCAACTTGTTATTTAAACCATGAAAACTAACTTTCTATATTACTTTATATAAATTTGTGAATGATATAATATTTCTTCATTATATACTTTATCTTTTTTATTCATCTAGCATATAAATTTTAACTTATCGTATATAATATTTTATTTTCAATAACCATTATTTCAAACATATTTTCAATTACATTATATATGGTGCTATTTAACTATATCTATTTTTTTACTAATTTGTTAATTCTCTCTATTGCTTTGTCTTCTGATTCTAGTATAGCTGTTTCATAATATTCTTCTTGTAAATCATAAAAATATGACTCTCTACTAATTACATTTTTAGGAACTATTATTTTATGAGCTAATTCAAATTCATCAGCTTTTGAGCAAGGAATTTCAACATGTCCTTCGAAACTATGGGCCCTAGCTTCTAAATTATAATAAACTACATAATCAGCATCCTTATCATTTCTATTTACTCTTATATCATTTGGAGCATGCATTATATCCATTTCGTTAGTATACTTATAAGTTCCCATATAAACATAATAATCCTTTCTTGGTGTAATGGTAGTTCGATCAACTGCTTTTCTAACAAAATAAGAATCTTCTTTTTTTTCTATGGGATTAACATACTTAGCTTTACTATCCTCATATTCTGAAATAGTATCTAAATACTCTTTTACTACAGGATTTTTTTCTAACTTTTCTATTTTAGATTTTAATGTAAGTATCTTATTTCTTTCATTTATTAATTTATTGTAATTTTCTCTAAGTTTTATTAATTCTTCATTTTTCATATCAAAACCTCCATAAAAACAATTCTATTATATCATTACTTGTATTAAATGAAAACTTTTTATATTTAATTTGTGGTAGTTTTTTAGTAGTGAGTGATATAGTTGTAGTATTCTGAGAAAACTATTCACATTTTTGTGTGAGTTTTTTATTTATATAAACAAATTCATAGTATTTAATATTGAACTTTTATTATATTAAAAAATGTATTTTATCGAAAACGACCATAGCTTTATGAAACAAAAAAAGATAACAATTACAAATTATAATAATTCATAATTATCACCTTTTTACTAAATTAACTTTTTTAAAACTTTTTCATATTTTAAAGAAATTGAATTTATTTCGTTATTAGCCCTTTCATCTGATGAATTATTAAATGTTTCTATATCACCATTTGCAGAGTTTATTACATACCAATCATCATTACAATAAGCTTCTTTTAAATCTTCAATATCTATTGCTTTATATAAATCTAAAGTATTATCTTTTTCGGCTTTTATATATCTTAAGGCATTAACTTTCCCATTCATAACTTTTATATAATCTTCATCATAAGGTTTATCTTCTGAATAGTACATAATATCTTTTCTTTCATCTTGGTAAGCAAAATAACTTTGCCCTAAACTAAATATACCATTTCCTTTAATTAAGTATTGAACATCTTTTGAATCAGAATATTCAACTTCTTCAATAGGTTGTGGTAAAACATCAACAAATTGTCTATTACTTCCTAATCTACTTCCAAAGTCTTTATCTTCAAGATTACAATTTTTAGCTATTAAACAAGGATATTGTTCAATTCCTTTTATTTGTTTATCAAAATTTGTAAATCCAATAGTTATATTTTTAATACAATGTTCTATTCCTTCTGATTGATATGAAGTTTTTATTAATTCATCTGCTACTTGCAGATATATATCCAAAAAATCTACTGAATTTATTTTTTTAGAAATTTCAATATTATCTAAACATAATAAATTTCCATTTCTCCAAATCCAACTATGCGCTAAAATTTCATTACCTTTTTTAACTACCAATATTCTACCATTACTGCTTGTTAAAGAATGTTTTAAACAAGAATATCCATTACCTAATACAGTAAAGCAACAATCTGTTTTATTACCTACAGTTAATGCTTCCATATCATCTAATCTCAATATTTCATAAGAATATTCATCTTTTGTTCCTGTAATTCTTGGTATTGTAGAACTTACTCTAGTTAACATTTGATCATGCAATAATAAAGTTTCATCCACATTTCTATTATTGCATCCAATAAATTTAAACAATCCTTCTAAACGATAATATTTAGGTGGTAATGATATTTCATCACTTTTTAGAAAATCTATTATCATTTTTAATGATTTATCTTTGTTATTCATGACAATAAATTCCCATTCATTAAACATTCTCGGAAAATATTTATATAAATCATTATCTTTGTTAGATAATATTTCTTTCATTTTAGAGTAATCTTTATCACTAAATAATAAATTCATTAACTTCATATTTAATATTGGATTATGCTGTTCATCTAACTTAACATTTTTAACATCAACATTACCTACCAAATGTTCTAATACAGGCAATGTATCATTTATTTCTAATAAAGCTCTTGTATTATTAAATCCCACCATTAGCATTAATTTTAAAATTAACTGTTTATAACTTTTAAAATACCAATTATTTTTTTCAAACTTTTTGCATAATTGTTTATGTTGCTTAACATTATAATTTTCTAATTGTTCTACCGTAAAGTCTTCTACTTTAAAATCAATTTGACCTAGTCTATTAAATATAGTTATTTCTTCAATACTGGATAATTCATATAATATTGTAATTGATTTACCCTTAACAATTCTATAAAACATTTTTTCTATTTCTTTAAAATTATTATTTTCAATATTATTTATAATATTTTGATTTTTTAAAAACATTATAAAATTTGATAAGTGTTGTTTATATCTCTTATCATTTTTGGAAATAATATTATTTTGTAACATAACTTTAAATTCACTTAAATTCTTTAAATATTTTTCAGAAAAAATTGAAGTTGTTTCATCTATTTCTTCTAATACGCCCCTATTTATAATATTATTTCTGTACTTTGTTTCAATATATTTAAGTGCAGATACATCTTCTTTATAATAATAGAAAGTATAAAACTGTGTATCAAATAATTTTTCTATATTAACTATTTCAAAATTATCTAATATATTCTTAAAATCATCATTAAATGTTCTAGTTTTAGAACATAATTTAACCCAATCATTTAAAGTTAATGAATTAAATATTTTCTTGTTCTTATTATATAATTCTATAATTATATAAGGATTAATATTATATATTATTTCCTTTATATCTTGTTTTTTTATAATATTTTCGAAAAAATTAGATATTAAAATTTCTTGTTTTGTTTTGTCTATTTCATCTAAATATTTTTTTAAATCATATTCATCAATGTTATTAAAAGCCATATTTAATTTATCATAGTTACTACTTACAAATTTTTTATATGTATCTATATCTTCAATATATTTTATAAATGTTAATAGTTCTCTTGGTTTAAATTCATTAATTTTATCTATATATTTATCTAAAAAATAATCCATGAATTCTTTGTTGTATGATATTTGTAATTCAAAAAACTTAATTTTATCATCCATATTAGCAGTATCATAACAACATCTATTATGAAAATATAATCCATTAATAAATTCTCTGTTTTCAACTTCAATTAAATCAGTATAAAATTGATTATAAAAAGAATAATAATCTTCATGAGTAAATCCATGAAATAAATTTTCATAATTTTGGATTATAACTTTTTTAAATATATCAAAATCAATATTTCTTAATTCTTTTAAAACATTAAAAGAAAGAAAATATGATAAAGATTTAGGTACAATCATTGTATATAAAAATATTTCTTCATCATGTTCTTTAATATATTTAATATTTTCTTTTAAAAATGTTATTTGCTTATCTTCTGGTAATTTACTAATAATATAATAAATAGTAAGAGGAGTCATATTATTAATATTTTTATTACCAGTTTTAATATATTCATCACATTCTTTAAGTGCTCTCTCTTCATTTTCTTTACTAGCATTTAATGTAATTGGTATAGAATCTTTTTTTAGTTGTTCTATTAAATCTAACATGATATTATCCCCTTTATTTTTTAAATCTATTAAAATCTATTTTTAATATTTTTTGTACTGGCTTAGTTATACTTGTATCTAATTTTTTTAATTTTTCTATTGCTTGTTTTTTTGTAGATTCATAGATTCTATCGCAACACTCAAATCCTTCAATAAAGTGCTCTGCTGTAATAAATTCACTATCATAAACCTTTGCAAATGCAAATGCTTTATCAACAATAGATATTGCCAAATCAGGGTTATTAACAATATCATTATATATTCTATAACTTTTTTCAGTAGCACCTAAGATAATATTTACTATTTTGCTTCTTATATTTTCATTTTCAAAAAATATTCCATTTTTTAAATAATAATCCTCAATTACTTTATTAACTATTTGATATAAAATATCTTCAGTAGGTTCTTTAACAGTAATTTTTTCAAATCTTCTTTTTAAAGTATCATTACTAAAGTATTTTTCATATTCTTTTTCAGTTGTTGTTCCAATTACTTTTAAATTAGATCTATCTATATAATGCTTTAGTATAGCTGCCATGTCATTATTTTTTTCTAGGCTTGCCCCAGTACCATATATTGTATGAATTTCATCAATGAAAACTATTGCATCTAATCTTTCGCATAGTTTCATCACTTTAGTCATATTCTCTTCAAACCTTCCAACGAATTTGCAACCTGCAACTATATCACCTGGAGTAATTTCTACAATGATTTTTCCTTGTAAAAAGCCTGGCACTTGTCCTGTTCTAATTCTATAAGCAAGTTCATCTACTATTGAAGTTTTACCAACCCCTGATTCTCCAACTATTAATGGTCTTTTTTTATCTTGAGCTAAAGTAATCATAAGATTTTTTAATTCTTTTTCTCTTCCAATTGTTGGTGCGACTATATAATTTTTATTATTTAATATTTTTCCATATTTTTCAAATTCCAAAATATCTTCATCAGACAGTGTTGGAATTACAGAAACAACAGGAGCCTTTTGTTTAATTTTAGGATATCTTTTTTCAAATTTTGTTTTAAATCTTTGTATTTGTTCTTCAGAATATTGTTTTTGAAAAATCATTGCTTCTAATAAATTTCTACCTTCTGAACAAACTTTAGTACAATCATATCCATTAGAACATAACAAATCATAAATTCCTTCAACTTCACCTAAATAATCATCACTATATATTGCAGTATGTATAATAGTATCTTTATCAGCATCAACATGATTAATGTTTAAATTGTATTTTAATGATTCATTAATAATATTTAAAATAAATTCTTCGCTATATCCAGTATATAAAGCCGTTTGTATAAAATTATACTGAAAATCAGCTTCTAAGTTTGGACTCAATCCTATTTGTAATAATGATTTAATGGCAAGAAAACATTTTTCCTCATCATACTTATCATCTACTAAAATATGTAATATAGATTGATTTTCTTCATCAGTGTAATATATACTTCCAAATACACTCTTAATTTTTTTTACATTAGAATGCATATCATCTGTCATTTTCTTTAATAAATCCCTTATATCTTTTTTACTTAGCATACAGAATTTCCCCCTTAAATAGTTGAGTGCTATTATAACATAGAATTTAAAAAAATACTAGAAAATTAATTGACTTATACGGGTTATATATTAAAATAAAGGATGATAATGAAATGCTATCTCCATTTTTAACATATATTATTAAAACATTAAATGATAATTGTTTTGAATTACCATTTTAGCTTTTTTTGTCAATAATATAACATTACTACTAACAATCAAAATCTAATATACATTTTTATAAAAAGAACTTAATTCATAAAGTCTTACACGTTCTTACTCATACTTTGGTATGAGTTTTATTTTTGTATTTTAAAAGCTATGAAATCAATCATAGCTTTACACGTATTAACTTTTAAAACATAGTTATAAAATAAAATTTAATATAGTAGTTAAAAGAAAAAATCTTCCCATTAATAATATCAATATTTCAGTAAATTCTATATTTTTATCTAAGATAAATTTATTCGGTTTTTTTTATTTATAATGATATTATAATTTTTACCAACTATAAATTCTTGTATTTTTTTCTTAGATAATAATTGAAAAGATTGATTTATATATTCCCTACCATTAAAAATATATTTAAAAATAGGTGCATAATTTGTTACCCATCCACGTCCACCTGTACTTGTATAACTATTATATTTCAAATATGTTGCCTCTATTTTTTTATTTTATTTCCTTAAATCCATTTCTACTCCATAACCATAATTGTGTATGAATATCAATTGGTTTATATTTAGTACCTTTAAAAAGTTCTTGCCATCTATCTATAACTATTTGTTGAACATTGTTTGAATTGAATTCTTCATCAGTTATCAAACCTAATCTATGAGTAGCCTTACATACATGAGTATCTGGAGCAACTGTTAAGCATTCAATGTTTTTATATCTCCTATCAGTATATTGATAAATAACATAAAGCCAATAATTACAAATCTTAGTTCCTGATAAGTAAGGAAATTTCTTTTTATTTTCTTTTTGCATAAAATTTCTAATCTTATTAACATCATTATCTAATTGATCAAATAAATTTCGTATATCGCCATCAAACATCTCTACAAATGTATTACATAATGATAACCATATTTCAGTTTGTTTTTGCTTTTGTAGAGCAACTTTATATTTAGTCAAAGCATATTGTACTTCTTCAAAGCTTTTTTTCAAACATAATTTAGGATTAAAAACAAATCTTGTTTCCTCATCATTATATGTCTTTAAAGCACTTTCCCATAATGTATAAGAATTTCTTTGATAGTTTAATGCCATTGGTAAAGTAAAATATAAATAATTTTCTAAACTATTTTTTTCTAAATTAGGATTTGCATCCTCCGGCATTACTTCACCACCAAGTTCACCATTTTTATACATGATCATAAGTTTATCTACATTATCTAATATTGTTCTTTTATCCATTGTTACCTCCTAATAAAGCTTAAATTTTAAACCACTTCAATTATACATTTTTTTATCTTAAAAAATTCTTATCAATTCATCCATTATTACATCAATATAGTTTCTTATTTCTGGGTCTACATTTTTCATATTGGTATAAAATTTTTTAATGTCATTAAAATTTAATTTAAAATCACTTGAATATTCTTTTTCAAAACTTTTAAAACCGGTTTCTATAGTTTTCTTCAATTTTTCTTTATCAAGAGTTTCAAGACCAGCTGAAGCATTTTTATGAAATTGTCTACTTATATCTGAAAGTTTACCTTCTATAAAATATTGTCCAAATACTTTCCAAGATGTTGGGTAATGTTCTTCAAATGCAATTTCATTACTTGAAACAACTTTATAATTATCATTATAAAGAAGAGTTCCAACAACAGATCCAGTTGGAATTATATTTAAAAGTTTTTCATTTAATCTTTTATATTTATTACTTTCATATTCTTCTTTCTTAAAGCCTGGTCCATCAAAATTACATACTTCTCTAATTTTACTAAATTTTGGATCTGTTAATTCCATAGTACTAGCCATTGCTAGATTTCCACCTTTAGAATGACCAACTACGTAGACATCTTGGTCTAAAAAAGAAATATTATTTTTTAGATAATCAATTGCAAGTTTTTGGGTATATGTAGGATATTCATAAGCAAGCCTAAAATTCTCAAGCCAGCCAATCAATGAACTATCAGTTCCTTTAAAACTTATTATTTTTTCTTTTTTCGTTTTTATGACACATGCACCAAATTGAACTTCATCATTTTTAATATTATTAAAATCAGAAATGATAATTTCGTTATATCTTTTACTATTCTTTATTATGTTCAAAATTTCTATCGCTTTTGTTGCCATAAAATTTGATGATACTAATGTTGATGAAGAAACATAATTATATAATTCTTTCAAATTTTTATTTTCATTAAATGATGGAATAGGCAGATAAACTAAAATAGCACCTATTAAATTATCTAAGGTATTCCATCTAACATCATCAAGTGATGTATTATTATAAAATTTTAAATAGTCCATTATTGTAAACATTTAAACCACCTCTAATTATCTTTACTATCTTATTATTTTTATAAATTTTATCCAAATAAAAGGGATAATATCGTATATAATAAATTAGTCTTTATAATTTAAAAAATCTAATTTTAACTTATCATATGATTTGGTTTTTAATTTTGCTTTTTTCTTTAATTTTTCAAATTCACTATTTAGAAGTATAAACTCTTCTCTAGCACTCATTGCATGATCTGATATACACATTTTCCCTATAAAATTAGAAAACATAAATCTATAAATAAATGCACATAAATTCTTTTTGTTAACACAGTTTTCATATTTCCCTTTAGGAAGTATTTCATAACCTAATTTCTTAAGAACATCATACCCTTCAATAATTGCATCCGTAATCAACAAAGAATACTCTTTATCCTTTTTTAGTAATTTAAATTTCCATTTACTTTATAACTTGCAAATACGAGTGGTAAAACGGCACATGCATGTGTTTTAAGATAATCGTTCATTTTATTTTCTATAGTTACTTTTATTTTTGTTTTTTTAAAGATAGATTTTATGAAATCATTACTTATATCTTTTCCATCTACTCTTCCAATTTCGATTTTGTTTAAACAAATTGAATTTATATATCCATCATACTTTTTACCAGCCGCCATAAAGAATGCAAATAATACATTTTTACCTTCTATGTTCATATATTTTTCTGCCAACATATTATTTCCTACAAATACTATGTTTTTACTTTTATTGTTTTTAATAATTGGAACAATACTATCTAAAGATGAAAATCTTGAAACTATAAATATTACATCGTAAATATCATTTTTTTCTAACTTTTTTATTACATTAAAATAATCTATAGTTTTTCTTCCTAGTTTATGTTTTATAATAAGTCCATTATTTTTTCAATTTTCATAAATTTTATTTCTTGCTAAAATGGTTACATCATTACCTTTTTTATAGAATGTGCTAGATTTGATCCAAGTACACCTGCACCAATAATTAATATTTTCATTTTAAAATACTCCTTTCCATCTCATATGTTTTGATTAGTAATTATTTTAATTTACTAAAATACTATTTTAATTATACTATTTTCTTTTATTCTTTTCCATATTATGATTAATTATTTTGAATATATAATTATCATTTAATTTTAATATCAAAACAAACATAGATCATAAAAAAAGATGATTATACTTTAAATCATCTTATTTTCTTGTATTTTTTTTCTTAAATAAACTTAATATTTTAGATTTAGGTTTAGAACTAATTTGAGGATTAGAACTAACTGGTGTTGCTTTAGAACTGACATCAGATACAGATTCAATTATTGGAGAACTAGCATTATTTATTTGTCTTTGTAAAATATCTAAATAATCTAAAACAGGATTGATTTCTTCAATCGATGCCCCTTGGAAAAGTTTTTCTAATTTTTCTTTACGTTGTGGTGCTTTCATTCCATTTTCAGTAAATAAATAATAATACATATATATTTCACTTTCAATTTCATTTATATTCTTCAATTTCGAAATATATTCCATGTCATAATCATGATCATCACAATTAAGACTAATCTCATCGGTTGCCTTTAGCAATAACCATTCACATGTAACTTCTTCTTGCGCTTGACTTATAATAACTGCATCTTTTTTATGGTGACTACTATTTAGTGATTTTTCATTCTTCATAAGTTTGCACAAAGTGGCAAAAACAACTTTCCTATCTACATTTTGTAATAGTTCCAAATCAAATTTTTTATATTGGCTATTAATAAAATTTGGATTCATTAAAAGAATAGCAAAATCTACAACAAATCTATCATCCATTTCATTTATTTTAATTAAATTATTTAAATAATCTGAATCATTGTTACCAGCTACACTATTTTTTTCAATCATAGGGTATCCCATATACGATATTTTTTCATTTGGATTAGATATATAACAATATAATGCCTTACCTGTTGTACTACTTTTTGCATTTAATAATGCATCTATTTCTTTACGATAGTTTTCACCATTAACAATATCCGGATTAGTCATAAGCTCGCATAAGTAATTCTTATTTTTAGGGTTTTTTGATAATATTCTCATGTTTTCTGAATGATATTTATCAGCTAATGATACTTTATTTATTGCCAATTTATCCATACCATTACCTGTATTTAAACCATTGCTTAAACAATTACTATTTGCTGTTGCTATCATTTTCATATCTTCTTGGTGGTATGGGCTTTTAATAGAATCAGCACTACTAGCAACTGTTGCAATAGCATGTTTAGTTAATTTTGTAGTTGCTTCAACAAACAATTTTAAATCCTCCTCATGGTAAGGACTATCTATAAAGGTTTTTTCTCTTAACAACCATAAAGCTTCACCAGTATCTGCTTTACGTAGTAATTCTATATCTTTATAAAAATTTTCACTTTCTAAAAAAACAGAATTACAGGCATCATCAATTTCATAGCCAACATTTTTTAATGTTAATATTGCAGCTAATTTTTGTTTATAATCTTCACAATTTAGTAAATCAAGATTGATTAATAAATGTTTATAATTTTTTTCTAAGTCCATATCAAAACTAAGAAAATTATTTATTTGAGTATCGTTTAACTCTGAAACCCATTTTTTAAAATTTTCTACATCAGAAAATGAACTAGATAAATTATATTTTTTAATTTGTTCAATTATTTTGTTTAATGTTTCATTTTTCATAAGAAAACCTCCATGTCTTTCGTTTGTATTATAAAACTATTATATATTATTTTCAATTTATTTATTTCTTATTTTGTTTTGAAATTCATTTAAATCATTGTATTTCCTTAATTTATATTTATTTTATTCAAATTTTAAAATCACTCCAATTATAACATCAAAGTGCAATTTCATTGCTTATTAAAATTATTAAAAAAAATATAGTTAGTTTTTATTAATAATTTTTTTTAGATTTTACATTACCAATTTTATCTACATTGTAATTTAGTTTAAAAAATATACTAACAGAAATAAATTGATATATAGATGAACATACTTGTCCAATACCAGTACAAAAAGGTGTTTTAAAAAGTGAAATTATCATTCTCAAAATAGATGCACATATTTTGTTAGATGTTGTCTTAAATGCTGACCACTCTAATTGCAAATAACAAGTTTTAATTCTGTATATAGGATATATCATAAAATTAACGATTTCAAAACTAAAATAAACCATTGTAATTTTAAAATCTAAATCATAAAAACCATATAAACAAACAAACATAAATAAAGTTGTCAAAAATAATATTCCTAATAATTTATAAGCATTACTTATATGATATTTATAATTAAAATTATTTTTGCTGATATCAATTGTTGCAGCAATAACTATTGCATCTGCAGTATCCCATTGCGTATCTGTTATAAGTGCTACAAATGTAAGTGCAATTGCATATTGTTCACCAAACTCTAAAGCATTACTTAATCCAAACAAGAATATCAAGAAAAAGGCAATATTGTTAAATAATTCCACTGAATCATATTTTATGCATTTTATTATATCTAATTGTAATTTAAATTTATCACTATTTTTTATATAGATATACATAGTAAATAATGCTAATGGAATAAGTGTTGTTGTAATTATAACAATTTGATTTTTTGTTATTAAAGAGGCACCAATCAACAATATAAAATTTAATAGATTAAATATCAAAGAATATTTATTTGCTAATATATTTTTTTCTTCATAATATAATTTATTTAAAATCATTGCAAATTCTAAAGAAATGAATAATTGCAGTACAGAATATATAGTAAATATTTTATATGTATGAATATCCATATTCATAAAGTTTATATAATTATCTATATTAATTAGTATTATTGAAAAGATAGTAATTGAAATAATTGTTCCTATAACCATACCTGACATTACAGCATTTTGATTATTATCTTTTTCTTTATTTATATTTGCACCGGTAGAAAATATAGATTTTAATATGTAATATATAAATTGTAATGGATAAGTTAAAGTAAAAATATTAATTAAATTTTTATCAACTATTATACCTAATAAAAACCACGAAATTATTGGTATAAAAGATAATAAAGATAAATCAAAACTAATTTTTAATAATCTCTTCATTTTTTTAATCCTTTATAATTATTCTGTAAAAGAACTAGGATGATAAGATTCTATACCCAAAGTTTCTGCTTTTCTTAATACATCAATTCTATCATCTACAAATGCAACTTGTTTTATATCAATTTTATAATGCTTACAATATTCAATTATAACTTCTGGTTTTAATAATGTAGAACATATAAAAAACATATTTTCTCTTTTTATGTTTGGATAATGTTCAGATAACCATTTATATTTTTGATATATTTCATTATTAGTTGTAACTGTCCCTAAAACAAAAATTTTATTGCCATCTAAGTTTTCAATAATCTTTTGCATTGTTTTAAGAGGTCTAGCTCTATAAAATAAATCATTAAACAATAAATCATCAAGCGACTGACATCCAAGTTCAGAACATCCCCCACCATATAATCTATCCTTATATCTATACTCAGATAATGTTCCATCAACATCAAAAAACACATATTTTTCTTTTAATTTTTCAATCATACCTATTACTCCTAATGTTATATAATTTATACTGATAATTATAACATATCTAAACAAATAGTTCTACATACTCATAAGTTTATTATTTTAAAAAAAAAGACAATGTTAAGCATAAGCACTGTCTTTTTATATTAACTACTTTATTAAAGCTAAAATTAGGACACAAATAGATTTTCCAATATCATTAAATATTTTTTTAAAGTTACTTTTTACTAACATTAAAACTTAATTTTAATGTTTTTTTATTATTAATCTTCTGTTACTAACTGTTTATAAACTTTATTCTTTTTTATTAAATCATCATTATTTCCAATACATTCCACTTTACCATTATTTAAAACAATCAATTTATCTGCCCTACGCATTAAATCTTTATTATGAGTAATAACAATAATTGTATGGTCAGTTTTTAAATCATCTAAAAGATTTATAATTTTATTGGTAGTATTAGGATCTAACGATGAGGTAACTTCATCTAAAAGTATTATTTCAGAAGATGTGAGAAGTGCTCTAGCTAATGATAAAAGTTGCTTTTGTCCACCACTAATATTAGTTGCATCCTCTTTTAAAATAGTACTATATCCATCAGGTAAAGACATTATAAAATCATGTATTCCAACTCTTTTACAAGCATCAATTTGTCTTTTCTTATTTGAATCAATTAGTGATAAATTAGCTCTTATACTCATATTAAAAATAAATGTCTTTTGATTTACAATACTAACATTTGAATTAAATACATCTCTAGAATAATCATAAATATTTATCCTATCTATCAAGATTTTACCATCATTTACTCTATACATTCTTAAAAGGAGGTTAAATAATGTCGTTTTTCCTGATCCAGTTTTACCAACAATTGCAGTTATTTGATTTGGATTTGCAGTAAAAGATACATTTTTTAACACTTGAAGCCTACTGTATTTAAAAGATACATTTTTAAATTCAACATAACCAGCAATATCATCATTATTAACTATACCATCTAATACTAAATTACTGTCTTTATAATTAACTATTTGGTTTATTCTATATAATGAAACTGATTCTTCCATAATAGATACATCAAACTCCATTATGTCATTTATAGATTCTTTTGTTTTATCATAATATGAAATTAATAACAAAAACATAGCAATTTGTATTTTTCCTTTAATAAGAAGAACTAACACAATAAAATACAAAATTATTTTACCAAAATCAATTACTAAACCTACCAAAGTTTTTCTCGTAAAATAATATTTTCTTTTAAGAAAGTAATTTTCTTGCCATTTTTTCCTATATGTATCTAACTTATTATTTAATCTACTTCCAATATTAAAACTTTTAATATCTTTAAGTCCTATCAAAATTTGTGATAACATCCCTGTCATTTTATCCGCATATTTTATTTGTTTCTTTAAATAATAATTATTTTTATTATTACACTTTCTAGCATAAATATAGTATATAATATCTATTATAATTACATATAACGCTACTAAAATATTTTGCTTAGCAAACACAAAATATATAACTAACAATTTAACTATTTCAATTGATAATTCAATCATAAAGGAAGGAATTTCCGCAACATTAATAATATCTGTATTTGAAGAATTTATAATTTTTCCAATGGGAATTTTTTTAGAATATTCATAATCAAAATCATACACACTATTTACTAATTTTTGGTGCATTAAAACATATGTATCCTTAAAGAAATTGGCATAACACCAATTAGTACAATAAGAACCTATTTTATTTAATAAATAGGTTATTCCTAAAATAATAATTAAAATAACTGATTCATTATATAATTTATTTGTTACAGACTCAACAATTAATGAAATAAAAAGAGGTATCAATAAACTTATTAAAACATTTATTAAATCAACAATTATAAACATTATTAAATATTTGTTTTTAAAGCTTACTAAAGAAAAATAATCTTTAACAATTTTAATATTTTTTTTAATCATACATCTCACCAATGTAATTGTAAATTAATTTTTAGTATATTTCTTTACATTTTAAATATTAAATTTGTTAAGATTATTTTATAGGCAAATATATATAACAATACTCATCTTTATATAATTCAATTTTAAGATCATTTTTAACACTATAATTTGTTGAAGGGATCCATTGTGAATTTATTTTTTTCTCAAAATCAGCTATTTTTTCTTGTTGTCTTGATGAAAATTTAAAAGCAACATATTCATTTCCCTTAATTTCATATTTTTCTAAATCCGGAAAATATTTTGAAGATCCTAAATAATAATGGTATAAGCCTTCATCTTTAAAAAATATTCCATACATTCCTGATTCACTAAACTCTTTATAATGACCATTATCTTTTGCTTTTATATATAATTGTTTAATTTTATACAATAAATCAGAATGTTTTTTTGAAGTAATATGATAACAGTATAAAAAAGTATTAGGAATTTTTCTTACTTCATAATCAAAGTTATATTTTTCATTATTAGTTTCAAAGTATTCTATAGGTATTATTTTATAACTACCTATACCCTTTCTACATTCAGTAGGTGTTATACCGAATAATTTTTTAAATGCTCTATTAAATGATACAGCTGAATTATATTGATATTTAAAAGCAATATCAATTATTTTACAATCGGTATTTCTAATTTCTTCAAATGCTTTACTTAATCTTCTTTTCTTTATATATTCGTTAATTGTCATATTAGTTAAAAACATAAAAATACGTTCAAGAATAAATAAATTGGTATTAGTTATTTTACTTAATGTATCTAGATTAATTTGACAATCAAGATTATCTTCTATATATTTAATCATTTTATTTAAGCAATCAAAATTCATTTAAATCACCTCTAACAGACTAATATATATTATAACAAATCAAACAAAAAAAGAGAAATTTTTTATTATCTATATTAAAATAAATATCCTTATTCAAACAATTAAAAATTCATATATTATATTAAAGGATAAGTGATTTTATGAATAAAATAAATAATAATACAGTTACGGTTTCCACAAGTGATGAATTAAAAGAAGCTTTGGAACAAAACAATGGTTATGAATATATTTATTTAGAAAATGATATTACCTTAAATAGTGGTATAACAATAAACTCAAAAAAAAGTAAAGTAACTATTAATGGAACCTATCAAAATATTATGCATACTTTAACCGGAATGAATAGTAAAGAAGAAGCTGATACTATTGTTCATACTTCTCTTACAAAAGAAGTTCAAATCAAAAATATTAAAATATTAAACCCAAATATATATGGTATTATCTGTGTACCAGTAGATGATAGTTATGATGAAATAGTAACTAGTTATGATAATGTTATATTTAATGGAACACAATTATCATTTAATCCCTATGGTACAGTTAAAATTAACAATTGCAATATTACTATTGAAAGTACAAATGGGATAGAATCACAAGAAGTATGTGAAGCAGAACGTATTATAATTGGAGGTAAGACAAACATAACAAGTAGCTCTCCTAATCTACCGTTATTCTCTTTTAGAAGTGATTCTGTTAATCCAGCTGTTATTTTTTGTGTAAAAGTGATATTACCATATCAACTGATACAAGAGAATTTATGTCTGGTACAAATAAATTAAATTTTACTATTCTTCATGATACAAAAGTACATTTAACAACAGGAAATGGTTTTTCTTCTATGACAATTCACGGTGCTAATAATGTTTTAATAGATGAAAGATCATCATTTATATTTATTGAAAAAAGTCACCAAAGAATTCCAATGTGGGCTATCTTTGGAAACCTTACAATGAAAGAAGATTCTGAATTACAAATAATAAATTCATATAGTAATACTCCTAGTGATAACTATAATATCCACTTTAAAGGAACTGATTGTAAAATAAATCTATATAATCCTAAGAACTTAACAATATATACTAAAAATGCAAATGTTATATATACAAATAACCCTTTAACTTTTAGTATAAGTTGCTCTAGAATTAATATGTGGCAAAATTCTACTGATATTTCTTCTGCTGGTGATATAAATAATATTCCTGATTATTCCTGGTACAAAGATGATGGTCTGCTTCAAAGTGAGGGAACCATAACTTCAGATCTTACTAATGATGCTTTAGAAATAAATGAAGAATATTTTTCAACTATTTATTTCAACATAGAAGAATAATTTTTTAATATAAAAACTTACACACTATAAAGTCTGTAAGTTTTTTTCATTTCACACTTTTGCAAAAATAATGTTGCCTTATATCACACTTTTGCACATAATTTTGACAATATATTCACATTTTTGTAATTTTTTTACATAAATTTCAAAATGATATATATTTTCATTCTACAGATTTTCTTTCATTTCAGGAAATAAATCATATAAATTGTAACCTAGTAAATCATCAAAATATTTTTTTAATTTTAATGTTTCAATTAAATGATAGTGTGTATTTTTATATACACCATGTCTTAATAATAAATCAATCATTCTTTTTTCTACTGTTTGTAATTTAGTTGTACACATTAAATCACAAAGGTTTATAATTTTTTCATAGATTGTATACTCTTTTAAAAGATAATTTTTTATAAAATTATAATTTTCATTAAGTGAATCTGTGTAATCCCTATCATTTGCCAAACAATTTATATCATTATTTAAAAATGAATGTTTTATACATATTCCTGCATATTCTTCACTATAACCTAACTTTTTTAAATAATTATATCCATTAATAGCATGAGGTATCACACCTTCATGACTATTAAGTCCAAACCTTTTACCAATGTCATGAATATATCCAAGTACCTTTGCATATTCTTCATCTAAATTTAATGCTTTTGCTATTACTCCAGCAGTATTACCAACACAAATTGAATGTAAAATCCAATCATCATTTTTTGCCATTCCCTTACAATTATTTAACAAATTTAATGTAGTCGAAACATTTAATGAATTTTGAACTTGTTTTGACAAATCATCTCTTGGAATAAATTTCAATTCTTCTCTTACTTCCATCAAAATTTTTCCTAACAAGTTTTGATGTTTTAAATTTTTACAATCATCACATGAACATTCACCCCAAGTATTATCATGCCATCCTGTTGTGTCTTCGATTAATTCCATAGATCCAGTATTTAATAATTCCTCTAAACAATCTTTATTTTGTTTAAATTTTTCCATTACTACTTTTTTCATCGAATCATATTTAACACTTTCCCAATCATCTCTTATGAATCTAGATAATTCTCTACTAACGTGCTTGGCTTCATCAGGAGAAAGTTTTAATATTAATTTTTTAATATCTTTATCCTTAAATTTTTGATAATGATAAGCTGCTTCACCTGATGAAAATTTTATATTATCAATTACAATATCACATAAAAAATAATTAGTTAATTTTGTATCATCTTTAAAATAGTATTTATTATTCATAAAAAGTCTCCTTGTTTTTTTACATATTATAATATCCTTTACCTTTTATAATTCGTACTCCTTTATCTCACAATTACCTGAGCCGAAATTTTCCAATTTTCCATCTTTAATACCTTCAAAGTAACCACTAAAAGCTTTTGATACACCAGAGTGAGCTACTATTAATACTTGCTCATAATTTTTTGTTTTAAGTTCATCTAAAAAATCATAAACTCTTCCAAAAAATTTTTGAATATTTTCACTTGTTCCATATTGTATCTTTGTATAGTAATTCCAATATTCTTCTCTATTGGTAAAACTTATAGGTTTTCCGTTTAAATCTCCTGGATTTCTCTCTTCTAATCTATTATCAATTAAAATAGTTTTATTTTTAGCATTAATTATTTGAGCTGTATGTCTTGTCCTTATTAATGGTGAAGAAATTACAATGTCATAGTCTAAATTTTCAATGGTATTTTTTAATCCTTTTGCTTGCATTATTCCTCTATCATTTAAATCTTCATTTTCATTACTATACACTTTAAATGCATTATGAGGTACTTCACCATGTCTAACTAGATATATTTTCGTTTTACAAATTTTCTTTTATTTCAGGAAATAAATTATATAAATTATAGCCTAATAAATCATCAAAATATTCTTTTAATTTATAAGTTTCTTTAATATGATATTGTGTATTTGAATATGCACCTCTTCTAATCATAATATCAATTAATCTTTTATCAATTGTAAATACTTTATTAGCTTGAGGGCACATTAAATCACATAAATTTATTAATTTTTCTTCAATTGTATATTCATGTTCTTTTATAAAATTAGCTAAAAATGGATTATCATCTGGATTGGGTACACCTCCAGCAGTACACACAATATCGTTATTTAAATATGAGTGTGTTAGGCATATATTAGCATATTCATCATCATACCCTTTACTTTTTAAATATTCATACCCCCTCATAACATGACCATGTGATTCTCCATTATATTTACCAATATCATGTAAATATCCAAGTGTAATCGTTTTATCTACATCAACACTATATCCTTTATCATTTAACGCCTTGGCAATTCTACCGGCACTATCACCAACAGATAAACAATGGGTAATCCATCTATCATCCTTTGCTTTTTGTCTTTCGATTTCTAATAATTCTTTGGCTTCTTTACTTGTTATTTTCATAGTTCATACTCCTTTATCTCACAATTACCTGATCCAAAATTTTCCAATTTCCCATCTTTTGGAATTTCATTAAAGTAAAAATAAACGCCTCTTGCAACACCTCCATGTGTTACAATTAAAATATTTTTATCTTTATATTTTTCTTTTATTTCATCTAAAAATAAGGATACTCTTTTAAATAATTCAGGTATTGTTTCTAATCCTTCAATTTTTTTATTTGAATAATAATTCCAATAATCAGTATAATAAAATTCTCCTAACTTTTCATTTGTTAATTTTCCACAATCTCTTTCTTCTAATCTTTTATCATAAATAATTGGTATATTATTGGCATTTATAATATTACAAGTATGTTTCGTCCTTAATAAGGGAGAACATATTATTAAATCTATATCTAATTTTTCTACTTTTTTTCGTGCTTCCTCTGCTTGTTTTATTCCAGTTTCATTTATATCTTCATCTAACTTACCATTATATTTTCCTTCATCATTACAATTTGTTCGTCCATGTCTGACTACATATAATTTCATATTTTTCTCCTTCTTTTTATATCATTTTTCAATAGAACATAAATTCCAGTAACTAATAAAACAACATCACCTAATACCATAAACCAACTACTATAATAAATATAATATGAACCATATAACAAACCTGTAGTAATTCCTGAAATTCTTACTAGTTTCATATTTGATTGCCATAAGCAATATGTTCTAATTATTGAACCAATTGTTGGTAATAATGAAATAATTCCTTGCCATGTGTATAGACAATTAATAATTATAATTGATTCAAAAATAATTAACATTATTAAATATACCCTTTTACTAAATTTTTTCTTATTTATAAATAAAAATGAACGTATTAAATTAATTATACTTAAAAACGCTCCAGTAAAAGCTGATATTATAAAATTGTAAATTGCTTCAAACAAACAATTTAAAGATTGCACACATAAAGATCTTTTTCTATCCTTTATGCAGATACTTATTATTAATGTAATAAATGCTAATACACTAAATATCATATTTCTATCTCAACTTTCTAAATAAATCACTATATATCTTTTCCCTGTCTAATTTAGTAACAAAAGTAATATTGTGATTACCTTCAGTAAACTCATAAGAGGTATCTTCTTTTATATTAGGACAACTTATCTTTTTTGTTTCAAACCAATTTTTATTTATCATATAAGCTACAACCGATATATCCCAAATAACACGACTTTCCTCTATCCCATGATATCCATCATTATAAAATCTCCTAATTAAATAATTACATAATTCTGATTTATTTTCTAAATTATTTCTTAAAGTATCAATATCAATTCTTAAATTTGATACAACATTATTGCAAGGCAATATAGTAAGTTTTACTTTTGATTTCAAAACTGTTTTAACTGCTTCAATATCTTGTCTAAAATTAAACTCTAAATTATCTTTATATTCTATTTCATTTCCACCTAACCAAATGATTTCTATTCTATCAATTATCTTAGGTTCTTTTTTTATTGCTAAAGCAATATTAGTTATAGCTCCAATTCCTAATATATAAGTTTTATCGTTTTTAAGCGCCACTTCAATTATTTTATTTACTGCATCATTATTTTCATCATATCCATTTTGAATATAACCCATTGATCCTTTAAATACTTTATTAAAGGTATCAAAATTTAACCAATTACATATTTTTAAAATTTCATTATAACTCAAATCTTGTCCATCTATTACTTTTACATCTCTTTTTGTATGAGAATATGGTGCAACTGTAATTGCCTCAATATTAAACATATCTTGTGACTTAATTAAATAGGCTAATGCAAATTGGTCATCACATTCATTATAAATATCTGTATCAAGTATCACATTAATTTTTTTATTAGATAATTTGTTATAAATTTCTTTCCATGAATTAACTCTTTCAAATTCATTTGTATCTCTATTATATGGTGTATCCATAAGTAATGCTCTAATACCATTATCCTTTATGTCCTTACACATTCTTTTAGAATCATCTATCATTACATCAATATGATGCTCTATACATTTTTTTGATTTAACATGCTTATCATAAGAATCTGTTAAAATTAAATTATCATAATAAATATGCTTCATATCAAGCCAATTTTTTGTCATATTATAAGGATCAGTATATTCTCCATTATCTCTTCCTGTTATGATATAAATAACGTGTCCATCATTATGTAATTTATCTATATATTCCTTTGCACCTTCAATAATACCTAAGTTTTTGACAATTCGCTCTATGTTGTTTTTATAAAAAGATTTTTCTTCTTCTTCGTTCCAATCAAACATACCATTTCTAATATATTTAGCATTTTTATTTATAATACCATTATTACGTAATGTTTTATCATGTATTAAATATTCATTTAATAAGGTATCATTAAAATTTGATATTACATTATCTATATCTATACCTATTTTCACTTTACCACCTAAAAAAATTATATCATATAAATTCCCTAAAATTAAACTTAAAGGCAAGTTTAAAAGTAAAATTATGTAAATGAAAAAAATCATTCTTTCGAATGATTCAATATTTAATAATAGTTTATTCATAATTATTACCTTATTTTATTACTTGTTTTTTTCTACTTATATAATTAGTTATGATAATAAATAACCCACTAAATAAAACAATTACTAATCCATTAATTAATAGTGGTTTGATATTTTGGAAACTAAATAATTCTAATTTCTTAATCATTTCATTATTTGAAACAAAATAATATGTTGGAAGAATATGGGCGATTTTTTAAATCTACTTTTATATTTTACTGATTAAATACAAGGAAAAAATCATCAAAATTATTCCACCTAATAATATAAGGTTTAAAAGTTTACTTGGTTTTATATTTCTTTCAACATAACTTTCTTTTGGTTTTGAAGGATTATAATAGACCTCTACCTCACTATTTACAGGGTATAATTCATATATTGGTAATCTTTTAAAGTTAATAATTTGATTATTGTATAAACTAATTTTTAATATTTCTGGAAGTGATTTTTTAGTAGTTAAATTACTAATGATTTCATTTTTAGAATTATTTAATGGATTATTAATTTTTTTCACAACTATCCATCTAAATTTTGGACCCACAACCTTATATTTTTTATTATCCACAATATATTGAACAACCGGAAGTCTAATACCATTGTATCTCGTATTTGAGTATCTAATTACTATGCCTGTTGTTTTTTCTAGGCACCTTTTTTCTTTGTTTCTTTTTTTAAAATAAGTAAAATACCAAATAATAAGCATTGCTAGTGAAAAAGTTAAAATATAAATACTCCAAAAAATATTTAAGTTCATATTATCAACTCCTAATCATTATTTTATATTCCATTTAGGTGGATAAAAATATTCTATTTTTTCTTTCTTTGGCACATAGTGTTTTTTTATTTTTGTTCGATTCGATTTTAAATTTGGTACGGCTTCTCTACAATATTTATCTAGTTCACAAAATATATTTTGACAATCTATAAGTTGTAATGGTCTATTTCCAATTCTTTTAAAATTGAAATTAAGTCTTTTAAATTCTTCATCTTGATGTTCATACATATATCTAATAATATCTTCATTACTTAAGCTTCCTTTATCAATAAAACATTTTTTTATACCTCTTAATGAACCAGGTCCTGCTATTGTAAACTCATCTTCTCTCCAATTTACGACTTCACTGTAGTTAATGTCAGTTACCAATTGGTAAGCCATAAAGTTTCCGATTAAAGGATAACTTTTTATAATATCAAAGCCTTCTTTCATTGTTTGACATTTAATGATTTTATCTTGCATTTTATCTATATTAAACATTTTATTTAAAAGCTCTAAATGGTTATCATGCTTCCTGTCATAACCAAAAGCTTTATTAGCGCAACTTATATAAGCATCATTATAGATTTTTATGCCACTTGAAATAGCGTTTTCTAATACTTTTGAGTATTCTTTTACATTAAATGTTTTTAAAGTAATATCATGAAAATTATTTAATAATAACTGCCAAGTTGATTCCTTATTAAATAGTTTAAATAATATTATTCTAAATATCATATCAGCATCAGAATATTTTTTACCATTATATATAACGTTTTTTAATAAATATTGACTAACCCTATCATTAACGCGATAACTATTACAAAATTTATAATCTTGTAATATTTTATCATCTGTCCATGGTGAAGGTTCGCCATTTAGTTTTTTTATAAATATATTCTGTCTTTCACTTGCGAAATACCAATACAAATCATATATTTCTTGTCTCTTTTTCATATCCACCTCTAATATTAAACTAACAATATTATACTATATAATTTAATTTAAATAAAATAAAACACATCAAAAAGATATGTTTTATTCATGAATTTTTTTCATAACTAAATTAACATTCGTTACTACTACATTAGAGTCATCTTGATTTCCTAGTATATCAGCTTTTACTTGTAAAGTTGTTTCTTGTTCAAATCTAAAAAGAATCGTTTGTGAAAAACTCATTTGTTTTCCATTTCCCGCTAATAATTCAAAGGATAAGTCTTTAAGTGCAGATCCACGATCATCTTTGAGATAAAATGTTGCACCATGAGAATCATCTGCTTTTTCTATTAAACCTGAAAAAGAAATCTCATAAATACCTGGTTGAACTTTTATATCAGTTTCATTCAATAAAGAAAAATATTCCGATTCATTAGGTACCAGCCATGAATCTTGAAGTAACATTTCTCCAGATGTATTTGTTTCTAAAAAATTTGTAAAAAATAATCCCTCAGTAGATGATATTGCAATCGGACCCGTTGGTCCTATATCACCAGGATCACCTTTTGGCCCTATATCACCATGATTACCTTTTGGTCCGGTTGGTCCTATATCTCCTTTTGGACCTGCGGGACCTATAATAGAATTACAAATTCCTAGATTTAATATTTTATTTCTTAATTTTAGGTTTTCAATTAATTCTTGATATTTTTTCAATCATATTCCTCCTCTATTATTTGTATAAAACTATAATTGTTCTAATTTAGTTTATGAATAATATATTTTTTTAAATAGTCATTTTATAATATCTTTTTCAAAAAAACGTTTTAGCACTTTTATTTATTAAATATAAAATATAATATAAGGGGGGGCATTATGGAATCAGAATTAAGAAATTCGGCCACTTCTGCAGGAATTTATAATAATATACCAACCTCTATAACATCTACTGTTTCTGTTGTTACAATAATTGATGGGTTATATATTACTAAAACAGCTGATAAACAAATTTGGGCTGATGGTATTTTAACATATACAATTATTATTGATAATAAAACAGAAAATAGTTTATGGCAAATATTTAGTATTTATCATATACCTACTACTAGTGATTACTTACAAACTGATTTTTATAATGATAACGAATATCAAAACTTTTTAGATATGATTAAAAACAGAAGTAATCATAGATTTAATACAAATGTAGGATCTAACGATAATATACTTACTTTATCCACTTGTTATAATGATAATGATAAAATGGTAGTTCATGCTAAACTCATAAAAAGAACAAAAACATAAAAAATGTGGATTTAAATTAAAAGAATCTACATTTTTTTAACATCAAATTAATCTATACTAAGTTTTATAGCTAAAAAGAATTTTCACAGTTTTGAAGCATTTAAAAAGAAGCAAATTTTATAAAATTTTTGCTTCTTTATTAATTATCTTCAAGTATTATTTGACCATCTATAACTGGTATATTAGGGAAACTTGCATCCATTAATGTGAAGTTTCTAACTGGTGCTGTTGGGTTTGTTATTTGCACTGTTTCAGATGATTCAGTCATAACAATTGATTTAATAGTATCATCAAATGTGTGACCTCCATCACTTGATATTTGCTTATAATATATTGCTGTACTTCCAGATTCAGCAAAAGGAACATTGTTAAATACAGCATTCCCATCTTCATTAGTTGTTATTTCCTTTCCAACTATCGTTCCCGTACTATCTGTTCTTATAAATTTAGCGCCAACAATTTGTATTCCTGTATTAGGATCTCCTGTATCTGTAACATGAAGTGTTAAAGTTCCTTTTGCACTTATTGTAAAAGCATATGTATCTGTTCCATCTATAATAGTTACACTTTTGGGATCAAGTGTTGTTGCATCATATCCACCAGCTAAAGCTTGGGCATTATATGTACCAGTTACAAGTTCAATGCTTCCTTTTCCGTTCGTTATTGGAATTGTGTGTCTTGCCATAATATCATTTTCCCCCCTTCTATTTTTATATTTGGATAATTTTTATCCATTAACATTATCGTAATAAGATGTTCTTTTCTTGGTTTATTATCAATATTTATACAATAAAATCTATCTTTTTTTGCAATTAAAGGTACTACCACAATTGATAAATTAGAATATATGACTAATTTATACACCTCATTATTACATACTGGTATTTTTAGTTTTCCAAAACAATCTATTGTTCCATTAAAAACAATCTTATTACTTTTATCTTTTAATTTTATTTTTAAATTACTTAGACTTATACTTTTATTACTGCAAAGTTTAATATAAATATAATCACTTGTCATAATTCACCTCATTACAATATATTTTATGAATCAATTTTCTTTTTTGTAAAGGTATTATGCCTCAATACTCCAAATTATTAATGTAGAATAATCTTCATCTTCAAGCAAATCTTTGCTAGGTTTTAGAAACAATCCTTTATCGGTCGAAAATGTAACATTACTTACACCTACTACTCCCCCATTATCACTTGATTCATATATTAATTTTTTATTTGTATTTAAAAGAGCTTCTTCATTATTAAATTTCTTAAAAAATAATGAATCTATTAGTACTTTACCTGTACTATCTATCATTGGATTTGTATAATTTAAATATAATTTCCAGTTAGTACTATTTACTCTACTATCAACTACGGTTACCACTGTTTCATTTTTTTTAGGTAATATAATTGGATTAGTTGAAGATGGTATCATACTAAACGGAATATTTTTTGTTGCTTTTAAAAGAGTTAACTCTCCCATAAAAGGTGTTATTACATTTCTTTCAGTAAAACAACTATTTAAACAAGATGTTATTTTAACTCTTGTATTATCTAAAATAGCAGAATCAACATTTACTTCAAAAAAACCATTTTCATCTGAGACCGCTGTTAAACTTTTATTATTATATTCCATTTTAACGTTTGCATAAGGTATGGTATGTCCTGAAATAGTATCTATAGAATTTGTAATTGGATGGACATTTATCTTAACCATTCCGATAGTTAATATTTTTTTATCTTGAAAGGAAAAACTATTTATATCTGATATTGAACTTAACTCAGTATCTGTAAAATTATGTGATGTAACTGTAGTACTATCTTTATTTAATACACCCGTTATTTTAGCTGGTGTATTTTCTTTATACCAATAAAATGCTGGTGTATCATCAAGTGTGCAAGCAGAAGTATAGTCAAGTGCATATATCCACATGTTAAGTCTACTAAAGCTAAAGGAAAAATCAACAGGATTATTGGTATAGACTACATTCGCATTTTTGGTATAAATATTTACATATTTTGGATTATCTAGTATAAACTTCTGATTAGTTCCTTTAAAATAAATATTATAGTTATCTGATGGCGTTGTCATATATGTGTTTATTACAGATATGCTTGCTCCTTCTGAAACTTTAAAATCTCCAAATACATTCCACATTGGAACTCTTTGATGGCTTTTTTCAATAAATGTAAAATTAGCCATTTCTTCTATTAAAACATTTCTAGCACCATGTGTTGTTGTTATTGCAAAACCATTCCCTGTTGTTAAAAGAAATTCTGCACCATGCCCTACTATTAAATCCAACCTATTAGTTCCATTCATAAATTCTCTATTAGTCGTAATACTTACTCTGCTATTTGGCATAATTTTAACTAATGATGGTATAACATCATTAAAAAAGAAAATTGTATTTGTATTTGAATCGCTTGTAATTGTTGTATTTCCATCTATTATGATTCTATTGGAATTACAGGCTCTTTGTGCGGAAACATTATTAGTATCTTTCACTTCTAAAACAGAATCTATAATTTTAGTAGTTCCATAATAATTTTGTGAAAGTTCGATCCCACTAAAATTTATATTATTATATTCTACTACCACATTAGAATAGTTTGGATGAGATGGAACATAAATAACTCCATAACCATGTGAAGATACTATATTCATATTTTTCAATATGATTCTTTTATTAGCTGTGCTTACTTTTATAACCGTTTCTTCCGAACTTAAATTATTTGTATAAGTATATTTTGTATTATTATATGTTCCATCAATAACAATTTTACCTTTATTACTATTTATAACAAAACCACTTGTAGCATCAATATCACTTCCTAAATAAACATATTCATAACCATTATCTTCACTCAAAACTTGTTTTAATTCATCACTAGTCATAACAACAACTGTATTATTATCTATTATTTGAATAATTATCACCTTCCTTTATAATAATTTATGTTAAAAATTAAAAATGAAGTAATTAAAAAGAATAGGAGTTCCCCATTCTTAATGTATTTTAGTAACACTTAACATTGCATTAGTACTTCCATTAAATTTCAAATCAACCACTTTAGATGATTTTACATTTAAAGTTATAAGATCATTTGCTTGTAATGATACAATTGTTGTTCCACTTATATTATTAATTATTTGGGCGCTAAATTCACTTGTTGCACTTGTAGCAGGTTGTAGTACATCATTTGCTCTAACAGACATAGTTATAGAACATTCTTCATTTGTTGCTCCACATAATAAATATGATACCAAATATACTCCACCTTCTTTTATCTTAATAGAATTATTATCTGGATATTCTGTAAGAAAGGCTGTTCCTTTTTCAGGTAGTGGAATTATTGTATCAGTTCCTTGTGATAATGTAAGTTGTGTATCAGTCATTGAATATCTAATTCCATAAGAAGATACAAATTCTGTTCCTGGAGGACCTGCAGGACCTTGTGGTCCTCTTTCTCCAACATCTCCTTTAGCTCCTTTTGGAATTAAAAACGCTAAATGATGCACCCAATCTTCAAAAGTATCCATAACTTGCGCTGGTTCTCCAGGTTCTAATGTTTCTGTTTCATCTATAGCAATGTGTTCTGTTCTCCCTATTTCTCCAGGAAGCCCTCTTGGTCCTTGTTCTCCTTGTTCTCCTTTAGGTATTTTAAAATCTAAAACTACATCTACTGGTGTTCCAACGTTTACTACTTCAGCTTCTTCTGTTGGCTCTATTGTTTCAATATTTCCAATTTGGATAGTTGATGGTCCTTGATCTCCTTTTTCTCCTTTTATTCCTTGTGGTCCTTGTTCTCCTTTCTCTCCCTTTGGGCCTGGTATTCCTTGCGGTCCAATTTTTCCTTCTATTCCTTGTTCTCCTCTAGGTATTTTAAAGTTTAAGATAGCATCTTCATTCGTTCCAACATTTTCTACTTTAGCGTCTTCAAACGCTTCTACTGTTTCTGTAACTCCAACTCCAATACTTACAGGGCCTGGTATTCCTCGTTCCCCTTTTTCTCCTTGTGGTCCTTGTTCTCCTTTTATTCCTTGTGGTCCGGTTGGACCTTGCACATAACAAAATTTGTATTTTTTTCTTTCTTCTTCAATTTTTTTTCTTATTCGCTCATAATCATTACAACTATTCATTATACACCCTCCTCTATTTTTTTAGAATCAATTATCATATTTCAATTCTTCTATTTTAATTTATGAAAATACTTTTAAAATGTATAATTAATATGTAATAAAAATATAGTGTACTTAATGAAAAAAATAAATAAAAATATTAATTTATTTACAACAAATGTAATTTTTTGAATTAGATTATTAAAATTTCACTTATTAAAAAAATGTATTTACTTGTCAAATTTTTGTCTATATTTATTTTTTAATCTTCAATTTATTTAATTTAAAAAACTTCCTAATATATACAAGATATATTTTTACACTTATTTTTGCTACTAATTACGAAATAAATAGTTTTTATCATTAGTTTATAATTTACATTATATTCCTTCTATTTATAACACAATAATACTTGGAGTTAACTCTAAGTCAAGACTTTTTTAAAAAAAATTATTTACATTTTATTATTTGTAAATAATTTCTAATTCTTTAAAACTTCTTCAAAATAATTATCATCTAAATCTAAATTTTCACTAACAAAACCAATTAAAGGTGCAATACCATCAGCATAATGAAAATCAGATCCTATAGTTGTAAATAAATTATTTTTTTTAGCAAAATCTCTCCATTTTTTAGTATCATTTATTTTTTCATCATTATTACTTCTATTTATATAAATATAATTAGCTTCAATTCCATCTGCTTGCATTTCATTTACTAAATTTAAAATATCTTCTTCGGTTAAATTATCTTCATATTCATATGCAACTGGGTGAGCTAAAACTACCTTACCACCAGCTTGTCTAATTATTTGAGCAGCCTCTTTTGGTGTTAACGTTTCCTTTTTAACATATGCAGGACATCCTTCATTCATTATTGTTTCAATATATTCTCCCCTACTTGGAATATATCCAAAAACTTCTTTTAATAAGGTTTCATTTTCTTTATTATCAACCACATTTGATGCAATATGAGCTTTTGTAACAGCATCAATTTTATCAAGAGCCTCTACATCAATTTTATAACCTAAATCACTTATTTTGTCAGCGACTTTATATAAATAATTATGTCTTATATTTCTTAATGCAAATAATCTTTTTTTGAATTCTTCACTTTTATAATCTATATTATATCCAAGTACATGGACTCCACCCTTTTTAGTTTTAGTAGATATTTCAACTGCTGGTATAATATTAATATTATTTTTTTTTGCATAATTAAATAATTCATCACTATATGCTTCTATAGTATCATGATCAGCTATTGCAATTGTACTAACACCATTTTTTAATGCCTCATCAATTACCTCCTTTGGACTAAGTTTTCCATCTGATTTATTAGTATGTATGTGCAAATCTATTTTCTTATTCATATTTTAATTCCTTTCTTAATTTTTACTTTACTACATTATACCACAATCAAAAAACATTTTACCTCATATATTGTAATAACTAAATGGGGGATGAAAAATGAATTTTGAAAATAAAATATCGGAAATTGTGGAAAATGCTAAAATCCAAAAAAGATTAAAAAAAATAGGAATATATCCTTGTCAAATGATTCCTGGTCCAACTGGACCTGCTGGAAAAGGTTTGGAAATATTAGGTAGTTATAATTCATTAGAGGAACTAATTAAAAATCATCCAACAGGTACAAATGGAGATTGTTACATTATTAACAATGATTTATATATATGGGATTCTATTAAAGATACATGGAGTGATATAGGTGATGTTAAGGGTCCAAAAGGCGATATCGGTATGACGGGACCTCAAGGTGACATCGGTCCGACGGGACCCCAAGGTGATATTGGCCCTACTGGTCCAAAAGGTGATACTGGTCAGGCAAAACCGATAGAAACTAATTATGAGGCTATTTTGTTTGCAAGTTATGCTCAAGCTCACTACTCCAGAATTATGGTATTTCAAGAATTAATAAGTATTCCCGAAAATAATGATATCATAGTTAAATTAAATGATACACATTTTTCTGTAATGCAACCCGGATATTATGAAATTACCCTTTGTGGGCAAATATCTGGTGTTGATCAAAGTCACGGTGCAATCTTTCATTTATCAAATTCTAATGGAGCTGTTATACAAGACTTATCATTCGAATTAAAAGCTGGAAGTACTTCTAGAATGGATTGTTCAGAAACGATTGTTACCAAATTTGATGCAAAAACAGATTTATATATTCAATGTGGAATTACTGGTGATGCTCAAACTGCTAATATTGATTTTTCAAATGTAAACTTAATAATTAAAAAGTATTTTGTAGAAATTTAATATTTAAAATCAATCAATGATTGGTTTTTTATTTTTAATTAATATGTTATAATCAAAAAGAATAGTATTAGGAAGTATGGTGTATGAAATATGAAGGAAAAATATAAAAAATATTTAAATTATGATTATTCATTTGATAAATTAACAACGCTTGGAATATTTAGTTTAATTATTGTAATTGCTGGTACTTTTGGTTTTATATATGAATTTATTTTTTATTACTTTAATGGTGGTATGAAAGAATTTTTTTGGAGAGGTGGGAATTTCTTACCTTGGATAAATATATATGCTACAGGGTCAATTATGATTTACTTTTTAACTTATAAAAGGCGCAAAAAACCATTTCAAGTATTTTTAATAGGTTTTATATCATGTGGTATTTTAGAATATTTTTCTGGACTTGGGATGTATCTTTTACGTGATGGTCTTAGATGTTGGAACTATAACGCAGAAATTTTAAACTTTGGAAATATTGGTGGATTTGTATGTTTTAGAAGTGCTTTCTTTTTTGGACTATCAAGCCTACTTTTAATTTATGGAATTATTCCAGCTTGTTTCTATTTAGCGCGAAAAATGAATAAAAAATTATTTTTAGTAATCAGTTTTAGTCTTTGTACAATCGTTTTGATCGATGAATTTTATAATTTGTTATTTGCAAGAATTTTTAAACTTCCAAGAGCGTCTTCTATCTATAAAAAATTAGGAATACACTACGTAAAGTTTAAATAGTTAATTTTTTATATTATAATTGATAAAGTTAAGGAGGATATAAATGCAATTAATTGATTTTTTACTACATTGTAATCAATATATAGGACAATTTATTCAAGAATATGGAAATTTTATATATCCCATATTGTTTATAATTATTTTTTGTGAAACAGGTTTAGTTTTCTTACCATTTTTACCTGGAGATTCATTAATTTTTGCTGCTGGTACATTTGCTGCTATTGGAAAAATGAACTTTTGGTTACTAATTATAATAATCATAATGAGTGCTATTCTAGGTGATACTGTTAACTATGAAATTGGAAAACACTTTGGTAAAAAAATACTAAATAATAAAAAATTCAAATTAATAAAAGATGAAAACCTAAAAAAAGCTGAAGACTTAGTAAAACAATATGGAGGAACGGCTGTATTATTAGCTCGTTTTATGCCCATAATTAGAACTATTGTTCCATTTGTTGTTGGAATGGGAGAACTTCATTATCCTAAATTTATAAAATATAATGCCATTGGTGGAATTGTATGGGTTTCATTATTTTTAACAATGGGATACTTATTTGGTAATATCGAAGCTGTTCAAGAACACTTTACTTTAATTATTATTGCCATCGTTATATTATCTTTATTACCAATATTAATTACTTATATCAAAAACAAATTAAATAAATAGCTAAAAAATGAAAAAATGAACCAAATAAACAAAAAAAATGAAATACTGAATGATAGTATTTTTTTTTAGCTCCTCTACAATATAAAACGGCTCCAATCGTATAAACCATACCACCTAACATAATAAATATAAAACTTAGTATTCCGCAATTTGTAATTAGTGTTTTTGAAAACAAGATAATTCCCCATCCATTTATTAAATGACAAATAACCTCTAATATTTGCACTTTATCCAATTTAGTTATTGTAAATATTAAACCAATAATAGTTAAAATTAAAACAAGGAAAAAATATATAACGCCGCTTATTTTACCTATTCCAACTAACGCAACAGGGACAATTGTTCCAAATACTAATAAGAAAACCATACAATGATCTAATAATCTAAATAGTTTTTTTATTTCTAAATTAAAAGGTATAGCGTGGTAAATACAAGAGATAGTATAAAGTAAAAACAACGTTATTCCAAATACTAATGCCTCTATACTTTTGGTATTTTTTAATAAAACTAAACCATAAATACTTAAAATTGAACCTATTCCATGTGAAACTGAATTAATTATTTCTTCTAAATTAGAATATTTAGGAATTAATATTTTATTGATAATCATCTTCCTTTCAAAAAGTTTGTCCATATGATTATATTCACTATATTTTATTTAATTCCACTATTTAAATATATTTTTAATTATATTACATAAGTCTAATTAAGGAAATATTAAAAAAGAAAAAAATTTTTTATTATTTGAAATTTTAAGTACTGTCTTTATACTAATACTTGGTACTATTTTACATTTGCTTTTTCAAATAATAATCATATAGTAGGCATTTTTAGTGCTGTTAATGAAAGCACTTGGGAACATTTAAAACTTTTATTTTTTCCTATGTTAATAACAATTATTATTGAATTTTTTGTAAAAAATAAAAGTATCAATTGTGTATGTAACAGGATTAATTATTGCTTTATCCTTTATCATTGTTTTTTTCTATGCATACACAGAGATTATCGGAACTAACTATGCCTTTTTAGATATTAGTAGTTTTTTTATAGCAACTCTTCTAGGTCAAATATATGCTTATATAAAAAACAAAAACAATTGTCCATGTAATATTTCATTTCTAGTTATTTTATTATTATTCAGTTTTATCTTTTTTCCTTTTTTTCCACCACATATCGGTTTATTTAAAGATCTAACTTATATGGAATAAACTAAAAAACCAGTATTGCTGGTTTTTTGATTATTTTAAATAATAATGTTTAATTGGTTTTAAATTATCATCTAGTTCATAACAAATAGGATTACCTGTTTCTATTTCTAGTTTTATTACTTCTTCATCTGTTAAATTATCCAAATATTTCATTAATCCTCTTAAACTATTTCCATGTGCTACTATGATTACTTTTTTTGATTGTTCCAATTCTTTTTTTATATCAGAATTATAGTATTCAACTACTCTTTTAATAGTATCTATTAGATTTTCTGTAAGTGGTAGTTCTGATTCTTTTAAATTACTATATTTAGGATCATTACCTGGATATCGTAGATCATCTTTCGTTAAAGAAGGTGGTCTTACATCAGCACTTCTTCTCCAAAGTAAGACTTGATTTTCTCCATATTTTTTTCTTGTTTCATCTTTATTTAATCCTTGTAGTGCTCCATAATGTCTTTCATTTAACTTATAACTATAATTTATAGGGATATCTTTCAAATCTAGTTCTTCTAAAATATAATTTAAGGTGTCATTTGCTCTTTTCAATACAGATGTGAAAGCTATATCAAACGTAAATCCTTTTTGTTTTAATACAATTCCAGCTTCTTTGGCTTCTTTAATACCATTTTCTGATAATTCGACATCTGTCCATCCTGTAAAGCGATTTTCTAAATTCCAAATGCTTTGTCCATGTCTTACTAAAACTAATTTTATCATTATTATCTCCTCTACTTTATAACAAAAGAATTTTATTTACTTATTTATCATATTCTAATTTTACTTTAGTTGTATTTTTATTATTTGTGCATCATGAAATACCAAATAGTGCAATGGTTAATAAAAGTTTTTTCACTTTATTTTTCCTTTTAAACCTTTATCTATTTATGGTATATTCTACACTACCAGCTTTTGAAAGATCCATATCCGTTTTACTTATTATTTTCTTCGTTTCACCAGCTGAAATTTCTTCACCAATATAACCTACTAATTTTATCATTTCTTTACCACTTTTATCTTTTACAATAATATCAAATGATTTTAAATAATTAGTTTCATTTGAAATATTTTTTACATCAGTTTCTAAAGTAGAATAACCACCATCATATTTCAAAGAAGTATTTGTCATTTTAAAATTTTCTATTTTTTGATTTTTTACAACATCTTTTTCTTTATTTTGAACTACCTTTTCTTTTTTTACACTCTTAACTTTTGTTTCTTTTTTTGAACAACCACACATTGAAAGTGTAAATATCATAACAAGTACGACATTTATAATTAATATTTTTTTCATATTGATTTCTCCTATCTTAACACTGTAATTGTATCATATTTACAGAACTTTAACAACACAGTTAGTAAGTTTTAAAAAAAACTTTGTATTTCATACAAAATTTTTTTATTCATTTCCTTTTAGACTTGTAACCATATCTATTTTATTTACTTTCTTATCTAATATTTTTGAAACAATAAAAGAGACAATAAGCGTACCGAGTGCGGCATATATATAAGATATTAATTCTACTTTAGCATTAAAGTCATAACCGTCTGATAGAGCTGAAACAAAGATGAAGTTTAAAAGTAAGTATCCTAAAGGAAGTCCTATAATAATTGAAATAAGTGTAATCCAATTATTTTGTTTAGTATAAATCTTTTTGATTTGTTTATCTTTAAATCCTAACACTTTTAAAGTTGCAAATTGATATTGTTTTTCTGTAAATGATAAAACTCCTAAGTTATAGATAATAACAATACCTAAAATAACTGCTACAACAATTATTAGAACAATCATTGATTTCATTGTACTAATCATATTTTCAATTCCTAATTTTATTGAACTAATATCTTGAATAAGTTCAACACCTGCTATTTTTTTATTTGTATCTACTTTTTTATTTGAATAAACGGCATTTGGTTTATATTCAATTCCTAGTTTTTCTAAAGATTTTCTTGTAAATTTTTTAATCTTGTCGTTTTTAATTCTTCTATTTTAGTTATATATTTTTCTCCAGTTAAATTAGTTAATTCTATATATTTTGACATTAGTTTTCTATATGAATCAATTATTAGAGGATATAAATATAAAGTTTCATCTTTAATAAAATCACGTCCTTGATCCCATATTATAACACAATAATTCTTTTTTTTTATTTTTTTTTGTATATAAATTTAATCTATGTACATAATATTAATGTGATAAGAAATTATCACACATAAAAAGACACAAGGAATTTTGTGTCTTTTTCTTATTTTTCATAATTCATTGCAGCTATTTCTAGTTTATCATTACTATGAATTAAGATTAAATTACTTTCGGTTGGATATTGTAAATCTTCTTTATATGTAATTTTTAAAGTTACATAATAAGCTTTATCATCACTTGCTACTTCTGTTTCATAATCATCTTGTTCAATTTTTGAAACCGACACTTTTTCAACATTTGGTAATGATTGCTTTCTATTTTTATAGATGTTATTTTCTACGTAACGATAAACAGTATCTTTAGCATAAGATTCAAAATCATTTTGATAATCTTTATAAACAAATTGTGTTCCACCAACATCATTTTTGTTGATTGCACAATCTAATGAATAGAAATCTGCTATAAACATTTTACTCATTATTTTAGCATATTCTTCTTCATCCATATCGTCACTTTCTAATTCTTTTTTTAATTTTTTGAATAATTCTTTAAAATACTCAGGATCATTTTCATTAAGTTGATATCCATACCCTTTAATAGTATCAAGTACTTCAACTTTCTTTTGTGATTTAGTATTTAAACTATCGAAGATGTCTTTAATGCAAAAACCTAAAATTGCGATTATTATTATTATTAAAATCGTTAATATAAAGGATGTTTTTAATTTTCTTTTCTTTTTATTTGCTTTCATTTGTTACCTCACTTGTTAATTTCTCTTTTGCTTCTTCCTTTTTAATTAAGTCATATACAATAATTGAATCAGAAATAGAAACGGCTTCATCAGCTAATTTATTATATTTTTGAATATAATCAACACTAACAGTATCATCAGGATTCAATAGTTTTCCTTCTTCTTTACTTTGATTATAATACATTTTATCAGTTAACCAATTTCCATCTGGGAAGAATACAACATTTTCATCAATACTAAATATATCATGTCCTAAAGCATATTTACTTTTGAATCCAAACATATTTCCTAAAGTTGGCATTACATCATACATACCCATTATTTTTTTTGTTTCTTTGGCTTTATCTTTATTATCTTTTGACCAAATAATAAATGGTACTTTACGATTTAATTCATATTGATAATAATCTACTTCTTTATAATTAGGATCATCTTTGTCTAAAACAGAATCAGTCTCAGGATCGTAATTATAGAAACGTTTAAATTCTGATTTTTTCAATTTTGCGTCATGATCTCCATAGATGACGATTACAGTATTATCAAGAACACCATTTTGATCTAATTCATCAATTAATTGACCTATAGCCTCATCAGCATAATGAACTGATTTAAAGTAATTTCCAAGTTTAGTTCCTTCCATGTATGGAGCAGTAACTTCCTCTTCTTGTCCTGTCTCTTCATTTGTTTTCTTATATTTATATGTTACTTCATAATCACTATGACTTTCAATATCTGAAAATGGTGTATGATTAGTAAGCATAATCAAAGTTCCCATAAAGTTAGTATGTTCATCACTTATTTTTTTGATTTTTTCACTAGCTTGTCTAAAGAATGATTTATCAGATAATCCTAATCCAATTGTTTCATCAATATTGAAATCTTTATTGTAACAATAGAATTTTTCATATCCAAGACTTTTATGAGCATTATTACGATTCCAGAAGGAACAGTTATTACCATGCATACTAAAAGTATAATACCCTTGTTTTTTTAATAATTTTTGTAGAGTTTCATATTCTCTATCCCAGTAGCTAACAAAAACAGTTCCACTACTAGCTGGCATAAGAGATGTACTAAGAGTAAACTCACTATCACTACTAGTTCCAACACTCTCTTGAGCATAAAAGTTAGAAAAGTATAATCCTTCACTAGCAAGTTTTTTTAAATTTGGCGCAACATCTACACCGTTAAAACTTGTATTTAAAGTAAAGTTTTGAATACTTTCAGCGTGTATTAGTAAAATGTTTTTACCTTTAAACATATCTGTATATTCATTTGTTTTAGTTTCATCTTTTTTATTTTCATAGTATTCTCTAAATTTTTTAGCATTTTTATCATAACCAAATAATGGGTTTAATTGTGATTTTACAGTTGCGAATAAATCGTTTATTTGATATGTATAAATACCAAAACGCATAACAATATATTCACGGTTCCATTGTTTACTAAGACGACTAATATCAATAGAACTCATTGTTGAAATAAATAATCCAATTAAAATAAGTCCAACAATTAAAGTGTTTACAGCTCTAATGCGACCAACCTCTATCTTTGAAACGCGATCATAATACTTTTTCTTTTTTAGACTTTTATGAACAAAAATCATAGCTAGAATTTGCCAAATATAGCAGAAATCCTTCATTTCCATGACATTTTCTACAACAGCATCTCCTACGTCCACTACTTGTAATGATGTTTCTAATAAAGAAAATGATGCGAATGATAAGTAATTTGTATAATACATTGAATTAATAACACATAAAACTACAAAAATACATGATATTGTGAAAAAGTATTTAAATTGGTGCTTTGGTTTTATAAAATAACCAAAAGCTCCTAATATTAATATAATAGCTAAATCAGCAATAATTGGTTTTATATCAAAGTAATTTTTAACGGTTAAAAATCTAATTAAGCATCCATTTATAACTGAAGATATAACAAAAGTCATAAATAAAATATTTGTTTTAACATAATTTTGTGATTTAACCTTAAAATTACCCATTTTTTCTTTAAAATTATAATCTTTTATTTTTTTCATTTTGTTCACCTCAAAAAACTTTTAACTCTATAAGTATAGCACTTATTAAATCTTTAATCAAATTTTAAATTCTTATCTATATATTTGATCAATGTACTCTAGAAGTTTTAAAAATAACTTTACAAAATTCTTTTCTAAACCTTTATTTGCTAATTTTCTAACTTCAATTCTTTTCTTTTTAATAGGTAAATTACTAAAGAATACAGCATCTATTTCTTCTTTTAATGATGTTTTAATTTGTAAATCTGAAATAATTGATTCGATATCATCATTTATAATTCTAGCAGCATCTATTTCAATATTTTTTCCTTTACAATTAAGTGTTAATTGACCTATTGTTGAAACGTTTTCAATCTCAACGATAAAATCTGTTCCTTTAACATATTTTTTTACTTCTATTTTATTATCATTGAAATATGCTACAACATCATTTGCTTCTTTCGTATTTCTAAAGACAATTTTATAATTTCTAACTTCTGGTACAATATTTGTTTTTCCCTCTAATGGTCTAATTATAACTGTATAATTGTTTGGTAAGTAGTTATAATCAATTGCTGTTAATAGATAATTTCCACTTTTATAAGCTTCTGTTACACCATCATCTTCATACATTTTGTATGTATTAGTTCTTCCTGGGAAGATTTGAATTTCCAAATTTTTAGGTGGTTTGGTACTATTTAGTTCATTATCATTACTTAAAGTAACAATTGATCCAGCTTTTGCGAAAACAGGATAATCTTCATCATTAAAGAATGATAAATGTTTTCTTCCACCAATAAATTTTTTTCCATTTACAAAGTCATACCATACGCCCTCTGGTAGATAAAATTTATGAATTACACGATTAATTAAATATTCTTTTTTGGTAGTTATAGGGCAAACGAATAATTCATTTCCAAAAAAGTATTCATTTCTAAAATTTAAATCATCATACATTGTTGGAACGTTATAATATAAAGGAATTATAAGTGGCATTCCATATCTTGAATATTTATAACATTCAGAATATATATATGGTATTAAACGGTGTCTCAAATTTAAGTATTTTTTAACAATACTATAAGTTTTAATTCCCCATTTCCAAGGTTCTCTTTTATAATATTTTCCATCTTCTGATCCAAATTTAAGAATTGGACTAAAAGTTGCAAGTTGAACATAACGTGTATATAGTTCATTATCTTCTGTACCTTTATAGTATCCACCAACATCATGGGCTAAAAAGGTAAGTCCAATATTAGTAGCACAACCATTATAATATGGTAATGTTTTTAGTGTATCCCAACCTACAATTGTTTTACCAGAATATAAAACAGGATATCTATGAGCTGCTACTGAGGAATTTCTAGTTAAAATCATTGACCTTTTATTTTTAATATTATCTAAAAATTGATAATGATTTAAAACAAATAAATCATTTTTTTTGTTTACTTCTTCACTATCATTCCAAAAGAAATCGACGCCATCACTTTCTAAAGGATGAATTAGTATTTTTAAATAGGCATCTATACATTTAGGATCAAAAACATTAAACGGAATATTTCCTTTTTCATCTTTTTGTAAATAGTTGGTAAGAATTTCATAATTTTTTTCCTGTGGATAAATACCATCTAAAGGATTAACATTAAGCCCTACTGCTATGTTTTTACTGTGGATAAAGGAAATTAGTTCTTTAGGATTTGTAAATAAGTCAGGATTCCATGTAAATCCATTATTTTTTTGACTAGTTATATGCCATTTTTTATCAAGTAAAAGAATAGATAAAGGTATTTCATTTAGTTCAAATTCATTAACTAAATTTTTAATTTGGTCTTCATTATAATTAGTATTTCTACTCCACCAATTTCCTAAAGCATATCTTGGAATTAAATTAGGATATCCTGTAAGTGAAAAATAATCTTTAAGACATAAAGCAAAATCTTTTAAATACATAAAAAGATATATGTCTTTACTATTACTTTCTTTTTTTTCTAAAACGCCACTTTCTGTAAAGACATTTGTATTAGAATCGTCAATAGAAACAAATCCGTCTACGGAGTATAGGCTTTTTTGTAATTTAGGATCACCTACGTTATCATCAAGAGAAAAAGAAGGTGCGCCATAGTTTCTAACTTCTGGATGATTATAATACCAAACACGATCAGTGTTAAGTAATTTTACATTTAAATTAGCTGTTGGATTAAGCTTACTTCCTGCAAAACTTTTATTTTTAACGTAGTTTAATTCAAAATATTTAGTTTTTATTTGTAAATATTTAC
>URQZ01000008.1 GCA_900550255.1 uncultured Mycoplasmatota bacterium | reverse complement strand
ATTTAATTTCTTTAAACTTTAAAATGTAATAACTTATACAACAACATATTATATAAGTAATGAACATAACTAATAAATAAAAAAACATGCTATTTATACCTTTATAATAAAAAGGAAGAAAAATAATTAAATAAATAGGTATACTAATAACACTCATAATAAATAAACTAAACAAAAAATTATTAACCTTTATATTATAATGCTTTAATAAAAAATACTCAATTATACCATATAATAAAATAGTTGTAGATAATAACTTCATATGTTCCCAAATACTTTCATTTACTGGAAAAAAAATAGCAAACAAAGGATTTGGAAAAATATTATATATAAAATGAGTCAAAAAACTCATGCCAAATAAACCAAAAACACTTATTTTCTTTATTGTAGATAATTTCATAATTAACTCCTTTCGTTAATTATAGTATTTACTTTTTTTAAAAATATATAACAATATCAAAAATTTGAAAAAAATGCATACAAAAAAAGGAAAATCAATTTTTTTGTCGTATATTACTATTAGAGAGGTCTGATATTATGGTAGAAACACATTTAACGCAAGAAGAAATTAATAATATTCGTAGTAGTGTTAATATCGTTGAAGTTATATCAGACTACATACCTCTTGTAAAAAAAGGAAAAAATTATTTTGGAGTTTGTCCTTTTCACTCTGACCACTCTCCAAGTATGAGTGTTTCTGAAGAAAGACAAATATATAAATGCTTTTCATGTGGAGCAGCTGGTAACGTTTTTAATTTTTTAATGAATTATGAAAACATATCATTTTTAGAAGCTGTTAAAATAGTTGCTGATAAAGCTGGAATTGTTGTAGATATCAATACCAAAGTAAAAAACAATATAAATAATAATTTTAAAGATTTATATGAAATTTTTGAAATAAGTCAAATGTTTTATACAAATAATATTAATACCAAATTCGGAAATTTAGCTAAAGAATACCTAAAAAAAAGAGATATTGATAATGACATTATTAAAGAATTTGGAATTGGACTAGCCCTTAAAGATAGTACCAATCTTACAAAATTGTTAGAAAAAAAAGGTTATAAAGAAAATACATTACTAAAAACAGGACTAATAAATAAAAATAATTTAACCCTAAATGATGTATATTATAATCGTATAATGTTTCCTTTGTGGGACATAACAGGGCATATTGTTGGTTATAGTGGAAGAATTTATAATTCTGAAGACACCGCAAAATATATAAATACCAAAGAAACTGATATATTTAAAAAAGGGGAACTTTTATATAACTATCACAAAGCTAAAGATGAAGCTCGAAAAAAAGATCAGATTATAATTGTTGAAGGATTTATGGATGTCATTAGATGTTACACAATTGGTATAAAAAATGTTGTAGCCACTATGGGAACAGCCATAACAGAAAAACAAGCACTATTGATGAAACGACTTGCTAAAAACATTGTTCTATGTTTTGATGGCGATAGTGCTGGAGCTAAAGCAACAATGAGTTGTATTGAAGAATTACATAAAATTGGAATAACTCCAAAAATAGTAAGATTAGAAAATAATCTAGACCCGGATGAATATATAAGAACACGAGGTTCAAAAGATTTTATATTAAAATTGGACAACCCTATCAATATAATGGATTTTAAATTATCATATTTAAAACATGATAAAAATTTGAATGATAATCTTGAAATCTCAAACTATTTAAATCAAATGCTTAAAGAAATAAGTAAAATAGACGATGATATTTTAAAAGAACTAACTCTTAATAAATTAAGTACTGAATATAAAATAGATATAAATATATTAAAAAATAAACTTACAACTTTTGAAGAAGAATCTATACCTAGGGAAAAACCAAAAATTAAAGAAAAAATAATGCCTAAAAACAAATATACAAAAGCAGAACAAAATTTACTGTACTATATGTTAGATAATGAGGAAGTTGTTAAAATATATACCAAAAACGTTGTTTATCTACCAAACGAAAAATATCGAACTTTAGCTAGAGAAATAACGTACTTTTATAAACAAAATGGTTATATTAATATTGCTGACATAATGACATTTGTAAATAATGATAATTCATTATTAGAAACAATAAATAAAATTATTTCTCTTGATTTAAAAGAGGAATATAGCACAGAAGAAATAAAAGATTATATTAATACAATCAAAGATTATAACAAAAAAAACGAAGAAAATAGATTAAAAGAAAAAATAAGAATGGAAATAGATCCAATTAAAAAAGCTGCATTAGCACAAAAAATAGTTGAAATAAAACAAATGAAGTGAGGAGAATTATAATGATAAACGAAATAAAAACATTTGAAGAAAGAAAAAAAGAACTAGTAAAAAAAGGAAAAGAAAAAGGACTAATAACTTTTGAAGAATTAGCTAAAGCTTTAAAAGGTCTTGATTTAGATGCTGAAGCTTTAGACGAATTATACAATACATTTAACGAAAACAATATCGCTGTTGTTTCAGAAGAAGAAAGTGATGAAACAGGAAATGGAAATGTAGATAAATTACTACTTGATGATAATACATTAACTAAAGATTTAACCATAAATGACCCTGTTAGAATGTATCTAAAAGAAATAGGACAAATAAAACTACTTTCGATGGATGAAGAACTAGAACTTGCCGATCGTATTCTAGCTGGTGATGAAATGGCCAAAACAACTCTAGCTGAAGCAAACCTAAGACTTGTTGTAAGTATAGCTAAAAGATATGTTGGACGTGGAATGCTATTTTTAGACTTGATTCAAGAAGGTAATATAGGCCTAATGAAAGCTGTAGACAAATTTGATGTTACTAAAGGATACAAATTTTCAACTTATGCAACATGGTGGATTAGACAAGCAATAACAAGAGCAATAGCAGACCAAGCAAGAACTATAAGAGTTCCAGTTCATATGGTTGAAACAATCAATAAACTAGCCCGTATTCAAAGACAATTAACACTAGAATTAAATAGAGAACCAACAGAAGAAGAACTTGCTAAAAAAATGAATATGTCTATTGATAAAATTAGAGATATATATAAAATAAGCCAAGAACCAGTTAGTTTAGAAACACCAATAGGTGAAGAGGATGATTCTCATTTAGGAGACTTTATAAAAGACGAAAGAAACGTAAGTCCTGAAGAATATGCAACTAATGAACTTTTAAAAGATGAAATATCAAATGTTTTATTAACACTTACTGAAAGAGAAGAAAAAGTAATTCGCCTACGTTTTGGATTAGAGGATGGAAAATCAAGAACTCTAGAAGAAGTAGGGCAAATGTTTGGAGTTACAAGAGAAAGAATTAGACAGATTGAAGCAAAAGCATTAAGAAAATTGAGACATCCTTCACGTTCTAGAAAACTAAAAGATTATTTAGGTGAATAATGAAATTATCAAAAAGACTATTAACAATTGCTGATTTAATTGACACTAAAAATGTCATTGATGTTGGTTGTGATCATGCACTTTTAGATATTTATTTAACACAAGAAAAACAACTTAATTGTAGAGGTACAGATATAAGTTCAAAAGTACTAGAAAATGCCAAAAATAACGTCAAAAAATATAATTTAGAAAAAAAAATACCACTCATTTTAACGAACGGTTTAGAAAATATAAAAATCAAAAAAGATGATACTATCATTATTGCTGGAATGGGAGCAAGTACAATACTAGAAATATTAAACAATTATAAAAACAATAATCAATTGATAATAAGTTCCAATAATGAAATTGAAAGAATCAGAAAAGAAATAACTAAAAAAAACTACTTCATAAAAGAAGAAAAAGTAGTTTTTGAAAAAAAACATTGCTACGTAATTATAAAATTTGAAAAAGGAAATAAAAAATATACAAAGTGGGATTATCTTTTAGGACCAAAAGCTAAAAAAGAAAAGAAATATTTAGAATTTTTATATCAAAAATATGATAAAATATCAAAAAAACTACCGAATAAATATATATTTAAAAAATTTAAATTATTTATAATTAAAACTAAAATCAAAAAAATATTAAATTCTAAATAAAGAATGTAGGTCCATCATCATATGATTCATAATTATTAGTTGACTCATTTTCGACTTCAGTAGAAGATACTGACGTAGAAGGTGCGTCAACTTTTTTAAATTCATTCATAACCTTAAACATTGTTCTGGCATTTTTAACAACAGGTTTTACTTGCTTTATCATTGGTATAGCTTGATTAGCAACACCCAAAACCTTTTGAGTTCCAGAAAGAATAGATCCCCATTTTATTCCACCACCACCAATAGCACGTCCGATTAAACCAGTACTAGCAGGAGCTGTATAAGGATATATATTAAAATATGGGTTATAATAATTCATAAACATACTCCTTTCTAAATTATTATATGAATTTATTTAAAAATGTTTTACATTTTTTGAAAATATGTTATAATCTATATATAAAAGAATAAGGGAGAACGGATGGTGTTTTTTATATGCATAAAATTTTATTACAACCATTTATATATATATATAAATTTATCCTATTGTTATTTAAACTAATAATTAGCTTTTTAAAATATTTTTTTATGGGGATTTATTTTTGTATTAGAAGTTTTATAAAGTTTATATTTAAATTTGTTTATTATTTAATATATGGTCTAATTACACCATTTGCCTTAATAATAAATTTGATTTTATGGATTTATAAAAAAACAGAGCCTAATAGAAAAAAAAGAAGAAAAGAAAGACAAAAAAGAAAAGAGATAAGACAAAAGCAAAAAGAACTACTTTTAGAAAAAAGAAAAATAAGAGAAGCAAGAAGAATAAGATTAGAAGAAAAAAAATCAATAAAAAATGAAGAAGAAAAACAAAGAAAAAGAGCTTTGTTAGAAGAAAAACAAAAACAAAAAAGAGAAATTTCAGCTCTTAAAAAGGAAAAAAAGAAAAAAGAAAGCGATGTTTATATTAATGAAAATGTAAAAATCGATAGAAACTCTACAGAAGCTGTTAACAATTTATTTAAAAAAATAAAAAACATTCCCAAAACTATTGGAGATAAATTTCGTAACAATGAATTTGTTAAAAACCATCGCAATAAAAAAGATATGAAGCATCAAGCATTACTTATTAATTTCGAAGGTGAAGATGCTGAAAAAAGTGATACTAAATTATTATATCAATATGTTGCGAAAGACACTAACGGAAAAGTGATTAAAGGGTATTTTGAAGCCTTTTCAAAAGTAGAAGTCCATTCATTCTTATTAAGTGAAGGATATGAAGTATACAGTATAAAAACAAACAAATGGATTACCTTTTGGCATGGAAGAAGTAAAACAAATAAAACAAAATTTAAAAATAAAGATTTAGTTTTCTTTATAACACAACTTTCAACCTATTTAAAAGCTGGTATTCCTTTAGTTGAGGCTTTAAAAATTCTTTCTAGACAATTCGCTAAAAACAAAAAATATAACGCTATTTTTAAATCAATTATATATGACTTAACAATGGGTGAAAACTTTAGTGATTCATTATTAAAACAAGGAAATGCTTTTCCAAGACTTTTAATTAATATGATTAAAACAGCCGAAATGACAGGAGAACTTCCAGAAGTTTTAGATGATATGTATGTTTATTACACTGAAAGTGAAAAAACAAGAAAACAAATGATTACAGCCCTTATGTATCCATCTATTGTCTTTGTTTTTGCAATAGGTGTAATCGTATTTATATTAATGTATGTAATTCCACAATTCGTTGAAATCTATGCAACAATGGATGCTGCAGACATACCTGTATTTACAAAAATTGTTATAGCAGCAAGTGATTTCTTAAAACATAATATATTATGGGTATTACTTGGAATTGTTATTTTTGTAATTATAAACGTTTATTTATACAAAAAAGTAAAATTAGTAAGAACTTTAATGCAATGGGTAGCAATGCATGTCCCAGTGTTTGGAAATACTATTATTTATAATGAAGTTACGATGTTTACTAAAACATTTGGATCTTTACTAGAACATAACGTTTTCATTACTGAAAGTATGGATGTTTTAAATAAAATGACTAATAATGAAATTTATAAAATGCTTATTTTAGATACAATAACTAATTTAGCTAAAGGTGATAAAATATCTAAGGCATTTGAAAATCATTGGGCTTTCCCACTTCCAGCTTATGAAATGCTAGTAACTGGAGAAAAAACAGGAGAACTTGCCGATATGATGATAAAAGTATCAGAATATTATCAAGAACTTCACAAAGAACAAGTAGCAAGAATTAAAACTTTTATCGAACCACTATTAACTGTATTCTTAACATTTATGGTTGGTATAATTATTCTTGCAATCGTTTTACCAATGTTTGGTATGTATGAAACAGTACAAAATTATTAGAAACTTAGGTGGTATGAATGTTTATATATTATACAATTGTTATTTTTCTGTTTGGTATTTGTTTAGGATCTTTCTACAATGTAGTAGGGTACCGCTTACCAAAAGAAGAATCATTGATATATCCAGCATCACACTGTCCTAAATGTAATCATAAATTAGGAGCTAGTGAATTAGTTCCTATTTTTTCTTATTTATTTTTAGGTGGAAAATGTAAAAACTGTGGCGATAAAATTTCTATGTTTTATCCCATATTTGAACTATTAACTGGTATTCTATTTGTCATAAGCTATTGGATTTTTGGATTAAATATCGATTTTGCTATTTCTATAACCTTTATATCAATTTTATTGATTGTTATAATTAGCGATTATCAAACAATGATTATTCCAGATGAAGTACTTATTTTTGGGGCAGTAACCTTAATCATTGAAATCTTTATTAAGTCTGGATTAAAAGAAACACTATTTGCCATTTCATATGGTATAATTTCTTTCACTATTATGTTTTTACTAAAAAAACTTGGCGATTTTTTATTTAAAAAAGAATCTATGGGTGGGGGAGATATAAAACTGATGTTTCTATTCGGATTAGTTTTAGGTCCATATATGAGTGTTATTTGTATCTTTTTAGCTTCATTTATTGGACTTCCTGTTTCCCTTATCGTTTTATATAAAAAAAAGGAACATATTATTCCCTTTGGACCATTTTTAGCAATATCAGCTATAATCATCACACTAACCCAAATAAACATTAATGATATAATTAATTTTCTTACAATCTAAAACAAGGCTAATTGCCTTGCTTTTTTTCTAAATTTTCATAAACTTGTTTTAAACTTTGTTCGTATTTACTATTTGCTTTAGGTTTAAAATATTTTCTATCCTTAATGTTATCAGGTAAATATTGTTGTTTAACCCAATTATTAGGATAATCATGAGGATATTTATAATCTATAGAATTAGTTTTTATATGATTAGGAACATTTCCTGTATTACCACGTCTAATATCGTTTAAAGCCGCATCTAGAGCCAAATGTGAAGTATTTGATTTAGGAGATAGTGCAAGTTCAACAACAATATTTCCAAGAGGAATGCGAGCCTCTGGAAGTCCTAGTCGTTCAGAAGCATTAATAGCAGCTTCAACTTTAGGTCCAATGCTAGGATTAGCAAGACCGATATCTTCATAAGCTATAACAGACATACGACGATAAATTATATCTAAATCTTCAGCTTCGATCAAACGAGCAAGATAATGAAGGGCAGCATTTACGTCACTACCACGTATTGACTTCTGAAAAGCACTTATAACATCATAATGACCATCTTCATTTTTATCATGAAATAAAACTGGTTTACTATTTATTTTTTTTAGAATATCCATTGTTATATGATGATCTTTAGTAGCATAATAACAAACTTCGACTAAATTATAAGCGTAGCGCAAATCTCCACCTGATAAAATACTTATCTGTTTAATAACATCATCATCTATTTTTATTTTTTCTAGAACTTTATTTTTATTAATTTTTTCTAAAGCATACATAATGTCTTCATCATTTAATTCTTTTAGTTCAAAGATTTGACAACGACTTCTAATAGCAGGATTTATTTTATGATAAGGATTAGAAGTAGTCATACCAATTAAAGTAATAATACCACTTTCTAAATAAGGTAAAAGTAAATCTTGTTTATCTTTATTTAAACGATGAATTTCGTCCATAATTACAACCAAGCCACCAAACATTTTAGCTTCTTCTACAACAACATCAAAATCTTTTTTATTATTAATAACAGCATTAAGCATGCGGTATTTTAAACCAAGTTCTTTAACAAGTGATATAGCTATAGTAGTTTTACCGATACCAGGTTTTCCATATAAAATCATAGAAAATAGTTTTTTATTTTGAACCAGGTTACGAAGTATTTTATCTTCACCAACTAAATGTTTTTGACCAATAATATCATCTAATTTGTTTGGTCTAAGTTTAAGCGCTAAAGGTTCGTTCATAATCATCACATCCATATCCATTTTACCATGAATGTTATTTAAATTAAATAGATAAATTAAGTATTTCATGTTATAATGATAATGGATGGTAGTGATAGAATGGAAGATATAGTTAACAGTTTTTTAGATTATCTAATTATTGATAAAAAGTATAGTGATAATACCAAAAAATCTTATGAAGAAGAATTAAAAAAATTTATCTTATTTTTCAAAAATAAAAAGATAACGCAAATAACAAAAAAAGATATTGAAAATTTTATTTCAAAAACTTCTCAAGAAGGATATGAAAGTAAAAGTATTGCTCATTTAATTACAACTCTAAGATCTTTTTATAAATACTTAGAACTAGAAAAAATTATTACTAAAAATCCTATGATTGGAATAAGTCTCCCAAGGGTTAAAAAAACACTACCAAATGTTTTATCAGTTAAAGAAGTAGATATATTACTAGATATAAACTTAATTGATAAATATAGTTATCGTAATAAAGCAATGTTAGAATTAATGTATTCAAGTGGACTTCGAATAAGCGAACTAATCAACTTAAAAATTCATGATATTAATCTAAATATGAATACTTTAAGAATTATAGGTAAAGGAAATAAAGAAAGAATTATTCCCGTTGGCGATTATGCAACAAAATACATAAAGATTTATATAGAAGAATATCGACATCAATTTTTAAAGAACAATTCAAATGACTATTTGTTTTTAAGCAATAGAGGCGATAAAATGACAAGACAATCTTTCTTTAAAATAATTAAAAAATTAGCCAAAGAAAAACAAATAAAAACTGAATTTTCGCCACATACGTTAAGACATTCATTTGCTACTCACATGTTAGAAAATGGTGCTGATTTGCGTAGTCTACAAGAATTATTAGGACATTCTGATATTTCAACCACTCAAATATATACACATATTAGTAATAATATTTTAAAAGAAAATTACGATAATTATCACCCACATAATTGAAAGGAGAATAAAATGAAAATAACACAAAAAATTAATCCTAAAATGTTTAGAGAATATGACTTAAGAGGCGTTTTTGGAGTAGATATTAATGAGGATGTAAGCTGCACAATAGGAAAAAGTTTTGGTACATACATTCAAAATATGGGAGAAGATACAACTATTATTGGACATGACAATCGTAACTCTTCACCAACTATTAATAAAGCTTTAATACAAGGTATAATAGATACAGGAATAAATGTTATATCTTTAGGACTAGTAACAACTCCAATGTATTATTTTGCTAGAAAACATTATAATTTAAATACAGGTATTATGATAACAGCAAGTCATAATCCAAAAGATGATAATGGATTTAAAATGGCATTTTCAAGTTTAGGAAATGCTTATGGAAAATATATTGAAGAATTTAGAGATTTTACTCTAAAAGGAGATTTTAAATCTGGAAATGGTAATATAACTAAAGTTGATATTAAAGAAAAATACTTAGATCATATATGTAATAGTATTAAACTAGGAGATCGAAAAATCAAAGTTGTTTATGACTGTGGTAATGGAACAGGATCAATTATTATTAAAGACGTTCTTGATAGATTAAATGTTGAATATGAACTTTTATATTGTGAAAGTGATGGAAACTTTCCAAATCATCAACCAGATCCAGCTGAAACAAAAAATATGCAAGATTTAAGTAAAAAAGTAGTTGAACTAGGTTATGACTTAGGAGTAGGTATTGACGGCGATGCTGATAGAGTAGGGATCGTTTTAGAAAATGGCCAAATCATAAGTGCTGATTTATTTATGTTAATTATCTATAGAAATATTGTAAACAAAATGAAGAAAAAGGAAGCTCTTTTTGATGTTAAATGTTCAAGAACATTAATAGATGAATTAAATAAATTAAATATTAAACCAGTAATGTATCGTACAGGTAATTCTTATACTAACATGAAAATGATAACTGGTGATTTTGACTTTGGTGGTGAATATTCAGGACATGTTTTCTTTAGAGATAAATTCCCAGGATTTGACGATGGAATATACGCTGGACTTCGTATGATTGAAATTTTATCATATAAAAACACTAAACTAAGTGAAGAATTAAATGGAATAAATAAATACTATACAACTGAAGAAATAAAAGTAAAAGTAGCAGATGATATCAAATTTAATGTCATTGATAAAATAAAAGAACATGCTAAAAATTTAGACTGCGAAATAATTGATATAGATGGTGTTAGATGCGAATTTGATGATTCTTGGGCTTTGGTTAGAGCATCAAATACAGGACCTAATATTACAATGCGTTTTGAAGCTAAAACAAAGGAACGCTTAGAAGAAATTCAAAATCAATTTACTGATTTACTAACAAAATTAATTGATGAAGTTAAATAAAACAAATTGGACTAAAGAAGACTACGATAAATTTATTGAATATTTATACAGTCTAAAAGATGAAAAATATTTAGAATTTCAAAGTAAATTAATTTGTGAAGAGATAAATATAATTGGTATTAGAATTCCAAAATTAAAGGAAATAGCAAAAGAAATAGTAAAAGGAAATTACCTTGAATTTATAAAATTATCCCATGATGATTTATATGAAGAAAAAATAATTCATGGTCTTATTATTGGTTACATAAAAGAAGATTTTAAAGTTATTATTAATCTTCTCGATACTTATATTCCTTGTATTGATAATTGGGCTGTGAATGATACTGTATGTGCTAATCTAAAAATATTTAAAAACAATCAAGAAGGATATAGGTATATAAAAAAGCTACTAAAGAGTAGAGAACCATTTACGATTAGATTTGCGTTAGTATTATTGCTTGATTTTTATGTTAATGAAGAATATATTGATAAAATGTTAAAAATAATAAACGAAATTAAGCATGATAACTATTATGTTAAAATGGCAAATGCTTGGGCTTTATCTATTTGTTATATTAAATATCCTGAAAAAACAATACCTTTTCTTAAAAAGAATAACTTAGATAAATGGACTCAAAATAAAGCTATTTCTAAAATAAAAGACTCAAAAAGAGTCGCAAAAGAAGAAAAATTGAAAATAGATAAACTAAAAAAGTAATTTAATTACTTTTTTTTGTTTCAAATTTGATTTTACACCTAGCTAATTTTTTATATCTTTTAATCTTTATATTTGATTTTAAATTATCAAATAAAAAATAATATAAAACTTCCCATAATAATATCCAACCAATAATAATCATAACTTCCGGAATAACATTATATGCTTTATTTCGAATATTAAAAGCTAAAACTAAAGTAATAAAACCTAAAAACATTAAAACTAAATTTCTGATTAAATTATATTTATTAAAAATAAGATTATCTTGAACTTCTAAACCATAGTAGGCATGAATCAAATCAGAAATTTTCTTTTTTTCTTCTTCAGTTATTTCTAAATCAGTTGTTATTTTTAAGGTTATATTATTTTTTATAGGTATTCCTTGACATTCTTTATAGATATAATTTCCTAAGTTATCAGATAGAGTATTTGTGTTATACTCACTAACAACATTATCTAAATTATTAATGGTTATATCAATTAAATGATTTTTCTTTTCCATATCTATTCTCCTTTGTAATTAATAATAAACTATATTTTTAATATTTGCAATTTTTATAGTTATTAACCTAATTTTATCTTTCGCATATTCTAATGTAGGAGGAATATTATGAATAGTGAAAATAACAAAGTAGATATATTAAACGAATACATGTCTAACTTAAAAGTTTTTAATAATAACTTATATAACCTTCATTTTAATATAGTTGGTTCTAGTTTTTTTGGAATGCATCAAAAATTACAGGATTATTATGAAGAGGTTGCTTTAATGTATGATAGCATAGCTGAACGTATTAAAATGTTATCTGGTTATCCAATTACTTCTTTAAAAAAAATAGAGGATGTATCAACAATTAAATCAATGCGTAGTATGGATTACAACGGTCGTCAAGTTTTAGAGGTACTAGAAAATGATTTCAATTTTTTTGTTGATTATACAAAAGATTTAATAAATATTTTCTCAAAAGAAGGAGATTATTATACAGCATCTATTTTAGAAGATAATTTAAAATTTTTTGAAAAACAATTATGGATGGTTAAAAGTAGTATGAACTAATTGAAAGATGAATATTAATTCATCTTTTTTACATATAATTAAATGGTGATTATAATATGCTGAATAATACTTTATATTCCTTTTTACTTACCACTATTGCAGGTTTTTCTACTTTAATAGGTAGTATATTAATTTTTTTTGATAAGAAAAAATCAGAAAAAGTAATTGTTGCTTCTTTATCTTTCGCATCAGCAGTAATGTTAACTGTATCATTTACTGATTTAATTCCAGAAGCAATTGATATGCTTAAAAATGTTTATCCTAAATTTCCATGTTATATTATATTACTATTGTTTATTAATATTGGAATTATTATTTCTTTTTTAATCGATAAATATTTACCAGAAGAAAAGATTAATGATAAAGGTACTTTATACAAAGTAGGGATTATATCAATGTTAGCAATTATATTACATAATATACCAGAAGGTATGGCAACTTTTATGGCATCTAATAAGGATAAATCATTAGGAATAGCTCTTACAATAGCCATAGCACTTCATAATATTCCAGAAGGTATAAGTATATCAATTCCTATTTTTTATGCAACTGGAAGCAAATTAAAAGCCTTTTCTTATACATTTATATCTGGACTATCAGAATTATTTGGAGCTTTCATTACGTATTTGTTTTTACAACCATATATAAATGATAGGGTAATGGGAATCTTATTTGCAATTATTGCAGGTATTATGATGCATATTTCTATTTATGAATTATTACCGACTTCATTAAAATATCATAAAAAGAAAATCACTTTAGTATTTTTTATCATAGGTATTTTATTTATATTAATTAATCATTTTTTATTTATATAGTTTGTGTTATAATTTAAATAGGTGATTTAGTTATGGAAAAAATATATGAATATAAACCAAGTGGCGTTTGTTCTAGTAAGATGATATTTACAATTGATAACAATATTATTAAAAAAATTAAAGTTATTGGTGGGTGTCCTGGAAATTCACTTGGTGTTGCAGCATTATGTCAAAATAAAACGGTTGATGAGGTCATTAATACTTTAAAAGATATAAAATGTGGTTTTAAAAATACATCATGTCCTGATCAAATTTCTAAAGCTTTAGAGCAATATAAAAAAGAGAATTAATTCTCTTTTTTATTGGGTTCAATCTATTTTAGCTCAAACGAATGAGAATTGTCATCATCTAACTCAAACGAATGTTCTTCGTCTTCAAAACCTATGTTATTAGATTTATTTGAAACTTTTTGAGTTTTTTGATTGTTTGTAACGTTGTTTTTATTACAGTTAGTTACGTTATTCTTACAATTTGTAGCTTTTGCTTTAGATTGTTTTTTTTCATTCTTTCTCATATTTATCACCCAATCATATTATGGATTGTATTTGATGGTTTATTCATCTTTTTTTATGGAAAAATTTGGCATTTTTTGTTATACTTTTTACAAGTAGTAATGATAGAGTAGAGGAGAAGTGTTATGATATTAGATTTTTTAAATGATTACCAAAATAATAGTATTATAAATAAAACTAAAAAAAGATTTTATTTATTTTCAAACATTGTATTAATTGTTGGAATAATATTTTTTCTTTTTATTTTTTATAAAAATTTATCATTTGTAGATACTATTATTAGTATTTTTATATTTCCACTTATTATTGTAATTTTATTATTTATTTATTCAAAGAGCAAAAATTTTTCTAAATCAAATAAAGAAGAAATAAAAATTATAAAAACTTTATTAAATAAATATAAAATAGATATTAATAGTAATAATATAGAATTATTAAGACAAATTATAAAAGAAAACTATCTTACAAAAAAAGCATCTAAACTGCCAACATTTTATGAAATTATATCCATTTTAACATCTCTAATAGCTTTTTTTATTTCAATTTCTAAAGAAATAACAAGTAGAAGCTTTATATTCATATTAGTTATATTTCTTTTTTTAGTTTTATTTAAATTATTATTTAATACAGCAACAACTATTTTAGAATTAAAGGAAAAAGATTATGAACCATTATATATGTATCTAAATGAAATATTATTAGAAAAAAAGATAAAAGGTTAGTTATTCAAATCTTTCAAAATATAAAAGTTAACATAATATATATTATCGGAAGTTTTAAATAAACTAAAAAATATAAGAGAAAAGCTTTTAATCTTACTATACTATCATTAATATTATTGTAATCCCTATTACATAATAATATACTAAATTATGATCTATAAACCTATTTATAAATGCTCTTAAATAAAATCATTATATTGTAGTTTCTCTTAATCATGTTTTAATACATTTATTATATAAAATATTATATTATTTATCAAATTATATCTATAATCCTTTTACTATAAATTAAAAAATAAATTTAGTTAAAAATCATTTATAAATTTTATTAAATTAATTTAAAAAAACATTTTAATAAAATTTACTTAAAATAATACATATAACACATCAACTTTATTATAAAAAAAACGCCTGATTTATTTAATAAAAAAGTAATTAACATTAATATAAAAGATATTTAATATTAAGCTCCCCTATTTTTATTAATTATAGAAAAGGGGAAGTGGTAACAAAAAAAGAACAGCTTTATTGTTCTTTTTTTATGAAACTTTTCTAGATTGTATTTCTGCAATTTTTTGAAATACTTCTGTAGCATTTTCTTCACTTATTTCTGTATATCCAAGTTCTTTTAGAGCTTGAACTTTAATTGTATTTAACTCAAGCGTACGACTCATTTTTTCTTCAATTTTATGTTCTATTTGATTAACAAAACGTTTATGTGATTCAGCTACTTTTGTTCTTGATACTCCCCCATTGTTATATAAAGTCATAGCAGAGAACATAAGACTTTCAAATAAAAATTGTTCTTCATCATTAAAAGCAAATTCTAAAGGTTTAATAAAACCAGCAGCTTTTGCAACATAAGCTAATATATATCTAGTTTCTTTTGAATTAGGCATTGTTTGCATAAAATGATATAAATATTCACACGAACTAAAAGATTCTTCATCATCTTCTTCTAAGTATTCCTTTAGTAAATTAATCATACTGCTTAAAAGTTCTTGTTGTTTCTTACCAAGTCCACTATATATATCTGATTCATTATTTTCATTTTTATAATTATTAGCAAACAAACTATTTATTCTAGTTTCAACACTTAATATATAATCGGTGTCAACTTTTATACTATCTAATTCATCAGCTGATTTAATTCCAAGTAAATTAAGAAGTAAAACTTTCTTATCTTTTGGCCATTTATTTAAATCATCTAAATCCAAATAATTATAAATCATTTGTCTTGATACACCTAAAAATTTTGCTAATTTAACTTTTGAGATCCCTAATTCATGTAGTATTTCATTTAGTCTTTCCATATCCTCTAACCTCCTATTACCATTTTATCACGTATGTGTCAATTGTCAAGTGTAAAGAAATGGTAAAGTGATTATAAGTACCAAAGCTTTTCACCATTTTTTCTTACTTCTTTAATAATTCCTCCACCTAGGCATTCTTCACCTAAATAGAAAACACAAGCTTGACCTGGAGTTACAGATTTAACTCCTTGTTCATATGAGACCAACATATTTCCATCATCTAAAAATTTAACTTTTACATCATTATCCTTTTGTCTATATCTGAATTTAGCACTACATTCTTTTATATTTCTATCAGCATTCCAATTAACCATTTCAACAACACAAGAATCACTTATCAAATACTTATTATCATCTCCATGAGCTACATACAAAATATTTTTATCTAAATTTTTACCAACAACAAAAATTCTGTCACTATTACCACCAATATTTAAACCTTTTCTTTGACCGATTGTATAATACATAAGACCAACATGTTTACCAATTACTTCATTTGTTTCAATATTAACTATATCACCAGTTTGATTTGGTAAATAATTACTTAAAAATTTAGAAAAATTTCTTTCTCCTATAAAACAAATACCTGTAGAATCTTTTTTATTAGCCGTAATTAAATCATATTCATTAGCTATTTTTCTAACCTCAGGTTTTTCTAAATCACCAATTGGAAATAAAACATTTTCAAGTTGTTTACTACTCAATTGAGATAAAAAATAAGTCTGATCTTTATTTTGATCTATTCCTCTAAGCAATTTTCCATCCTTTAATCTAGCATAATGTCCTGTTGCAATATAATCAGCACCTAATTTACGAGCTTCTTTAGCAAACATATCAAATTTTATATACTTATTGCACATTATATCTGGATTAGGAGTTCTGCCACGTTTTAATTCATCTAAAAAATAAGTAAAAACATAATCCCAGTATTCTTTAACAAAATCAATTCTATGTAATGGTATACCTATCTTTTCACAAACTTTCAAAGCATCATTATAATCCTTCTCTTGTGGGCAAATATCACTATTTAAATCAGGATTACCTAAAATATCATTATTTATACTACTATCCCAATTTCTCATAAATAAACCAATTACATCATAACCTTGTTTTTTTAATAAGATGGCAGCAACACTACTGTCAACTCCTCCACTCATTCCAATTACAACTTTTTTCATAAATACCACCTTTTTTAATTATAACAAAAACAAGATGTTTTGTCTTGTTTTTATATTATAAAAATCCAATTAAGTTTCTAATAAGAAAAGGAACAACAAAACATTCATATAAAGATGCTACTATAACCATCCCTATACTTACTGCGAAAACAATCAAATATCTATTCATAATAGCCTTAAAACTGATTGTTTTCTTCTTGATAATACTGTTAATCAAAATAAAAGAAATTTTTAATGAATAAATCAGAATTAAAGTATACGCTAATATATTAACAACGTGATGCGGGAAAAAATAAATTAATGCAAGTAAAAGTCCTTTAAATTTATATTGTAAAATAAAAGAACTTAGTGAAAATCCTAAAATAAAAGCCTTAGAAAAATACATAAATATAACAATAGGTATTCCAATAATAGAAAAACCTAACAACCATACTATAACAATAAATAAGCCATTTGATAATGAAGCATTTTTTAAAGCCTCTAAATAATTTAATTTGTTTTTATCCGCTTTATTTACAAATTCCTTTATATATTCTTTTACTAAGGCTTGATCAGATTTCGAAATAATCGTAATAAAGATAGAACCTGCTATTAATCCTATTAAAAATAATCCTACTAAAAAAACTATAATTTTCTTATTTGATGTCGTTTTATTTTTTAACTTGTCCATTTGCTTTTTCATATTCCACCTCTAATGAAGAATATGCAATTAATTTTAATATATGAATAAAACTTTACAACTAACCTTTTTTTATATTATAATAAATGTATTGAGGTGAATATAAATGACTAAAAATAACAAAAAAAATAATAGTAATAAGAAAAATATAAATGTACAACGAATTGTTGCAATCATCTTACTTGTAGCAATGATTGCAATGTATTTATCAAGTTTATTTATGTATAAGTAACTAGTTAAACTAGTTTTCTTTTTTTATTTTTTCATGTAATGAAATATTTATGCCTTCTCCTAAAATCGTAGCTAACTTTTCAACGATAAAATCTACCTCCTTAGGAGTTACCATTAAATTATAACCAATCGGCGTTAAAACTTCCAAGATTAATTGCTTGATTTCCATTTCATTTAAACTACCAACTATACCCAGTAAATTAATTTTATCTTCTTTTTCAATATCTACTTCCTTTTTTAAATAATTAATTTGAGTAGAACTCACTAATTTACTAAGAGGATTTTTTATAAATTTTTTATGAAATGCATAATGTTTCTGCATATAATTAATAGTATCACTAACAACTGTAACAGCATCAACAACAGTCGGTATACCAATTGCTATAACGGGTATACCAGTTGTATCTTTGCTTATTTCTTTTCGACTATTTCCAACTCCACTTCCAGGATGAATACCAGTATTACTAATTTGAATGGTTTTATTTACTCGATCTAAAGCTTGACTTGCAAGTGCATCAATCATTATTAAAAAATCTGGTTTTATACCATCTACAACGCTTTTAATTAAATCACTAGTTTCAATACCTGTTGTCCCTGTAACACCCGGTATTATAGCTGAAACGCTTCTAAACCCCTCTTCAACTTGTCCATACATAAATAAGTGATTAGTAACAAGAACCTTATCAATCGTCAAAGGTCCTAAAGAATCAGGCGTAGATTTATCATTACCAAGTCCTATAATTAAACATTTATCACTATCTTTTATCTTTGTTTTTTTAATTATTTCCAATAATTGTTCACTAAATATCTTTTTTACTATTTCTTGATTATGAGAATCTGTTACATCATCAAATTCTATTGTGACATAATCACCTACTTTTTTATTTATTTGTTCACTCATATTTTTATCAACTTCAACTGTTGTAATTTTTATACCATTTTCATCATAAACTTTAGTACTAACATTATTTTCATCCGTAACTTGTTCTACAATCAAATCTGTTCTAATTTGATAATTTTTCAAATCAATTTCATGTTTCATATTATCACCTTAATCATATTTTCTCCAAAATTATATTTTTTATTGCTTTTTTTTCTTTTATTTGCTAAAATAGTATGGAATGGTTGAATGACATGGAGGTGAAATTATGCCAAATATGAAAAATGCTAAAAAAGCAGTTAAAACAATTGCTAAAAAAAATGTAAGAAACAATGATTATAAAGCAAGTATGAAAACAGCTATTAAAAACGTTGAAAAAGCAGTTTTTGCTAAAGATAAAGATAAAGCTGCAGAAGCATTAAAAGTTGCTATCAAAAGATTAGATAAAGCTTGTGCTGCTGGAGTTGTTACTAGTAACTTCGTTGCTCGTAATAAATCACGTTTAACTATAAAAGTTAATTCAATGGAGTAATTTTACTTCTTTTTTTTATTCTTATATATTAAATTTTTAATTTCTTTGATATAATGATAATAGGTGATAAGATGAAAGTCATAAAAAGTATATTTTTTACAATTATTTTTATAGGATTAATTGGTGTTGTTTATTTTAAACATGCTGATATTACTAAATATATTATGGTTAATTACATTTATCGAGATGATGCCATAACTCAAAAGGATAATGCATACAAAAGAGGATATGATTGGCAATATGTAAAAACCACTAAGGATTTCACACCTCATAATAAACAAGATATTCTAAATATATTTTATACTGCTCTAGATGATGGTTGGGATGAATTAACTTTCTATTGTCCTGATGATTATAATAATTGTTTAACTGATGTAAAAGAAATTACTAAAGAAGATTATGTTCTATCAAATATTAATAACTTTGTTCAAACTTTTAATAGTTATAATTCTATATATGTTAATATTAATAATTTTGGACGTGTTCATATTGAAATTGAAAAACTATATACAGATGAAGAAATAAAAGTAATAAATAAAAGAGTTGATGAAATATATAACCAATTAATAAATGATAAAATGACTGATGTAGAAAAAATTAAAACAATTCATGACTTTATCATAAATAATACAGTCTATGATCAAGAAAGAGCTAAAACAGTTATTGATCGTACCTCAACTGATTTTAAACATAGTTCTAATTTAGCTTTAGGTCCACTTACAACCGGTAAAGCTATATGTGGTGGTTATACAGATACAATGGCCCTATTTTTAGATAAAATGGGTATAAAAAATTACAAAGTTTCTAGCGATTCCCATATTTGGAATTTAGTTTATGTTGATGGTGCTTGGAAACATCTAGATCTAACTTGGGATGATCCAGTTGTTAATACGGGAGAAAATATGTTACTTCACACTTACTTTTTGATTTCATATGATGAATTATTAAAACAAAATACAGCTCAACATAATTTTGACACTAATATTTATCAAGAAGCAAAATAAAAGAATGGCCTATCCATTCTTTTTTAATTTTGAAATTGCTTCATCAAGCGTTTTAACTTTAATAATTTTTATTTTATATTTTTTTTCTTTTTTTGTTTTTATTGCTTCCTTATAATTAGAGCCTGCTGGTACTAAAAAGATATCAGCTTTATCTTTAACAGCGCCCATTACTTTGTATTTAACGCCATCTATTTTTCCAACATTTCCGTCTTGATCAATTGTACCAGTACCAGCTATTTTCAAGCCTTTAGTTAAATCTTCTTTAATAAAAGAGTCATATATACTTAAACTCATCATTAAGCCACCAGAGGCTCCTGATTCACTATTTTTAAATTTTATTTTTATTTTGGGATCAGTTTTAATTTTTTGTTTTTCAGTAATAATTATACCTATCATTTTTTTATTTTCATACTCAATTACTTTCGCATATCTATAATAATATTTACTATCATTTTTTACTTTAATTTTTAGCTTATCCCCTACTTTTTTACTTTGAATATAATCATTAATTTCGCTTTTTTCTTTTATATTTTTTCCATCTATATTTATAATTTGATCTTTTATTTTAATATTTGTTTCAGCAAGTTCATCGACATAAGTAACATATAAATCATTTTTTTCTATAACATATTTTTTTGAAGCTTTATTATAAGCAACTTTAATAGCATTATTATTTGCCTCTTCTAACATCAAATGATCTCTAAATTGTGCCTCATTATAATTCTCATTATCAAGAACCACTTCTTCTTTTGGTAATACTTCCCAATCTTTATTTATTTTAGAATAGATTAAAAGAGGTATAGTAGCTCTTAATTGTCCAACATAAGCTAAATTATAGGTACCTTTTATTTTATATGAATCTTCGATACTAAAGCGTTTACTTGCGTCGATAATACCACCAGGAGTTTCAATGTAATATGAAAGTGGCATTGTAAATAAAATAAAAATTATAATAAAGGTAATTAAAATTTTAAAATTTTCCTTAATTTTTTTTAAGATATTTTTTATCATAAGTATTTTCCTCTCTATTAAATAATATCATTATAATAGATTTTTATGCAAGGTGATAAAATGAAAAAAGTATTAATAAGTGTTATTATAATGATCATTTTAGTATTTATTGGATTTGAAATTCTAACAGAGTCAAATTCTATTTTAAACTCGGTTTCCTTTTCTTTTAAAATATGGGAAAATAATATTTTTCCCTCCCTTTTTCCATTTTTTATCCTATCAGAACTGTTAGTCAATTATGGTTTTGTTGAATTTTTATCAGAACTTTTTAAACCAATTATGAATCATTTTTTTAAGATCAATTCTAACGCAGCCTTTGTTTTTGTTATGAGTATGATTTCCGGTTTTCCAAGCAACGCAAAATACACAAGAAAATTATATGAACAAGGTCTTTTAAATGAAAATGAAGCAAGTAAAGTTTTAACTTTCACCCACTTTTCTAATCCCCTTTTTATTTTAGGAACCGTAGTTGTTTTTTTAAACAATAAAGAAGCTGGATTACTTGTTTTAATAGTTCACTATTTCACTAATTTAATTATTGGCTTTATCTTTAGAAATTATTATCAAAGTAAAAAAGAAAGGTCAAAAATTTCTTTAAAAAAAGCTATTTTAAATATGCATCAAAAAAGAATTAGTAATAACATGTCATTTGGTAAAATCATAACTACTGCTATTAATAACAGTATTAATACGCTATTATTAATACTTGGAACAGTAACTATTTTTCTAATTATCACAACAATTATAGATAATAGTTTAAATATAAATTCTTATTACCAAAGCATTATCAATGGTTTTATAGAAATGACCCAAGGATTAAAATATGTAAGCTTACTTGAAATACCACTAAAACTTAAAACTATTATTATTACTATGATTTTATCGTTTGGCGGTCTTAGTGTTCATATGCAAGTAATAAGTATTCTAAGTGATACCAAAATAAAATACCTGCCATTTTTAACTGCTAGACTTCTTCACAGCGCAATTGCAGGTATAATTATTTTCTTTACTTTCGAATATTGGATTAATATAATTTAATATCCATAAACAACATCAAGACCAAAGTCTTTAGAATCAATTAATTTATTAGTAACAGGAACAGTTATTTTAAAACAAGTACCATAGCCAGTTATAGTTTCTGTAGCAAAACTAAAATCCCCAACACTACTAGCCTCATCTAATTTCCATACATATCCATCATAAGTAATTGTTTTATTAGATTTGTTAGTACTTAATTGTTTTTCATCACCATCTAAAAATACAAAAGATACGCAACTATCACCACAAGATGTGGCCGAACTAACGCCTTTATTTTTAAAGTCTTTATACATTTTATTTAATATAATACCTTGTTTATTAAGCAAAGTTGTTTCAACATCACTTTTTATATATAATTCTTTTAAAGAAAGAACCACTTGAAACAATAAAATACAAACGGTAAATATTAAACAAAAAGATACTCCCATTTCAACAACTGTAAATCCTCTATTATTTTTCATACAAATTCCCCTTTACTTAATCAAAACAGATGCATATGTTCCATCATTATACTTTACTACTAATCTAATATCATTTGTATCTGTTTTTATTCTTTTTATAAAACGTTTACACCCCTCATCACAAGTATCTTGAATTTTAGAAAAATCAATTTCACTTGTTTTTAAATCAGACATTAAATAGCTATTTTGAATATTTAAAATATCATATACATCATTACTTGGATTCAAACATATCGAAACACCATAAGCACATTTTTTATCAGGATTTGCTTGATAATATTTAGAAAGTTCTTTTGCCTTATGAATACCATTTACAGTATTAAAACGAAAGCTATCATCGTAATTTCTCTCTAGGTTATTAAACTGAACGTACAAAAAAACTAAAGTTGATATGACTAAAGTTGAAGTAATTAATGTTTCCAAGATTGTAAACCCATTACTATTTTTTTTCATAAACTTAACTCCTTTTTATTGTATTTACATCAAAACTATTATATAATATATTCAGGATAAAAGCTAGTCCTAAATTGAATAAAAGGGGATGAACATTCAATGTTAAAAAAATTTGATTATGACAAAATGCCAGTCGTAGAAGTAGTAAATGAAATATTAGTTGATGCTACCAAACGTGGTGCGAGTGATATTCACTTTGATCCACTAGAAGATCACATGAAAATTAGAATTAGAATAGATGGATCTTTAATTGATTATGCTGAAGTACCTAATGATATTAAAAAGAATTTAATAACTCGTATTAAGATTATTTCAGGAATGAACATTACTGAGTCTCGTTTACCTCAGGATGGAGCTATTAAGGCTACCTTACAAGGTTTAAACCTAGATCTTCGTTCTTCTTGCTTACCTACTCTAAATGGTGAGAAAATTGTTATCCGTATTCTTGATTACTCAATGAGTTCTCAAGGATTAGAAACTTTAGGGTTCAGTAAAGAAAATTACGAGAAAGTTATTAAAATGATTAATGTTCCAAATGGTATTATTCTAGTAACCGGTGCGACAGGAACTGGTAAATCAACTACAGTTTACTCTATATTACAAAAATTAAATAAAGAGGATACAAACATCATAACTGTTGAGGATCCAATAGAAATGAATATTGAAGGTGTTAACCAAGTTCAAACAAATAGTGAAATTGGCTTAACATTTGCTAATGCACTTAGATCTATTCTTCGTCAAGATCCAAACGTTATAATGATTGGAGAAATTCGTGATACAGAAACAGCTAGAATAGCCGTTAGAGCATCAATTACAGGGCATATCGTTTTATCAACTATCCATACTAACAGTTCACTAAATACAATTGAACGTCTACTTGATATGGATGTTGAACGTTATCTACTTGCTAGTGCCTTAACAGGTATTATTTCACAAAAGCTAGCTCGTAAATTATGTCCACATTGTAAAACTAAAAAGAAAACAAATGATTATGAAAAAGAATTATTTAGAAAAGTATTACATAAAGATATAGATGAAATATATACTACTGAAGGTTGTGACCAATGTCGTAATGGTTACAAAGGACGTATTGCTATTCAAGAAGTATTACTTGTTAATCAAGAAATTAAAGATGCAATCAGTAGTAACCTTAGAAAAGATAAATTAAGAGAATTAGTTTATGGATCTTCAGATGTTATTACTTTACTTCAAGATGGCCTTGAAAAAGTTGTAGAAGGTTTAACAACTTTTGAAGAAGTGTTAAAACTTATTGAATTAGAAAACGATGATAAAAAAGCTGGTAAATTTAATCTAAAGGATGCTTTGAAATTTACAGATATGTCACAACATAATAACACAAATGAAAAAGAACCTGAAAACATTATTCAAAATCAAGCACCTGTTAAAGAAGAAATTAAACCTATTGATAAAGAAGTTGAAATCAAACCAAAAGTACAAGAAGAAATAAAACCAACTATTGAGCCTATTAAACCAACTATTGAAAAAACACATACACCAGAACCTATAAAAGAAGAAACACAAGAGAAAAAAACAACTAGTTATTTAGATGAATTTGAAAATTTAAAAAAAGAATTAAATGCTAAAAAAGAAAATAATTTTGATTGGTTAAAAGATGATAAATTATTTACTGATGAACATTTAAATGATCCTGAAACAACTTCAACTAAATTAGATAGTAATGATGATGACGATGATTTAATGAATATGGATTTTTAAAAGGACAAGTAATTGTCTTTTTTTTCAACAAAAAAAGAAGTAAATATAAACTTCTTAATTACTAACTATAAATAGTTCTAAAGCAATACTCTTATCAACTAATCCTTTTTTAATATCTATATCCATTTGAGCAAGTTCTGATATTTTTTTAAGTAAAACCGAACTTGTATACTTATAACCATTTGTTAAAGCTAATTTTACTCTATATGGATGAATATCAAGAATTTGAGCTATATCTTTTTCTCTATATCCTTTTTTTGATAATTCTTTAGCTTGATAAATAATTCTAATTTGATTAGCAAGCATAACAATTATTTTAATCGGTTCCTCACCTAATTTAAGCATTTCATTATAGCTTTCAATGGCATCTTCTTTATTACCACAAATAATATTTTCAATTAATTTAAATATATCAACATTTACATTTTTATTTGTTAAATTAATAATATCATCTTTAGTGATGTTTAAATCTTTGTCTTTATAAGTCTTAATTTTTTTAATTTCTTGTTCTATTATTAATAAATTATCCCCTACTCGATTTTGAAACAGTCTTAAATCTTCATTAGATATATTATATTCACCAAACAACTCTGATATATATTTATTTAAATTAGTTATCTCATTAAATTCTTTAACACAACCTTGCTTTTTCATCTTCGTAGTTATCTTTTTTCGCCCATCAATTTTATCTTTATTAATACTAAAAATCAAAATAGTGTTTTCATTTGGATGATCTAAATATTCTTCTAATTGTTTTGTATCTTGATCAAGTAATTTTTTATTAGTGGTACCAGTAAAAATATAACTATTTTCAACAACAATTATTTTTTTGTCATCAAAAAGTGAAAATGTTAAAGCATCATCAATTATATCATTGATAAAGGTATTTTCTAAATCATAATAATTAACATTTATTTTATCAAGTTTACTATCATTAATAATTTTTTTTATCTCTTTTTCAATTAAATACTGTTCTGTTCCGTAAAATAAATAATTCATATTAAAGCATATTCTTTTTCTTTAGAATGATAGCAACAATAATTGAAAGTAAAATTGATAAAATAACTAACCAAATAAATGAAAAATCATTTGTACCTACATCTCCAAGTGGGACATTCATTCCTAAAAAGGAAGCAATCATCGTTGGAATACTAAAAACAATTGTTATACCAGCTAAAAACTTCATAATAACATTTAAGTTATTTGATATTATCGTTGCATATGTATCTGTAGTACTTGTTAAAATTTCACGATATATATTAGCCATTTCAATTCCTTGTTTATTTTCAATAATAGCATCTTCTAATAAATCAGCATCCTCTTCATACATATTTAAGATATTTCCACGAGCTAATTTTTCTAAAACAACATCATTACCTTTTAAAGAAGTTATAAAATAAACTAAACTTTTTTCAATATTAAGTAAGTTAATTAATTCTTTATTTCCGGTTGAATAATGAAGATTTTTTTCTTTACGTGTTATTTCTTTATTAATTTCACGTAAACAAGTTAAATAACAGGTTGATATAGTATAAAGAATTTGTAATATAAATCTTGTTTTTTTATACACGAAAAAATCATTAACCAAACCATTTCTAAAATCATTTAAAAAATCTGATTTTCGAATTGAGATCGTAATTAAATAATCATTATTAGTTATAATACCAAGTGGTAAAGTATTATATTTGTTTTTCTCATTAGTTGTTATATATGGATAATTAACAACTATAAGCTTTACATCCTTATGTTCCTCAATTCTTGAAATTTCTTCATCATCGATTATTGTTGTAAATAAATCTAAATCAATCTTTGTTTTTTTTGATATTATTTGCATTTCTTCAATACTAGGATTTTTCATATCAATCCAACAATTTGGTTCCATTTTTTTTATCTCAACTGTCTTATTATTTGTATCTGTTTTATAAAATTTTATCATAAATATCACCAATATAATTATACCTCAAAAAATAAACAAAATAAAGAAAAATAAAATTTTATGATTCTATTTTACCTTTAACTAAATATTTAATTTCATCAACACATATAAGTATTTTCATTAATATCACGTCCTATAGGTATATTATACAATATATGTGTTCATTTTGTGAAATTAAAACCAAAAAAACATGATTAGACATGTTTTCTTATTTTAATTTTTTCATTTGCTTATAAGGTTCTAAATTATCTATTGCTTTATATTTAACATTTCTTTTATTTAATAAATTAAAAGAAGCTTCGCTTAATAAAAAATCTTGTTCTCCAAAATACAAATGTTTTACTACCGAATTTGCTATATAGCCTTTAAACATATATAAATCTAGTTCTAAAGCACTAGGTATTTGACTACATATATTTGATAATGTTGGAATCATAATATTTAAACAATTATCTATTATATCAATTGCATATTTATGCGAATGCCCATGTAATATTATTGGTGCCTTTGTTTTGGATATTTTACCACCATCTACATGGTGGTATAAATGAATTTTATCATTTTTCAATTTAATCTCAGTGTTATTATACCCACCAATAACAATATCATGTCTAAAATTATTACATATTTCCATCATATTTATAGAGAATTTTCCAAGGGCACTTAAATCATGATCACCTGCAACACCGAATGTTAAAATGCTATCATCATGAGGATAATTTTTTATAAAATAATCTATTTGCTGATATAAATCTGATATCTTTTGTGATCCTTTAGAAAACGAGCCATCTATAAGATCGCCACCACACAAAATAATATGTATATCATTTTTAATACAATAATTATATGCACGATCTATAAGATCAATTCGTTCTAAAATATTTCCAAAATGTAAGTCAGATATAAGTAAAATCTTTATCTCATTTTCCTCTGGATCTGTAATAATAGTTCTAGATTGATCATAATATACACGTTTCAATTCACGCATTCTTGAAAAATATTTATATTTTATAGAACCATCTGAATAATATTTTTTAGAATAAAATATTCCTTTATTTTTTATTTTTAATAACTCATCATATAATTCATTAATAGATATCCCAAGGCATTCACATATTTCTCTATTTGTTTTTTGCATTTCCACTAATTGCAATAATCTTGATGACAAATCATTTGTCCTTAATTCGGATAATTGACCTAGTAATTTACCATCTTGTTTATTTTTTTCATTCGTATTAATTGCAACAGAATTTTTTAACAATAACCTTTTCATTTTAGGAACTATAGAACCATAGTACTTTTTACTATTTTTCTCTCCCCAATCATCTTGTGGTATTGGATTATGTAAATTATTTCCAAATCTAGATTGAATTATCAATTTTTCTTCCAAAGATAAATAACTCAACATATCATTAATTTGTTCCTCGCTATAATCACTAAAATATTCATAAATTGTTTGTAATTTTCTTTTCATAACGCTATCCTCCTAATCACTCTACATCTTTTTAACTTTCGAAATAACGCAATGTTTTTATTTTTCTTTTATATAGCTACGACCATTAAAATTTTGATTAAACATAGTTTGAAGCTCACTATTAGTCATTTGTGAATTTTCTAATGCTGAATTAAAAATAATACCCCTAATAATATTAAATTTACTTTCTACATCATCAATTTTATCCATATCATAATTATCCTTACAATAATTTGAAGCATTAATAATAATTGAATCTATTAATTGATCAATACTATCTTTTTCTGCACCGCAAAATAAACATTTATAAATAGCACTATTATCATTCCTATATCCTAATAAAACACTAAGTTCATGTTCACATTTTTTGTTATTTGATGCATTTTTAAATCCATCATGAACAGTTATATAGGATAATTTTTCTTTTAAATCATCAGCATTTTTTCTTGTATTATCCATACTAACTCCCCCTTAACAATATTGTTCACTATTATAATACAATTATTTATATAAATCAACTAAAAATTAGCTTTATTTTAAAATCAATTATATAAAATTTTTTCAAGTAAAAAAAACAATATTCAATAATTACAAAGTAACTATATCATATTGTTTTATAAAGTTTATTTAAAATTAATCTTCAACTTCTTCAAATTGTGAATTATATAAATTAGCATAGAAACCTTTTTTCTTAAGAAGTTCTTTATGTGTTCCTGTTTCAACAATATCACCATCATTCATAACTAATATTAAGTCAGCATTTTTAATTGTTGAAAGACGGTGTGCGATAATAAAACTAGTTCTTCCCTTCATAAGATTATCCATAGCTTGTTGAATCAAAATTTCGGTTCTTGTATCAACACTACTAGTTGCTTCATCCAAAATAAGAATTTTAGGATCAGCAAGTATTACCCTAGCAATTGTAAATAATTGTTTTTGACCACCGGATATATTATCAGCTTCTTCATTTAAAACCATATCATATCCATCAGGTAATGTTTTTATAAAATGATCAACACTTGCAGCCTTACATGCTTGTTTAATATCATTATCATCAGCATCTAACTTACCATAACGAATATTATCTTTAATTGTTCCATTAAATAACCAAGTATCTTGTAATACCATTCCAAATAAACTACGAAGTTCTTGACGATTAAACTCTTTAATATTATGGCCATCTATCAAAATTTGACCACTATTTACATCATAAAAACGCATCAAAAGTTTTATCATAGTTGATTTACCAGCACCAGTAGGACCAACAATGGCAATTTTTTGTCCTTTCTTTACCTTCGCACTAAAATCATTGATTATTATTTTATTTTCATTATAACCAAAATGAACATTTTTAAACTCAATATTTCCTTTTATTGTTGAAATATCAATATTTTTTTCATCAATATTTTCTTCTTCCTCTTCATCTAAAAATTCAAAAACTCTTTCACTTGCTGCAATAGCAGATTGAACCATATTAGTAACTTGAGCTAGTTGATTAATTTGATTAGTAAAGTTTCTTACATATTGCGTGAAAGATAAAATATCACCAACTTGAATTTTATCCTTAACAACCATATATCCACCTAAAATACTAATAATAACATATCCTAAATTACCAATAAATTGCATTATTGGAAACATCATTGTAGATAAGAATTGACTCTTCCAAGCACTAGTATATAAAGTTTTATTTAAATTTTTAAACTCTTTAATAGCATTTTCTTCACCATTAAATACTTTAACAATATCATGGCCACCATATACCTCTTCTATATGACCATTTAAATGACCTAAATATTCTTGTTGCATAGTAAAATATTTTTGACTGTTTTTCATAACACGACCAACAATCATCATACAAACAGGAATGATTAAAACTGAAGCTATTGTCATTGGAATATTAATAGATATCATCATGACAAATATTCCAATAATAGTCGTAATACCTGTAATAATTTGGGTAATTGATTGCGTTAGACATTGCGTCAAGGTATCAACATCATTAGTAATTATTGATAATACCTCTCCATGTGTCTTGTTATCAAAATATTTCATTGGTAAACGATTAATTTTTTCACTTAATTCTTTTCTTAATTTGTATGAAACTTTATTAGAGATATCACTCATAATAAAGCTTTGAATAAATGAAAATAGCAAACTAACCAAATATAATATAACCAAAACAAAAGTAATTTCTTTTATCTTATCAAAATCAATACCACCAGTATTATTTATTTTTTTAATCAAACCATTAAAAATTTCAGTTGTAATATTTCCTAATATTTTAGGGCCAATAATAGCGAAAATAGTTGAACCAATAGCAAATAAGAAAACAAATATTAAACCTAATTTATATTCTTTTAAATAAGATAATAGTTTTTTAGTTGTCCCCTTGAAATCCTTTATTTTTTGAGGAGCTTTATCCATATTTCCATGTTTCATATTATAACTCCTCCTTACTTAATTGCGATAGTGCGATTTCTTTATAAATTTTACACTTCTTCATTAATTCTTTATGTGTTCCGATTCCAGCAATATTTCCTTCATCTAGAACAATGATTTGATCAGCATTCATAATTGTACTAATTCTTTGAGCAACAATTAAAACTGTTTTATCTTCTGTAATCGTTTTTAATTCTTTTCGCAATTTCGCATCTGTTTTAAAATCAAGAGCAGAAAAACTATCATCAAAAATATAAATATCAGGATTTTTAGCTATTGCTCTTGCAATTGACAATCTTTGTTTCTGTCCACCTGATACATTTGTACCACCTTGACTTATTTTATATTTTACTCGTCCCTTTAATTTTTCAACAAAATCTGATGATTGTGAAATATTTAAAGCTTGTTTCATTTTAGCATTAGTTATATTTTCGTTTGCATATTTTACGTTACTTTCAACCGTTCCTGTAAATAATACTCCTTTTTGAGGAACAAAACCGATTTTATCTCGTAAATCATGCATTTTTACATCTTTAATATTAACACCATCTACTAAGATTTCACCACCAGTAACATCATAGAATCTTGGAATTAGGTTTATTAAAGTTGATTTACCACTACCAGTTGAACCGATAAAAGCTGTTGTTTGACCTGGTTTAGCTTTAAAAGTAATATCCGTAATGACATCATAGTCAGCATCTGGATATCTAAAGGAAACATTATTAAATTCAACCATACCTTTTTTAGATTTATCAAAATCCTTTATTTGTTTTGGATCTTTAACTGTTTCTTTTGTTTCAATTACTTCAATAATTCTTTTTGCTGAAACAGAAGCACGTGGAAGCATAATAGACATCATTGAAATCATCAAAAAGGCCATTATAATTTGCATTGTATATTGAATATATGCCATTATATCTCCGACTTGCATTGCTCCACTATCAACACCTTTTGCTCCTTTATAAACAATAAGTAAGCAAATAATATTCATAACAAACATCATCATTGGCATCATAAAACTCATAACTCTATTGATAAATAAATTTACTTTTGTTAAGTCACGGTTAGCCTTATCAAAACGTTTTTCTTCATGTTTTTCATTTGAAAAAGCTCTAATAACAGGTAATCCGGTTAAGATTTCTCTTGTAACTAAATTTAATTTATCGACTAATTTTTGAACAATTTTAAACTTAGGCATAGCAATTCCAAATAAAGTTAAAACTAAGACTGTTATCGCTAAAACAGCTATTCCAATTATATATGTCATTGATGAATTAGTGTTTAAAGCCTTTAATACTCCACCAACACCTATTATTGGTGCATAGAAAACAACTCTAAGTAAGAAAACTATTACCATTTGAACTTGTTGAATGTCATTAGTAGTTCTTGTTATAAGAGATGATTGACCATAACTTTTCATTTCATTTTTAGAAAAACCAACAACCTTTTTAAACACTTTATTTCTTAGTGTTTGAGCAAGTTTAGCGGCCATTTTAGAACCAGTATATACCGTAAGGATACCAGTCGCCATTGTTACAAAGGAAATTAAAAGCATAATAATTCCAATTTTAATTATGTAATCATTTTGAATTTTAGTTGTGTTTACTCCAATTCTTTTATACTCTGTTTTTACATAATTAACAGCAGCCTGATCAATAATTGTATCTGGTAAATCTTTTAATTTTTTATCCATACCTTCAAACATTTTTGCTTTTTGAGAAGCGTCCATATATTTTAAAGCAGTATAAATATCCATACCTTCTGGTAAATCAAATTTAATTGTTGATTTATCTCCACTATTATCAATATAATAAACAATAAGCATTGCCTTTTTTAAAGTATTAGATACTTTTTCTTTATCAGCATCTTTATTTAATTTATAAATTGTTTCTTTTTTGTATTTTTTATCTTTTTCGTAATTATCTAATATATAGTTTTTATCTTTATCATCAAGTAAAAGAACAAGTTTATTTAAGCTTTCATCTCCTATTTGTGTTATAGCAGCATTTTCTATCCCACCTTGTTGTACTCCAACGTTTACAATCTTAGATGTATAATCTGGTAGTGTTAAGTCTAATACTGCTTGAACTACTAAGAGTGCTATAATAACTAAAACTGATATAAAAGAACTTTTTAAGTATTTAAAAATTTTTAACATTATTCATTTTCCTTTCTATATATTCCATAGCAGACTAATTCTAACTTTTTCATATATTTATCCTTAATAATTTCAATTGGAACTTTTCCTATAATTGAATGGATAATAGCTGGAATTGTTATTCCAAGTAAGATTTCAAAAATATCTGACAATGTAACTTTTTCATTAATGTTTAAAATGTCTTGATTAACATATTCTGAAAACTCATTTATATTTTTTTTACTATAATCTTCTTTACGTGGAACGATGTAATTTTGATTCATATAATTCATATTCAAAAAAACATTTTTAAAAAAATCAACATTATTTTTACTAATATAATTTATTATATCATCAAACATGTCACCAAAGGCTATCTTAATATCACCATTATTTTTCTTCAAATTTATTTTAATCAATTCATTAAATTTTTGTTTGTGAAAATTCAAAATGTATTTAAATAAATTATCTTTGTTTTCAAAATACATATAAAAACTTCCACGCGAAATCTTAGCATTATTAATTATATTATTAATAGATGCCTCTGAAAAACTGACTCTAGAAAATTCTTCTATAGCAGCTTTAATCAATCTTTGTTTTTTATTTTCATCTAAATTTTTAAAAGTTTCACTTGGCATTATATCTACTCTCTTTTTCAGTATATGAATTTTATAAACACATGATACATTATATATGACAACTTGTCATAAGTCAACAATTATGGTATATTTCATATAAAAATTAATCTATTTTAAAAATAGACTAATTTATTTTGTATTCTTCTAAAAATTGTTTTAACCCTACAGCAACTTTTTCTGGTAGAATCTCTTTTAATTCATCTAATGATGCCATTTTTAATTTACTAATCGTTTTATATTTTTTAAGCAATTCTTTTTTTCTAATATTACCAATACCCTCTATGTTATCTAGAATGCTTTCTATTGCACCTTTGCTTCTAATTTGTTTGTGGTAATTTATCGTAAAATTATGAACTTCATCTTGCATTCGTTCAAGAAAATAAAATAAATTACTTCTTTTATCAATTTCTAGTTCGACGATTGGATCAAAAGCTAATAAATTATTTGTATTATGCTTATTATTCTTTTTTAAACCAACGACTGGTATATTCATTCCTAAACTATTTATAACCTCTCTTACGATATTTATTTGACCAATACCACCATCTACAATTATTAAATCTGGTCTTGTTAAGTTTTCACTTAAAACTCTAAAATATCTTCGATAAGTTACTTCATGCATCATTTTATATTCATCATTTGAATCAACTAAAATTTTGAATTTACGATAATCATTTTTACTTGGTTTTCCATTTTTAAAAACAACCATTCCTGAAACACTAAATTTTCCAAAAAGATGTGAGTTATCAAAAAGTTCAATACGATCTAATTTTTCTAATTTTAAGATTTTTCTTAATTCTTCATTTGCTCCAATTGTTTTTTCTTCATCCCTTTTTATAAGTTCAAATTTTTCTTCCAAAGCTATTTTAGCATTATTACAAGCCATATCTATAACTTGTTTTTTTACTCCTTTAATTGGTTTAATAACTTTTGTATTTAAATAATTTTCAAGCATTTTTTCATCTATAATATCGGGTACTAAAATTTCTTTAGGCAAAATAAAATTTTTATTATAGAAGTTTGCTATATAAGTCATAATTTCTTCTTTTTCAGCTATTTTAATTGGAAAAATTTTAGATATGCGTTCTAATATTTTTCCTCCTCTAATAAAGAAGACTTGAATGCTTATATATCCCTTATCAATATAATAACCAAATAAATCAGTATCAATATTTTCTTTTATTTCAACTTTTTGTTTTACTAAGGTAATTTTTATATAATCTAACAATTCCTTTATTTCTTTTGCTTTTTCATAATTTAAGCGTTCTGATTGATAAAGCATTTCTTGTTCTAGTTTTTTTGTTACAAAACTATGATCACCTTTTAAGAAATGTATTATTTCTTGTTTCATTTGTTTTATTTTTTCTTCATCAATTTTATTTTGACAATATCCTAAGCATTGTCCAATATGATAATACAAACAAGGCTTTTTTTCATAAGTACGGCATTTTCTTAAAGGAAAAACTCTATTTAATAAGTTAACTGTATTTCGAGCAGCTGTTACATTAGGATATGGACCAAAAAGATTTGTTTTATCTTTTTTTCTATTTAAATTTCTAACAACTGCTAATCTAGGGACACTATCTTTTGTAAGTTCAATATATGGATAACTTTTATCATCACGAAGCAATATATTATATTTTGGATCATGTTCTTTTATAAGATTTATTTCTAATATTAGTGATTCAGTTTCACTATTTACGACAACGTATTCAAAGTCAACTATTTCACTAACAAGGCGAGCAGTCTTACCTGTATGTTTTCCTCTAAAATAGGAACTAACTCGATTTTTTAGTTTTTTAGCTTTACCTACATATATAATAACTCCATTTTTATCTTTCATAAGATAACAACCAGGTTTATTAGGAAGTAGACTCAATTTCTTTTTAATATGTTCTCTTATTTGATCCATAAATATCACCAAAATTATTATATCATGAATCTTTATTTTTTCAATTGTAATAAGATTTCTTTAATAAAAATAGAACAATTATTATTAGAATATAATAAATATACTCTATTTTTAGTCCGTGTTAAAGCGACATAAAAGAGTCTTCTCTCTTCAGCATACATATATGATTCTTCATTACTTAGCATATCTAAAAACTTATTATTTTTAACATTAGTTGGAAAACCATATTTTCCTTTTTCATTATTTAAAACAATAACATTATCATATCCTAATCCTTTAGATGCATGAATAGTTAAAAAAGTTATTTTAAGATTTGGATATAAACTATATTTTATATCATTGCCACAAATCATAAACTTTTCTGATTTTGAAATAAATTTTATATCATTTAAATAACGCCCAAGTAAAAGAATATTTTTATTACATCCATATTCTTTTATTATTATTTTAATACAGTTTTCTAATTGTTTTATTTTATTCTTATATTTAACTAAAACAACAGGATTATTTATATGTTTATTAGATATTAATTTTTTATTTATTTGTTCTTTATTTTTCATTACAAATTTTCCTACAATATCAATTAATTCCTGACTATTTCGATATGTATTTGTTATTTTTAAGATACTAGCATAACCAAATGTTTTCTTAAAATTTAAGAATAATGAAATATCAGAACCTGAAAATGAATAAATTGATTGAAAATCATCTCCTACAACGATTAATTTAATATCACTAACTTTGACTAATTTCTGAACAAATTTGAATCTTAAATTAGATATATCTTGATATTCATCGATGATTAAATATTTATATTTAACATCTTCTTTTTTTACTGTTTTAGTTGCTTCTATTATCATTCCATCAAAATCAATTAAGTTATATTTCTTTAAATATTTATTGTAATATTTATAAATATCTTCTACTAGCTTTAAAAAACTTTTTTCTTTTTTAGAGCTTTTTCCTACCAATAAAAAATCAAAACTATCATATCCTTCTGTTCGAAAAAGATTTAAAAATTTATAACAAATTTCTATATCATCATCAAAAATTTTTTTAGTTAATAAGAATTTAAAATATTTTTTTAAATTGTTTGTTCTTAAATATTTTTTATAAAAAAAGGTATTAAATTTAAAATACTCTTTAAAGATAATTTCATTATCACTTAATATCTTTACTTTTTCTTTTTTTCTAATTATATCTAAGCAAAATTTGTGAAAAGTATAAATATTAACTGGTATTTTAAATTGATCATTAATTCTTGTTTTTAATTCTTTAATTGCTTCATTAGTATAAGAAATCATAATTATTTGTGTGGGATCTATTTGTCTTTTTTCAACTAAATATTTTACTTTCGCAGACATTGTAGTTGTTTTCCCACTTCCAGCTCCCGCTATTACCATTTCATAATCTTCATCTACTAAAACAGCTTTTATTTGTTCTTCATCAAGCTTTACATTAGGATCTATATCTCTAAACATTTGATCAAAGTAATCCTTATATTCAATGATTTTATCGTTAATAAATTTTGTATTATGTTCTTTTAATTCAACTATCGGTATTTTACTATAATATTTTTTATATTCTTTTAAGGATATATATTTATCTTTCATTTATTCACCCTATTAAAATATACTCTATATCATTTTTAAAACCTTTAAAATTTCAAAAATTTAAGTTATAATATAAATGGTGATTGGATGAAAACAATAGAAGATTCTAATTATACGATAGTTATAAACAAATCTAAATTTATATGTGAGTTATTATATATAAATAATCAAGATGAAATAGATAGTAAATTAAAAGATATTAAACATAAATATAAAGGCGCAACTCACTATTGCTATGCCTATATATATGATAACAATAAACGCTTTAATGATGATGGAGAACCTGGTGGTACAGCTGGTATGCCTATTTTAAATGTTTTAGAAAACAACAATTTAAATCATGTATTATGTGTTGTTATTAGATATTTTGGTGGTATTAAGTTAGGTGCAGGTGGTTTGGTTAGAGCATATACAAAATCTGTTACTTCATGTTTAGAAAATACCAAAATAATCGATAAAAAAGAATGTCAATTAATCAAAATTACATTTTCATATGATAAAGTTAAAATAATTGATAAAATAATAAATAAAAATATTTTATTAAAAGAATTTGAAAATAGTATTACATATACCATTGCTATTTCTAAGGATGAAGTTAAAAATACATTAAAGTTATTAGAAAATTATATTATAAATTTAGAAATATTAGATGATAATTACATAAATTAAAAAGATCAAAATTTTTTGATCTTTTTTTTGCCATCAGGAACATATTTTTGATTTATCTCTTGTTTTAGTTGATTTAAAATAGCTGAACGTTCTTTTGCATTTAAAAAATTATTTTTATCATTTAGTTCCATTATTTTAAGTAAATTTGCTATTTCAATATTTTTATTAATACTTTGAATTTCTCTTCCTAATTCTGGAAAATGATTTCTAATATTAATTGATAAATTTTGTATTTGTTCTTCTAAAAATCCCATCTTATCACCTCTGATAATTCTCTATTCTAACATAATAATTTATAAACGTAAATAAAAAAGAGACATTTTATTGTCTCATCTTACCTTTCATTCCTTTTAATCCTTTTGAACCGTTGAAAGTACTTAATATATTTGATTCAAATGATGATGTTTTCTTAACACTATTTTTATAATCTTTAATAGCAAGTGTAATCATATCATCAAGTAAATTAGTATATTCCTTACCTGCAGGAATCCACATATAGAAAGCTAAACTACCAGGAATAGTATTTGGTTCATTTACATAAACTTCGTCTGTTTTACTATTTATTAGTAAATCAATTCTAGCAACACCAGATAAATTTAAAGCCTTAAAAGTAGCAACTGATAAATCTCTTACTTTTTGTTCAACTTCTTTTTTCATTTTAGCAGGAACAATCATATCACCAGTAGACATTTTACCAGCACCTTTCATTGATCCTTTTTTACCTTTACCACCGCTTATATATTTATCTTCAAAAGTTAAAAATTCATTTTTTGTTCTCATTTGGGCTAAAGCACTTGTTTCTTGATATTCATAATTTCCAAACACACTACAGTTTACTTCAACTAAATTTTGAATAACTTCTTCAATTAAAATTTTATTATCATATTTTATAGCTTCATTTATTGCTTCTTCTACTTCTGTTTCATCTTTAGCAATTGTAATACCAACACTACTTCCTAATTTAGCTGGTTTAACAATAACTGGATATCCTAATTTTTTTATTTCTTTTTTTATTTTATCACTATCACTTAAAAATTCAGTATCGTAAAACCATACGTATTTTGGAGTAGAGATTTTACATGCCTCCATTACTTGTTTTTGAACAACTTTATCTTGTCCTAAGGCAGCTCCTAAAACATTTGGACCAACATATGGAATACCAACAGTGTCTAAATATCCAGCTAATGATCCATCTTCTACGCCTTTACCATGAACAATTGGAAAAGCAATATCAAGTTCAGAAACTGTTTTTCTAAATAAACCATGTGTTGCTTGCAAAATATAAGCTCCATCTTTTTTTGTTAGTGTTACTCTTTTAGCATATCTTTTTAAATTATCAAAATCTTTATATACATCCATATCCATTAACATTTTACCTGTATACCAAGTTCTATCCTTACTTACATAAATAGGTATAATATCATATTTGTCTTTATTCATATAATTCATTGCTTGAACAGCTGTTATAATACTTACTTCATGTTCAACTGTATCTCCACCATAAATTACTCCAACTCTTATTTTCATTTAAATCACTCTTTCTACTTCTCATTAAATATATCTGGTAAATCATTTTCTAATAATACATATGTATCTTTTTCTTTAAGCTTTTGCATCAATGCAAATGCTTCTTTAACATCATTTAAAATATAGATTTTTTCTTTAGGAAATTTTTTCTTAGCAAGTCCATCCTGAATTGGTTTTGTTTGTTTAGCTCCTACCAAAATAACTTCATCTACACTATCTGCAATATATTCACCAAACTTTTTATTCAATTCATATTCTTGATTAGCAAGTTCTATCATACCAGGTGTTACAACTATTTTCTTTCCTGGCATTAATTTTAAAACGTCTAATGCCATTTTAGATCCTACAGGATTAGAATTATAAGCATCATCTATTATGTTAATATCACCATATTTTCTAAGCTCTAGGCGATGTTCAACTGGATTTACTTTTTTAACTCCCATTTGTAACTGAGCAATTGAAATGCCAAGTTCATATCCTAAGGCAATTCCTGCTAAAATATTATAAACATTAGCTTCCCCTAATAATTTTGTTTCAAATTTATATTTTTTCGAATCTCCTTTAAAATAGCAATCAAAAGTAGTTCCTTTGTTTGTAAGTTTGATATTATCTGCTCTTACATCTACATCTTTATTATGGATACCAATCCATAAAATTTTACATTTATTTTTTAATTTATATTTAACTTGTAATTCATCATCACCATTTAAAATTCCAACACCATCTTGAGGTAATGATTCAATAAGTTCAAATTTACCTTTTTGAATATTTGCTTGTGATCCAAAACTATCTAAATGGGCAGTTCCAATTTTAGTTAAAATTCCATATGTAGGATGAACTAAATCACAAAGTTCTTTTATTTCTCCTCTTTTAAATGCACCCATTTCCGCAATAAACATATCACTAAATTTATCTAAATGGTTATTAATAGTTATAATAAGTCCTAAAGGTGTATTAAAGTTTTTAGGTGTTGGTGTTGCATTATATTTAATATTTAAAATATCACTTAAAATATTTTTACTACTAGTTTTTCCATAACTACCTGTAATTCCTATAACTTTCATATTATTCATACTATTTAATTTTTTAATTGCTTTATTTTTATAATAGTTAGCTACCATTTTTTCAATTGGTTTATTTATAATATTAGCTAAAATAACAATAATATTATTCAAATATACCATTATTCCTAAAATGATATAATAATATATTAAATTTGTTTCATTAAAATTAAAATACATTATGACAGTTGGTATTAAATACAAAATAAAGGTTGTAAATAATAATCTTTTAACTCTTGATGTAAATTTAAGTTTAAGTTTTTCTTGTTCTTTTTTTGATCTATTTAAATAGAAAATTGCTTCTAACACATAGAAAATAACAAAAGTAATCATTACTGTTTCTAACTTTATATTTGAAAGCTTAAAAACTAACAATAGTAAAATCAAGATATCAATATTAAAAAATTCTTGTTTTTTATTTTTTATAATCCATTTTACATATCTATTTCCATCGTTATACCAATTTTGTTGTAACATATGAAATGATTTTTTTGTTTTTAAGTAAACATATAAATACATAAGTACCAGAGATACTATAAATTTTATTCCCATAAAAATTCCTCCTAATTATTTAGAAAACTATCCATTATATTAATAGTTTGCTTCAAATTTTCTAAATATGCATAATGTGTACAGTTATCATAAACAGCAAGTCCAGCATCTGGTATTAATTTTTCTAATTCATAAGCTCTTTCTACATCTACAGCTTCATCTAATGAACCCCAGATTATAAAAGTTGGTGCCTTTATTTTTTTTACCTCTTCTGTTATATCTAAGTTAACTGTTAAAACTAAAATTTCTCTCATTATTTTTGATGCATTTCGATAATCTGTTGAACCAATATGTTTTTTAGCAAAATCTTCAAATTTATTAATTAGTGGAACTTTCTTTAAAGCTTTTAATGTTTTTGTTTTTAAAGATAGTTTTTCAATTTCTTTTTTAAATGGACTACCAAATAAAACAAGTTTTTCTACTTCATATTTACTAGCGTATAGCAAGCTTATTTTTCCACCAAATGAATGACCAACCAAGATTGGTTTTTTAATTTTTAATTTTTCTAAAAATTCTTTTAAAAATTCAACATAATCATATACCGTCCAAGCGTATTTTGGTTCACTACTTTGTCCATAACCTGGAAGATCAAGAATAACTATATCAAATTTATCTTGAAATGGATCAGCCACAGGTTTCATCATTTGAATATTTTGACCCCATCCATGCAAATAAACAATTGCCTGACTATTTTCTTTTCCATATCTTACATAATTAACGTCTGTATCTTTTACGTTTAAAAGCATAAAATCACCAATATCATTATAACATTTTTTGCTATCAATTCATATAAAATTAATAAAATTTATCTCTAAAAAAAGAAAAAAAGTAAATTACATTACTTTTCCTTACTTAAAATTAAATTATTTGACAATTATTTACATTACTTTTTAGTATATAAAACTGTTACAACCATACTACTCGCTTTAGCTGTTGATCCAAACCCTGTTAGAATTTTACCGTTACTATAAACTGTAGTATATACTGTATAAGTAGCAGCTGATACATTTCTACCAGATACAACAACCGGTATTCTAGCACCAACAGCTGCCATATTAGAATTATCATTTACAAAATAACTTGCTGATGTATCAATAAATCCATTATCCATATTTTCTATAGTTCCTATTGTAACCCAAGAATTTGATGAAATAGCACCATATGTAAAAGTTTTTCGATACAAATCTTTTCCATCAATCCATTTTCCAACTTTTGTTTCAGTTGTTGAATAATTGGTTTGATTTTGTAGGGTTGCTATTTTTGACTCAAGTTCATTTTTACTTGTTTCTAAATCTTGAACTTTATTCTCTAGTTCTTGAATTCTCGATTCTATTGTTTTAGAATCGTTTGAATCAGAAAGAATTTGAACACTGTATTTACCATTATTAAGTGTAACTAAGTAATTATCATAATAAAATTTACCCATTTTAACTTCTAGATTTTTAATTATTACATTTCCTGTTTTAGGTACTTCACCTTTTACGTTAACGTTTAACTCAACTAAATCAAGAATTGGTAATAATGATGCTGTTTCTGAATTTTTTATAATTTTTGTTTTATTTATTGTATAATCACCATCATAATTTGTATTATTATTTTCTGTTTTATTCTTTAATATTGTTTTTTCTATTGCATCTACATATCCAACTGCTGATTGTTTAATTGCTTCTTTTTTAGAATTATTTATAACATTTAGTATAATTGGTACTGTTATCACTGCTACAACAGATACTATTACTATTACAGCAAGTAATTCTACTAATGTAAATCCTCTTTTTTTCATTCTTTGCCTCCTATAAACATAAGTACTTTTAATTATTAACTATATCAATAGTACTATAAGTACTAAAAAAAGTAAATATAACATCGCTTATTTTAAATAAAAAAGGAGATAATATTTAAATTATCTCACTAAAGTTATACTCACTTAAAAATATTAAAATGAGTCTATATTTATTTTTACTCGTTTGTCTTTGTTGATATAAGCAGAAGCTTGAATAATAGTTCTAATAGCATTAGCTGTTACGCCACCTTTTCCTATTACTGCTCCCATGTCATCATTATCAACTAAAACTTGGATTGTTATTGTTTCTTCATCATCATCAAATTTTTTTACTGATACCATTTCAGGATCTTTAACTAAACTTTTAATTAAGTATTCTGTTAATTCAACTAAATGCACAATTATTGTCCTTTTTTAGTCATTCTGATATTATGGAATTTTTCCATAACACCTTGTTTTCTAAGTAAATCACGAACTGTATCAGTTGGAATAGCTCCATTTTGTAACCATTTTAAAGCTAATTCTTCATTAACTTTAACTTCAGCTGGTTCTGTTATAGGATTGTATGTTCCTACTACTTCAATAAATCTACCATCTCTTGGACTTCTTGAGTCTGCTGCAACAATTCGATAAAATGGTCTTTTTTTAGCTCCCATTCTTTTTAATCTTAGTTTTACTGCCATAATTAGCACCTCCATTCACTGTTATAATAATATCATAATAAAGTTTATGCTGTCAACCTTTTTTTGTTGACAAAAAGAAAAAGTATCAATCGATACTTTCATTTTTTTCTTCTTCTATATAGTTCTCATTAACTTCTTGATCAATTTCGTTTATAACATTTTCATCAACTTCGTCTTCGATTTCATCCCAAGGTTCTTCATCTTCTTCAATTGATATTTTCATTTTTGTTTCACCAACAATTTCAACACCAAGTTCTTTTTCAATATCAAAGTTTATGTTACCATTATCATCTATATCAACTTTAACACAGTTTGGTTGTTTTAAAGTTCTAACAATAATATCAGTATCACTTGATAAATCAGCATTATCTTTAACTTTTACATTGAAAATATCATTGTAATCAATTTTTTTATTTACAACTGTTGTTTTGGAATCACCTTCGTATGAATACCAAATATTAACATCATATGATCCATCAACGCCTACCTTATCACCCGATTTATATCCTTTGAATTGATGATTTATAACCCAACATCCAAGAACGGTTGATGGAACATTTTCTGTTGTTATACTATAATTATCTTTAAAGTATTTTTTGCCTTTTCCTATTACTGCTTTTGTAACTATTTCTTTAAATGATGCCATATTATCACCCCTCACTTTAATTTATGCTTATTGCTTATAAAAGTGTCAAAAAAAAATAGTTTTTTAAACTATTTTTAAGGTGTCATTAGTCAATACTATCAGTGTAATAATCTGAGGTATCCATATATTTAGAAATATTTGATATAAATTCAACTAATTTTTGATTTTTGTTTAAATTAGTCATAATAGTTGTATAATCATTATCACTAAGTTTATTATAAGATATGCTATTGTCAACATCATTAGGTATTTTTATATTATTAACAACCTTATAAACTGATTTACCATTCATATCTATACTAATTTTTTTATCATCTAATTTAATACTTAAATTAAATTTTAAATTTCCATTATATTTTTTCTTTTTCTCAATTTCTTTACTTGTTGTTACAAATTCACCAGTTACCTCTATATCACTATTATCCTTTTGTGTCATAGTAAATTTATGACTATTTCTTTCTTTAGTTATTTTTGAATTAACAACTATTTTAAAATCATCCATATTAATTTTTGTTTTATAAGTATTTTTTGAAGTTTTAACTGTTTTAGATGTAAAGACATTATCATCATTATAGGCCTTAATTGTTATAATATCTTTGTAATCAGAATATGTTAATGCCGTTTTTTCTTCATCCTCTAAAAGTCTAATTTCATATTTAACTACTTTATTTAATAATCCTTCTGTATAAACAGACATTTCAATTGTCTTTTCATTATCAGTAGCAGTTTTAATATCTGATTTTATTTTTTTAATTGCCTGGTTAATATCTTTCTTTACTTTACCTTTACTTGCATTAGATATATTAGCATATTTTTCAATAAATTTATCATTTTCTTTTAATTCGGTTAAAATATCCTTTATTAAGATTAAACTTTTCTTTTCATTTAAAGAATATGTTATTTTTTTAACAGCTTTATTCTTTCCATTAATATCTGTTTTAGTACTTGTTTTAATAAATTCTTTTTCATTCAAAGTGTTTAAA
>URQZ01000007.1 GCA_900550255.1 uncultured Mycoplasmatota bacterium | reverse complement strand
ATAAATATTACAAAGAAATTTGTTTAGAAGAACAACCATTTGTTAAAGATAGTGATATCAATGTTAAAACTTATGTAGCAAACAATGGTGGAACTATTACAGAAATGATTCGTATTGAAGTTGGAGAAGGAATTGAAAAGAAAGAAGAAAATTTTGCTGAAGAAGTAGCAAAACAAATGAATAATAACTAAGGGAAACTGTAAAGTTTCTCTTTTTTTCTTGAAAAAATAGGATATAAGTAACTAAAATGTTATAATAATAATAGAGGTGATAAGATGACAGCACATATTGAAGCAAAAAAGGATGAAATAGCTCAAACCGTAATTATGCCCGGAGATCCTTTACGAGCTAAATTTATAGCTGAAACATATTTGAAAGATTATAAATTAGTAAATACTATTAGAAATATCTATGCATACACAGGATATTATAAAGATCAAAAAATTACAATTATGGCATCTGGAATGGGAATGCCAAGTATTGGAATATATTCATATGAATTATATAAATTTTATGATGTAAAAAATATTATTAGAGTAGGAACAGCTGGAGCATATACTAAAGATTTAAATTTATATGATGTAGTTTTAGTAAACGCTAGTTACTCAGATTCTAGTTATGCTAAAGTTCAAAATAATAGTGATGATAAATTGATTGAAGCATCATATGCAACTAATTTATATATTAGTACAACAGCAGAAGAAAGAAACATTCCAATAACAATTGGAAATATTTACTCAAGTGATGTTTTCTATAAGGAAGAAGACAATTATAAAGATATCGTTAAAGAAACAGGATGTATAGCATGTGAAATGGAATCATTCGCATTGTTTCATAATGCTAAAGTATTAAATAAAAGAGCATCATGTTTACTTACAATATCAAATAGTTTTGTAACAAATGAAGAAACAACAGCTGAAGAAAGACAAAATGCATTTACTAAAATGATTGAATTAGCTCTTGAAGCAAGTTTAAAAATGTAGAAGGTGAAAATATGAGTTTTAAAGACATTCCTAAAATAGAACTTCATCTACACCTAGATGGTTCTGTAAGACCGGAAACAATTGCCGATATGCTAAAAATTGATATAAATAAAGTAAAAGAAGAAACGATTGCTAAAGAAAAATGTGAAGATTTAAATGACTATTTAACTAAATTTGAACTACCAATAAAAGCAATGCAAACAAAAGAAAATCTAAAAAGAATCACTCATGAACTAATTAGTGATTTGAAAGACGAAAATGTTATTTATGCTGAAATAAGATTCGCACCTATAAAACATATAGAAAATTTAACTTTAGAGGAAGTAGTAGAAGCTGTAACTCAAGGTTTAAAAAATGAAGATGTTAAAACAAACCTAATTTTATGTATGATGCGTGATAGTTCATATGAAGAAAATTTAAAAATAGTTGAACTCGCTAAAAAATATTTAAATAAAGGCGTTGTTGGTCTTGATTTAGCGGGAGCAGAAGCCCTTTATAAAACAAAAACATTTGAACAACTTTTCAAAAAAGCAAGTAAAGAGCAAATTCCTTTTACTATTCATGCTGGTGAAGCTGATGGACCTTCTAGTATAAATGATGCGATATCCTTTAAAGCAAGCAGAATAGGTCATGGAATACGAGCTATAGAAGATGAAAAAACAATTAAAAAAATTATAACTGAAAATATATTATTAGAAATTTGTCCAACTAGTAATGTACAAACCAATGCTGTAAAAGATTATGAAAACCATCCAATAAAAAAATTATTTGATTTAGGTTGTAAAGTAAGTATTAATACAGATAACAGAACTGTTTCTAATGTTACTTTAACTAAAGAATATGAATTATTAAATAAGTATTTAAATTTTAGTTTAGATGAAATTATAAAAATCAATTTAGAAACAATTAAACATACATTTTTGAGTGAAAAAGAAAAACAAGAATTAACTTCTTTATATTTAGATAAAATTAGAATAAAATAAAATATAAAGCCATAATAAAAAAGAGGTGATGAAATGCAATATTCTAAATATCATATGAATAATTATCGTATTCATATTATCAAAACAGATAAATTTAAAACTGTTCTTATGAAAATAAATTTTAAAAGAAAAATTGAAGAACACGAAATAACAATTAGACGACTTTTAAGCTATGTTCTACTTAACTCTTCAAAAAATTATCAAACAGAACGTGAACTCAATATAAAAATAGAAGATTTATATAATACAGGAATTAATTCAACTGTTACAAGAAGTGGGAAATACAGTATTTTATCATTTATGATTAATATGTTAAATGAAAAATATACAGAAGAAAATATGTTAGAAAATTCAATAGCATTTTTAAAGGAACTAATTTTTAATCCAAATGTAGATAATGGTGCCTTTAATCAAAAGTCTTTTGATTTGATGAAAAAAGCTTTAAAAGAAGAAATAGAAAGTTTTAAGGATAATCCTAAAACATATAGTAAAAAACGTCTATATCAAGAAACAGCTCCAGATTCTATTATTTCTTATAACTATCGTGGTAATTTGGAAGATTTAGAAGAAATTACGCCTGAAAGTTTATATGATTATTATAAATCAGTTATTGAAAACGACATTCTTGATATATTTATAATAGGTGAAGTAGACGAAGAACAAATAAAAACGATCATATCTAATGCTATTCCTAATTTTGAACGTGAATCTGTAAGTGAAAAGCATTATCTTGATTATTTACCACCTAAAGAGGAAAATGAAGTAGAAGAAGTTGGTGATTATAATCAAAGTAACTTAGCTATATCACTTCGTTTTGATAAATTAACTGATTTTGAAAGTCAATATGTTCTTCAAATTTTTAACTTTATTTTTGGTGGTGGTAGTGAATCAAAATTATTTAAGGAAGTAAGAGAAAAAAATTCCCTTTGTTATTCAATTGGAGCGAGTTCTCTATTATTAGACCGTTTAATTGTTGTAAGCGCTGGTATTGAAGCAAAATCAAGCAAATTAGCTATTAACCTTATTAAACAATGTCTTCAAGATATGAAGGATGGAAAATTCACAACCGATGACATTAAAAAAGCTAAAACAACTTATATAAATGGTTGTAAAGAAATGATGGATTCACCACAATTCATAATAAATAATTATATTTCAAAAGAATATTTGGGTTTAGATTTAATAGAAGATAAAATGAAAAAAATAAAAAAAGTTACAAAAAAAATGGTTGTTGAATTAGCTTGTAAAATTGAGATTGATACTATTTATCTATTAAAAGGAGGAATAACGAATGAAGAAGATACCACTAACTAAATTAGATACAAATATCTTTTTTGAAAAACTAGATAATGGTCTTGAAGTATATGTTGTTCCTAAAAAAAATATAAATAATATATATGCTACTTTTACAACTAAATTTGGTTCAAGAACAAATGAATTTGTACCACTAGGAGAAAAAGATTTTATTAAAGTTCCCGAAGGAATTGCCCACTTTTTAGAGCACAAAGCTTTTGAACAAAAAGATGGTATAGATCCGTTTACTTTCTTTTCGGCTAATGGTTGTGATTCTAATGCTTCAACTGATAGATTTAAAACATCTTATTTATTTGCTGGTCCTAATCATTTTAAAGAAAATATGAATTATTTATTAGATTTTGTTCAAGAACCATATTTTACTGATGAAAATGTTGAAAAAGAAAAAGGTATTATTGAACAAGAAATAAAAATGTATAAGGATCAACCTTTTAGAGAAGGATACGACCGTGTTATTTTAAATTCTTTTGTTAAAAATCCTGTCAAATACTCTGTAGGTGGTAGTGTCGAGAGTATTAAAAAAATAACAAAGGAAGATTTATATAAGTGTTATAATACTTTTTATAATCCTAATAATATGATTGTTGTTGTAACTGGTAATGTAAAACCAAAAGAGGTAATTGAAGTTATAAAAGAAAATCAAGAACAAAAAGAATTAAAAAAGATGGTTGAAATAAAAACAAAAGAATATAAAGAACCAGATACAGTTGATAAAGAATTTGAAGAAATAAAAATGAATGTAACTATTCCTAAATTATTATTATCTTATAAATTTAATATTGAAGCCTTAAAAGATGATATCAATCTAAATTATTATTTTTCACTTTATGGTGATTTAAAATTTGGAGCAACTTCCATTCTAGCTGATAAATTAAAAGAACAAAAAATAATAACATCTGATATTGATTTCACATTACTTAAAATTGATAATCATTTACTTGTTGTTTTTGATGCAGAAACAAATAAAACAAAAGAATTGGTTGATATTATAAAAAAAGAATTCAAAAATTTTGATGTAAAAAAAGAAGATTTTGAACGTAAAAAGAAAGCTATTTTAGCTGCTTGTATATATATGAGTGATAATATATATAGTTTAAATAATAAAATTACAAATGACATTATACATTATAATAGGGTTATAAATGATATGTATGATAATATTAAAGAATTAGACTTTAAAAAAATGAAAGAAATTATTACAAAGTTAGATTTTTCAAATACTGCAACGGTTATAATTAATTCGAAATAGCTACTTATAGAGTAGCTTTTTATTGATTAAAAAAAAGATGTATGATATTATATTGTTAGTATAGAGGTGACTTAAATGAAAAAAAGAAAAGGTTTTACGTTGGCAGAATTACTTGCTGTAATTGTTATTCTTGGGATTATTACATCAATAACAGTTCCGATTGTTACAGATCAAATTGATAAATACAAAACAAAAGTCTGTGTAACGCAATATGATAACATTTTAAATGCAGCTCGTTCTTATGGTGCTGATCATTTAACTGAATTAGGAAAAAGTAAAACAATTACTTTAAAAACTTTAAATGATGATGGATACATTGATGCTTCTAATATGAAAGATCCTATTACAAAAAATACAATCAGTCAAGATTTAAAAATCATAATTGAAAAAGTTGGAAAAAAATATAAATATTTTTTATTTAATAATGAAGATATAGGATGCAAAGATGATTATAAGAATTTTTATGATAAAAATAGTCTATTTATAGGAATACCAAGTAAAGAATATACACAAGGAGATAAAGTAGAATATTTGGGATATAATTGGTTGGTAATGAAAGATAATGAAAATAGTACACAACTTGTAATGGACGGATATTTAAGTACAAATGAATTACAAAGTAATTCAAATGTTGTTGGGACAAGTTTTAAATTAGAAGCTAGTGGGAAAATACAAATTTGCGGAAATGCTAATTCATTAAACTATTGTAATTTTGTTGATTGGTGTAGCACTGGTAATGGTAATAACACTGATTATAAATGGGAAAATAGTATTATAAAACCAATTTTAGAAAACTGGCTAGATAACAAAATGAATGAATATAATTTAGAAAAGACGGCTGAATTGAGTAAAATGACTTATTCCGATAACGTTAAAAATTATAATACTTGGATAAGAATTCCAACAATGGATGAAATAAAACCAGTATATAAAGATGGAGCATATGGTTTTAATACAGATAATTATATGAATGCTACATATAGTTATTGGACTTTATCATTAAAACAAAATAATGCAACAAATTGTAGTCCTACAACTATTAAAGCATCAATATATTTTTATAATCCTACTATCAAGCAATTAGATTTAAGTTATACAATTATAGGTACGGATGTTGCTTTCACGGTTAGACCAGTAATTACTGTTAATAAAAATTAAACTTATAAGAACATAGACTTATAAGTTTTTTTTTGTTAAAATATATATTGGTGGTAACTATGTTATATACTTCAATTGATAATAAAAAAATAAAAGATATAAAGAAATTACATCAAAAAAAATATCGAGATAAAACAAATACCTTTTTAATTGAAACAGAACATTTAGTATTAGAAGCATATAAAACAGGATATATTAAAGAATTAATATTAGAACAAGATACTTTATTTCCTTTAGATGTTGAAACAAATTATGTAACAAACGATATAATTCATTATATTAGTAATTTGGAATCTCCTAGTAATGTTATGGCAATATGTAATAAAAAAGAAGAAAAAAAATTAGGAAATAGAATATTACTATTAGATGAAATCCAAGATCCTGGTAATTTAGGAACAATTATAAGAAGTGCTGTTGCTTTTAACTTCGATACAATTGTACTTGGTGATAATACTGTTGATTTGTATAATCCTAAAGTAATAAGAGCTAGTCAAGGAATGCTATTTCACATAAACATAATAAATAGAAACCTTTTAGAATTCATTCCAGAACTTTCAAATCAAGAATATAAAATTTTAGGTACAAAAGTAACACATGGAAAAAATATTAAAGATATTGAAAAAACTGAAAAATTTGCTATAATAATGGGCAATGAAGGAAATGGTATGAGTGAAGAAGTAGAAGAACTTTGCGATGAATTTATTTATATAGACATGAATGAAGCTTGTGAATCATTAAATGTAGGAGTCGCAACAAGTATTATTTTATATGAATTAGATAAGTAGGTGTTGTATGGAATATATATATATAGGTGATATCGTTAATACACATGGAATTAAAGGTGAATTAAGAATACTTTCAGATTTTAAATACAAAGAAAACGTTTTTAAGAAAAACTTTAAAATATATATTGGAAAAAACAAAGAAGAACAAATAATAAACACTTATCGCAAACATAAAATGTTTGACATGATAACCTTAGTTGGATTTACAAACATAAATGAGGTTTTAAAATATAAAAACATGCCTGTTTATATTAATAAAAAAGATTTAAAAATAGATGGCTATTTAGATGAAGACTTAATAGGACTTTCTGTTTATGTAAAAGATAAATTAATAGGAAAAGTAACAGATATCATTAAAAATTCAAAATATAGTATTTTAGTTATAACTGATAAAAATATGGTTCCTAACTTGCCTGAATTTATTGAAAAAGTAGATATTGATAAGCATAAAATAATAATAAAAGAAATAGAAGGACTAATAAATGAAAATTGATATACTAACACTATTTCCAAATATGTTTGAAAATGTCTTTAACGAATCAATCATAAAAAGAGCAGTTGATAAAAAACTTGTTGATATAAAAATACATGATATAAGAGATTACACAACAGATAAACATAACAGAGTAGACGATTATGCATTTGGTGGAGGAAAAGGAATGGTTTTAATGCCAGAACCTGTTTATAATGCAATAGAAGATGTCAAAACAAAAGATTCAATTGTTATTATGATGACACCACAAGGAAAAACATATAATCAAAAGATGGCTTATCAGTTTTCAAAACAAAAACATATTATTATTTTGTGTGGTCATTATGAAGGCTTTGATGAAAGAATTCGCTCTTTTGTCGATTTAGAAATAAGTGTAGGAGATTATGTTTTGACAGGTGGCGAAATTCCTAGTATGATAATGGTAGATAGCATTGTTAGATTAGTAGATGGCGTAATTGAAACTGATTCACACTTATATGACTCATTTAATAATAATCTTCTAGACTATCCAGTTTATACAAAACCAGTTGAATTTCAAAACATGAAAGTACCAGATGTTCTTTTATCCGGACATCATGAAAATATAAGAAAATGGCGTTTAGAACAAAGCATTAAAAAAACAAAAGAAAGACGCCCTGATTTATTAGAAAAAGGTGATAATAATGAAAGCTAAACATTATACAATTGATAAAGAAAAATATAATCAAGAAACAGTAAAAATGAATAATAAGTTAAATGGATTTCAAGTATCACCTCAAAATAATGTTGAATATCCTGGAGTAGAAGTAAATTCAATGTTAGTAGTTAAACCTTCATTTATTGAAAAAATAGTAAAAAAGAAAACAAAAAGAAAACTTGATTACTATTTAAACTATATTATTAATATAATTGATAGTAGTGATGAAGATCCAGATGATGCACCACTAAGACAAGCACTAAACGACTTAACACGATATAAAGAAATGGTTCAAAATAAATATCAACAATATCTAGATGATAAATATATCTCATTATTAATGAAAAAAATACTTCTCTTAGAGAGAGAATTGAAAACTAAAATAATTCATAAAACAATGAATAACTATGAACCTATTCATGAAGAAAAAGGAAAAAGTAGATAAAACTTTACAAGCTTAAAAATATATGATAAAATTAGAACGTTGTAATCCGCTGAAAGAAATTTTATGATTATAATTATGAGAAAGGACGTGACATCGTGAATTTAGTTGAAAAAATAACTAAAAATCAAATCAGAACTGATTTACCTGAATTTCGTGTAGGAGATACTGTTAAAGTTGACGTTAAAATTATTGAAGGAAAAAGAGAAAGAATCCAATCATTTGAAGGAATTGTAATCAAAATAGTTGGTGGTGGAATCTCTAAAACATTCACTGTTAGAAAAATTTCTGCAGGAATTGGTGTTGAAAGAACATTCCCAGTTAATTCTCCAAAAATTGATAACGTTACAGTAGTTAGAAAAGGTAAAGTAAGAAGAGCTAAATTAAATTACTTAAGAACTTTAGTTAGTAAACCACGAATCAAGGAAAGAAGAGACAAAGTTACAGAAGAAAATAAGGCTGCATAAGTCTTGTTTTTTTAATGATTCATGATATAATTTATGTAAGGTGATATTATGGAATTTTGTACTTGTCTATATTGTAATAAAATAATTAGCTATACTAGCGGTGCTAGACTTTGCAAAGAGTGTGACCAAAAACTTTTTAAAAAAATAAAAGAATATTTAAAAAATAATAAACCAACTAATATGTATGTTATTCACGAAGCTACCGGTATTCCAGTAAAAATAATAAAAGAATTCATTAAAGATTCGAGATTAGAACAGATGCAGGATGGAATAAAAACATGTATTGGTTGTGGTGATATAATTGTTGATGATTCAAAATATTGTCCAAAATGTATGGAAAAAGCCAAAATATTAAAACAACTAAATAATAGTTTTGAAAATAAAAATGATGAGATAAAACCTAAAATGCATTTCATTAATAAGAATTCAGGAAGAAAAAGGTGAAAAAATGGATTTAAAAGCAAAAATAAAAGAATATTTACCATATGTAATAATTATAATTGTAATAGTTTTAATTAGAAGCTTTATAGTAACTTTAGTTAGAGTAGATGGAAACTCAATGGTTGATACTTTACATAATGGTGAAATATTAGTACTAAATAAATTAGATAAAGATTATAAAAGATTTGATATCGTTGTAATAAAATACAATAATGAACGCTTAGTTAAAAGGGTTATAGGCCTTCCTGGAGAACAAGTTAGATATAAAAACAACACGCTTTATATAAATGGTAAAAAAGTAGAGGAAAAATTTATTAAAGAAACAACAGAAAACTTTAATATCACTGAACTTGGATATAATAAAATACCTAAAGGATATTATTTTGTAGTTGGAGATAATAGAGACAATTCCTTAGATAGTAGATATATAGGATTAATAAAAAAAGAACAAATTAAGGGAACTACTAATATTCGTCTATTTCCATTTAATAAAATAGGAAAAATTAATAAATAAAACTTGCAAAAACATATAATATAGTGTATATTATATTTGTTACTTATTCTTGGAATTGAGAAGTCTCCGACTTTTTTCTCAGAATAAGCGAATTTTAAGAGAGGAGAATGAAAATGGCTTTAACAAAAGAAGCAAAAGAAAAAATCGTAAAAAAATATGCTAGAGGTAAAGGAGATACTGGTTCTCCAGAAGTACAAATAGCAATTTTAACAGCTGAAATTAATGAATTAACAGAACATTTAAAAGAACACAAACATGATCATCATTCAAGAAGAGGACTTCTTAAAAAAGTTGGTCAAAGACGTAGTATGCAAAAATACTTAAAAGAAAAAGATATTAACCGTTATAGAGAATTAATTTCAAGTTTAGGATTAAGAAAATAATAAAATGTAGGCACTTATTTTTAAGTGTCTTTGTTTTGTATATAAAAAGTATTTAGAAAAGAGGGTAACAAATGAAAAAAGTATTTGAATTAGATTTTAGAGGAAGAAAAATAATTGTAGAACATGGAGAAATGGCAAAACAAGCAAGTGGAGCTGTCCTTGTCAGATATGGAGACACTGTTGTATTATCAACAACAGTTGTATCAAAAAAAGCTAACGTTTTAGCTGACTTTTTCCCACTTATGGTTTTATATCAAGAAAAACTATATTCAGTTGGTAAAATACCAGGTGGTTTTATAAAAAGAGAAGGACGCCCTACTGATTCAGCGACTTTAGCAGCTCGTATGATTGACCGTCCAATGAGACCACTTTTTCCAAGTGATTTCAAAAATGAAGTACAAATTGTAAACACTGTACTATCAGTAGATCAAGACAATTCACCAGAAATGTGTGCGATGTTTGGATCGTCACTAGCAACATGTATTTCAGAAACACCATTTGATGGGCCGATTGCAGGAGTTAAAGTAGGAAGAGTAAATGGAGAATTTGTTATAAATCCAACAGCTGAACAAATAGAACTTTCTGATATAGATTTAACAGTAGCAGGTACTAAAGATGCTATAAATATGGTTGAAGCAGGCGCAAAAGAAGTAAGCGAAGAAGATATGTTAGATGCTTTAATGTTTGGACATGAAGCTATAAAAGAATTAATTGCTTTCCAAGAAGAAATAATTGCTGAAGTTGGCGTTTCTAAAATGGAATATGAAAAATTAGATATTACCGAGGAATTAAAAGAAGAAATTAAAACCTTAGCAAGTTCACCTTTAAATGAAGCTATGAGAATAAAGGATAAATTGGAAAAATATGAAGCAATAGATAAAATAAAAGAAAATATTGTAAATAAATATGAAGAAGAAAATGAAGATTTAAAAGAAATTGAATTAAAAGAACTAATTACAAAAGTAAAATTAGTTTTAGAAGAAATCGAATATGAAATTTTTAGACAAATTGTTGTAAACGAACATACACGTGCAGATGGTAGAGCAATGGATGAAATAAGACCCTTATCAACTGATATTGATATTTTACCAAGAACACATGGATCGGCATTATTTACGCGTGGACAAACACAAAGTTTATCAACAGTTACACTAGGAGCTTTAGGAGAACATCAAATTTTAGATGGATTATCTCTAGAAGCCGAAAAAAGATTTATGTTACATTATAACTTTCCTCAATTTTCTGTAGGTGAAACAGGAAGATATGGAGCACCTGGAAGAAGAGAAATAGGACACGGAGCTTTAGGAGAAAGAGCTTTAGCGCAAGTTATACCATCTGAAGAGGAATTTCCTTATACAATTAGAGTTGTTTCTGAAATATTAGAAAGTAATGGTTCATCATCACAAGCTAGTATTTGTGCAGGATGTATGGCTTTAATGGCAGCTGGGGTTCCAATTAAAGCACCAGTAGCAGGAATTGCTATGGGACTTATTACAAATGGGGATGATTATACTATTTTAACTGATATTCAAGGAATGGAAGACCATCTAGGAGACATGGACTTTAAAGTAGCTGGTACTAAAGACGGAATATGTGCTCTACAAATGGATATTAAAATAAAAGGAATTACAAAACAAATTTTAAAAGAAGCTTTACAACAAGCTAAAAAAGCTCGTGCTCAAATTCTTGAAGTTATTACAAACCAAATCAGTGAACCAAGAAAAGAAGTAAGTAAATACGCACCTAAAACAGTAACATTTAATATTGATCCAAACAAAATAAAAGATGTTATTGGAAAAGGTGGAGATATGATTACAAAAATCATATTAGAAGCAAGTAACGTTAAAGCTGTTACTGATGTAAACGCTGTTAAAGTTGACTTAGAAGATGATGGACGCGTTATTATATATCATTCAGATCAAAATATAATCGACAAAACAATGGAAATGATTAAAGAAGTAGTAAGAGAAGTAGAAGATGGCGTTATTTATAAAGGACGTGTTGTAAAAGTCGAAGATTTTGGATGTTTTGTTGAACTATGGCCAGGATGTGAAGGATTAGTACACGTTTCACAACTAGATACTAAAAGAGTAGAAAAACCAAGTGATATTGTTAAAGTTGGTGATGAAATTTTAGTTAAATCATTAGGATTTGATAAACGTGGACGTCTAAATCTATCAAGAAAAGAAGCTATCAAATAAAAAGATTGTAGGGGGATATTATGACTGTCAAGCAATTAGAACAACAGAATAATGTATTACAAAAAAAATTAAAAAAATATAAAAACACTTATTTTGGACCAATATATATATTATCGATTTCTATTATTTACCTGATTTGTCAGATATTTAATGTTGATAATTTCTTTAGAATCTTTCCAAATATTCAAAATTCTCTTACCTTTACTTTAATGGGATCATTTGTTTTAGGATCAATGTTGGGTGTGTGTAAGATAGAGTATAATAATGCTGTTAGAAGAATTAGAAAAAAAATTATAAGCAATAACGAAAAAATAAAAAAATTTCAAACAAAAACATCTAATACAAAAACACGTGAAAAAAAGATTCAAAATAAGCCGGTTGATAATAAAAAAATAGAAACAGAAATAGAACAAATAAAAAAACAAGAAACAACAAAAGCAGTTGAAAAGATATTACAAGAAAAACAACAATTGATAAAACCAATTGAAGTAAATGAAAAAGAAAAAACTTTTAATGATATCAATTCTATTCAGACTTTAGATGATCTTGATTTTATTCAAACTGTAGATGAAATTGATATATCAAAAATAAAAGAAAAAGTTTTACAAAAAAGATTGGAAAAATAAAATGGATGGAATAGTTTTAATCAATAAGGGGAAAAATTGTACAAGTAGGGATGTTGTAAACCAAGTAAGTAAAATTTTAAAAACAAAAAAAATAGGACATACAGGTACACTTGATCCTATAGCAACAGGTATTCTTGTCTTATGTATAGGAAAAGCAACAAAATTAGTAGAAGTAATTACTTCTTATGATAAGGAATATGAAGCAGAAGTAATTCTTGGAATTAAAACTGATACTAAAGATATTACAGGTAAAATTTTAAAAGAAGAGAAAGCTATTATTTCAAAAGAAAACATAGAAAAATGCTTAAAACAAATGATAGGTACATATAATCAAACAGTGCCTATATATTCAGCTGTCAAAATTAATGGTAAAAAATTGTATGAATATGCAAGAAATAATGAAGAAATAGAACTCCCAAAAAGAAAAGTTACTATCAAAGAATTAAAACTAATTAGTGATATAACCTATGAAAAAGAAAAAACAAAATTTAAAATTAAATGTCATGTTTCAAAAGGAACTTATATAAGAAGTTTAATTGAAGATATAGCAACAAATCTAAATACTATAGGAACTATGGAAAATTTAAAAAGAACCAAACAAGGAAACTTTCAAATTACAAGTGCTAATACAATTCAAGATATAGAAAATAATAAATTTAAAATTTATCCAATTGAAGAAATTTTAGAAAAATTTTATAAAATAGAAATGACAGATGATTTATATTTTAAAATTAAAAACGGAAGTATTATTAAAAATAATTATAATCATGATATTGTAGCCTTTACCAAGAATGATAAAGTTATTGCAATATATAAAGAATATAGTAAAGATAAAACTTTACTTAAACCATGGAAAATGTTTTTATAAGACAACTTTAAGTTGTCTTTTATTGAGTATAATACATATGCCACAAAAATAAAAGAAAAAAAGATACCATTTTGTATAATCAAGTTGAATAGACGGAATTATAACAGAAGAAACGAGAGATATATAAAGAAATTTTAAGTAAACAAGAGTTTAAATTAAAAATGATTGACAAATATATTTTTATAATGTATGCTATTTACTAATTTATATAGAGGGGGAAGCGAATCATGGGAATTAAAATAGATAGTTATTATTATTGTAATGATAAATCAAAAGAAAATTATTATAGAAATCATATTCATACACCAGAAGAAGAAGAAAAAACAAAATTACTTATGGCTAAAATGTCAGATTTTTTAAAAAAAGTTATGGGAGAAGAGAGTCTTATGGATTTTAAATACAGTCTTGAAGGCAGAATATGCTTTTTTGATGGCATAGGTTATATATCCCATATTAATACTGATAGAGATATAGTAGATGTTTATTATTATGGTAAAACAGTTGATGAAGCGTTTTTTAATGCTATTATTGATTATGAATTTTCGGTTAAAATGGATTATGAACAAGATAATAGAAAAAAACTAAATGAGCAATATAGTGAAAGATTCTTGAATAACGTTGTTTCCAAAAATGATTATCACGGACCATTCTTTTTTGCAGAATTAGCATTACAAGATTTTAGAAAATTTTATGGCAATAACATACCAAAAGAAATAATAGATTATTATGAAAAATATCTTATAGATATTTATAATGAAAGTTACAAATATGACTATGATACTAATTCTTTCGTAAAAAAAGAAAAAATATTACATAAAAAAGACACCAGAAATTGACTATAAATCAATTTCATTGTTTTATAAGACAACTTTAAGTTGTCTTTTATTGACAACAAAATACTTAAAATATATACTAAATATAGAGGTGTAGTTATGAAAAAACTAATCAGTATCGTTGTTCCTTGTTTTAATGAACAAGAAGTATTACCATATTTTTATGAAGAAATAAAAAAAATAGCCCAAAAGATGAATAAAAATAACTTTGAATTTATATTTATTAATGATGGATCAAATGATAATACCATTAATGTCATAAAAAATTATGCATCACAGGATAAAAGAGTTAAATATGTTTCTTTTTCTCGAAATTTTGGAAAAGAAGCAGCAATATATGCAGGATTAAAAAGTACAACTGGCGATTATGTCGTTATTATGGATGCCGATTTGCAAGATCCACCAGAATTAATACCCAAAATGTATGAATATGTTACTAAAGAAGATTATGATATGGTTGCAACAAGAAGAACTAATCGTAAAGGGGAACCTTTAATCAGAAGTTTCTTCGCAAGAAAATTTTATAAGATAATAAACAAAATGTCAAAAACAGAAATGGTTGACGGAGCAAGAGATTATCGCTTTATGAAAAGAGAAGCCGTTGACGCAATTCTATCAATTAAAGAATATAATCGTTATTCAAAAGGTTTATTTAGTTTCGTAGGTTTTAATACTAAATGGCTCTCATATCCAAACAAAAAACGTGTTGCTGGTAAAACAAAATGGTCTTTTTGGAATCTTTTTATTTATGCTATTGATGGAATAACAGCTTTTTCAACGGTACCACTTGTTATATCTGCACTAATAGGAATGATATTTTGTATTATTTCCTTTTTAATGATTTTGATTATAATCATTAAAACATTAGTATATGGAGATCCTGTATCAGGATGGCCATCACTTGTATGTATTGTTTTCTTTGTAAGTGGTATTCAATTATTTTGTATTGGAATTATAGGACAATACCTATCTAAAACATACCTAGAAGTAAAAGATAGACCACTTTATATTATAAAGGAAGATAACATTACAAAAAAACATTAATAAAATAGATTTACAACTAAATTAGTTGATGTTATAATTAACATATAATTAAGGAGGATATAAATGGACAACATTTTAAGTGAAACAGAACTTCGTATGACAAGTTCAATTGAAAATTTAGAAAAAAGATTATTAAATATTAGAGCAGGAAGAGCTAATCCAGCCATTTTAGATAATATTCAAGTTTCTTACTACGGCGTTGATACACCATTAATTCAACTTGCTGTTATTTCTGTTCCAGAAGCAAGACAATTGTGTATTAAACCATTCGATAAAAGTACAATCAATGATATCGAGAAAGCTATTTTTGAAGCAAATATCGGATTAACACCTAATAATAACGGAGAAACTATTATTTTAAATATTCCAGCTTTAACAGAAGAAACAAGACGTGAATATGTAAAACAAGCAAAACAAGTAGCAGAAGAAACAAAAATTGCTTTAAGAAATATTCGCCAAGATGCAAATAGTGATATTAAAAAATTAGAAATTCCAGAAGATGAAATTAAAGCTGGCCAAGATGAAGTTCAAGAACTTATCAATAAATTTAATAAAATAGTTGATCAAAAAGAAAAAGAAAAGGAACAAGAATTAATGACCGTATAGTGTCATTTTTTTACGGATAATTATGAAAATAATGTTTATTTCAGACATTCATGGAATTAAAACTAATTTAAAACTAATTAAAAAGAAATATGATAAGTTTGAATGTGAAAAGTTAGTTGTTTTAGGTGATTTATATTATCACGATTATAATTATAGATACCCAGATACCGATAATGACTATATTTTTGATTTTTTGAAAAGTTTTGGTGATGACTTAATTTGTATGAAAGGAAATTGTGATACAGAATTAGATATAAAATTATCAAGTTTTACTTTTTTAAGAGATTTAAGTTTGTTATATGTAGATGGTTTAAATATCTATATTACACATGGCGATAAATATAGTGAAAGAAATTGTCAGAATTTAAAAAATTTAAAAGGAATTTTAGTTTATGGACATGAACATAGACCATATATATATGAACAAGGAAAATTTGTATATATAAACACTGGTTCGATATCACTTCCAAGAGGTACAGAAAAAGCAAGTTATACTATCTATGATAATCGTAAATTTACCATTTATGATGTTGAAGGAAAAATAATTAATAGTATTTCTATTTAAAAAAACAATAAAAAAGTTTATTGTTTTTTATTTAGTTTTTTTTTAATTTATGATAAAATTAGAAAAGGTGATACAATGGAAAATTCAAGAAGCGAACTTAGAAAAAAGATAATGACTATTTTATACCAAATAAACATGTATAAAAGTAATAAAATTGAATACAACGTTGATGATATTTTAAAAGAAGTTTTAGAAATCGATAACGAATTTGTAAAAGAAGTAGTATATGGTGTTATAACTTATCAAAACGAAATAAATGAACTTGCTAATAAGTATTTAGATGGCTGGTCAATTGATCGTTTAGGAAACACTGATAAAGCAATATTACAAATGGGTATATATGAGTTAGTATATACTAAAACACCTGATATTGTATGTATTAATGAAGCTGTGGAACTTGCTAAAATATATAGTGATGATAGCGTTCGTAAAATGATAAATGGTGTTATGGATAAAATATATCATAATAAGTAGGTAGATAAAATGGAAGATAAATATTTAACGGTAACTGCTTTAACTAGATATTTAAAATATAAATTTGATAGTGATAAAAATCTGCAACAAGTTTTTTTAAAGGGAGAAATATCAAATTTTAAAGCTCATAGTTCTGGCCATTTTTATTTTTCAATAAAAGATGAAAACAGTAAAATAAATGCTATAATGTTTAGTACTTATACTAAAAAACTTAATTTTATGCCAACTGAAGGTATGAAAGTAATGGTAGCTGGAAGTATAAGTGTATATGAGGCAACAGGTAATTATCAAATATATGTTAATGATTTAATTGAAGATGGAATTGGTAATTTGCACATTGCTTTTGAAAAATTAAAAAAGAAATTAGCTAGTGAAGGATTATTTGATCAAAAATATAAAAAAGAAATACCTAAATTTCCAACTAAAATAGGTATTGTTACAGCATCAACAGGAGCTGCAATTAAAGATATATTATCAACGATTAAAAGAAGATATCCTATTTGCAACACTTATCTTTTTCCTTGTTTAGTTCAAGGTGAATTAGCTAGTTTAGATGTTGTAAAAAAAATTAAACAAGCAGAAAAATATGATTTAGATGTTTTGATTGTTGGACGTGGTGGAGGATCATTTGAGGATTTAAATCCCTTTAATGATGAAGAACTTGCTAGAACTATATTTGCATGTCCTATTCCTGTTATTAGTGCTGTTGGTCACGAAATTGATTATACAATAGCTGATTTTGTTGCTGATCTTCGTGCTCCAACGCCAACAGGAGCTGCTGAAATGGCTGTACCAAATATGATTGAATTAAACCAAAATATTAAACAATACAATGTAAGATTAAATGAAGCAATTTATAAAAAAGTTAATTATTTAAAATTATATATGGACAGTTTAAAAAATTCTTTTGTTATAAAAAATCCAATGCTTATGTATGATAATAAAAAACAAAAAATCGATTTAATAAATGAAAAATTAGTAACCTTATTAAAAAATAAAATATCTGAAGAAAAAAATAGATTAACGAGAATTAAAAAGAATTTTATTTTAAATAATCCAAGTAGTCTTTATAAAAATAATATAGTTGAGTTAAATAATTTAATTGAAAAGCTTGAATTGTTAAATCCTATGAACACTTTGAAAAGGGGATTTACGTTAACTTATAAGGATGATAAGGTTATAAAAAGTATGAATAATCTTAATAAAAAGGATAGACTTAAAATTAAATTTTATGATGGAGATGTGATGGTAGAAGTTTTAGATAAGGAGGATTAGAATGGCTAAAACAGAAGCAAAATTTGAAGAAAAAATAACTGAGTTAGAAAAAATTATTAATGAATTAGAAAATGGAGAAATTGATTTAGATGAATCAATTAATAAGTATATGATGGCTATGAAACTTGTTAAAGAATGTGATGAAAAGTTAAAAAACATTGAAGAACAAGTAAATAAAATGGTTTTAGAAAATGGAGAAGTTAAGGATTTTGAATTAGAAGATTAAGTGCTTTTAAAGCACTTTTTATTATCAAAAAAGAAGAGAAATTCTCTTCTAATTTTCTGCTTCTTCTAACATATTAACAATTAATATACCATAACCTTTTTTAGGATTATCGACAACTACATGAGTTACAGCTCCGATAATATATTCTCCTTGAATAATAGTTGAGCCACTCATTCCTTGAACAATTCCTCCAGATTTATTTAATAGTTCCTGATCAGTTACTTCAAATAAAATATTTTTTGTTTTTTGTTCTTTTTTATTATTTAACTCAATAATATTGATATCATATTCTTTGATATTATTTCCTTCTAAAACGGTCATTATTTTAGCTTTACCAAGTTTTATGTCTTCGAATTTTGCGACTTTATATTTTTTCTTATTTGGAAGTTCTTTTGTGTATTTACCAAATATTCCACTTTGAGTATTTTCAAGTATTTTACCATTTACTTCATCGAAATTGAAATCAGCGTTTTTACTCCCAGGGTTACCGTTCTCACTTCTTTCGATGTTAGTAACACTAGAGTCAAATATTTTACCATCTTTTACTTCTAGCATTTTACCAGTTGTTTGTTCTATTATTTCATGACCTAAAGCACCAAAAATTTTAGTTTTTGGGTCAATAAAACTTAAAGTACCAATGCCTGTAATACTATCTTTAACGTAAAGTCCCGTTTTGAAAATGTCTTCTTCTTTTGTTATTTTTAGAGTTGCTTTATTTTCTTTATTTTCTCTTGTATAAGTTATTTCTATTGTTGTTGGTTTTAATTCATTAATTTTACTAACTAATTCATCAATATTATTTACTTTTTCATTATTAACCTTAGTAATAATATCTCCGACTTCAAGTCCGGCATCATATGCAGGATAACTTTTGTTAACTTCATACATTCCAACAATTATTATACCTTTTGATTGAATTTGAATACCAATATTTTCTCCACCAGGAATTAGATAATTTGAATAGGCAAAGACGTTAAATGGTATAATAAATAATGATAGAAGAAGAGTAAGTGACGTTTTTTTAAATTTTTTAAAAAACATTTTCTCGTCTCCTTTATGTGCAGACTACAGTATTATTATGTATATTTATTTAATATATATAATTAAAAAGATTTGGAAATTTTTTTCAAAAAAAATATAAATTTGCTTTTTTATTATTTTTGTGCTACTATATGCCGTAAATAATTTAAAGGGGGATTTTATATGGCAGATGAAATATTAGAAAAAATTAAAAGTAATAATAAAGAAATAAAAAAGATTAAGGTAAGAATGGCTATTTTTAAATATCTTGAAATTACAACTTTAATATCTGGAGGAATTTATTTATTAGAAAATATTATTAAAAATTCAGTATATGGTCTTTTAAACAGTATTATTGTTACAACGATAAGTTCAATTCCTTATGGTTTAATGGCATATGGTGCGCGTTATCTATATAAGAAAAATAGAGCAAAAAGAAGAAGTATAGAAAGAATAAATAAAGAATTAAATAATTCTGATGATTATAGTAATGATAATGAAAAAGAAAAAGCAAAAGAAGAAATTAAAGAAGATGTTAAAAAGGAAACTGTAATAAAAGAAGAAAACAAAATTAAAGAAGAAACTGTTTCGAAAGAAGAAGTTATAACTGAAAATAAAGAAAAAAATATAAACGAAGAGAAAAAGTTAGAAAAGCCAACAATTTCTGAACAAAGAATAAATTTAGAAGAATTAAGAAATCAAGTCATGAATTTGGAAATTGAACAAGGTTATGATGAAGATAAAAAATATGTAAAAGCAAAATAATTTTTTGCTTTTTTAGTATTGATTGATAGTTTTTCCAATTTTTTCCAAATTTTGCATTCTTATGTATTGACATTGGTTAAAAATAGTACTAAAATCAATTGTAAATTATTTAGAGGGAGATATAAACATGGAAAGACTGATAGATGAAAAAATAAATCATGAATTAGAAGTAAAAAATACTGTGTGTTTATTATGCTCTAAATTAGTAGAAGTGCGTCATTAAAGAATTTTGTCTTTAGTGGCGCTTTTATTTTATAGTTTGGAGGGATACTTATGGAAAAAATTACTTTTGAAAAATTTATTAATTTGATTAAAAAGTATAATGACGATGAAGAAGATATAAATCAAATAAAAAAAGCATATGATTACGCTAAAGATTTACATGAAGGTCAATTTAGACAGAGTGGAGAACCATATATAATACATCCTTTAAATGTTGCATATATTTTAGCAGAAATGCATGCAGATACTGACACAATATGCGCAGGTCTTTTACACGATACTTTAGAAGATACAAATATTACAAAAGGTGAAATAATTGAAGAATTCAATGTAAATGTAGCAAGTTTAGTTGACGGTGTCACTAAAATTAGTAAAATGAACTTTTCATCAAAACAGGATCAAAATTTAGCTAATACCAGAAAGATTATAACAGGCATAACAGAAGATGTAAGAATAATTATTATAAAATTAGCTGATAGACTTCATAACATGAGAACACTTGAATATAAATCGGAATTTAAACAAAAAGAAAATTCGATGGAAACTATGGAAATATTTGTTCCGCTTGCTTATTATATCGGAGCATATAGGATAAAAAGTGAATTGGAAGATATTTCACTTCAATATTTATATCCAGAAAAATATAAAAAAATAGAGGATATAAAATCAAAAATTGAATTAGATAGTAGATCTTGTTTACAAGAAATGCTACAAACTATAAAGGAAATATTGAATAATAAAGATATTCCAAATGAGATAAAAGTTAGAACCAAAAATATATATGGTATATATAAAAGAATGGAAGAAGGACATAAATTATCCGATATTCATGATTTACTATCACTAAAAATAATGGTTGATGAAGTATCTAATTGTTATCAAACACTTGGTATTATTCATTCACAATATCATCCAATAAATGATAAATTTAAGGATTATATATATAATCCAAAAACTAATATGTATAGATCATTGCACACAACAGTATTTGGTCCAGAAGATAGATTGGTTCAAACTCAAATAAGAACTTTTGATATGGATAAAGTAGCATCGTTTGGACTTACTGCATATTGGGATCTAAGCAAAGGGGATGCCAGAGATACAATGCAATATGATTTAAAAAATAAATATCAGTTCTTTAAATCGTTAGTAGAAATAAATAAAGTTTTTGGAGATAATCAAGAATTTGTAAGACAAATAAAGTCAGAACTTTTTGCTGATAAAATATATGTATACACTACAAAGGGTGATGTGATTGAACTTCCGAAGGAATCAACACCTATTGATTTTGCTTATAAAATTCATACAGATATAGGAAATACAATGGTATCAGCTATCGTAAATGATAAGGCTGTGGATGCAGACTATGTTCTTCATAATAAAGATAGGGTAAGAATAATTACAGATATATTATCATATGGTCCAAGAGAAGAATGGATTGATAAAGCAAAAACAACAAAAGCAAAAAGAAAAATAAGAGAATTTAGCAAAAAATAAAGAAAAGAGGATATATATGTTAAAAGAACCAAATTGTTTTATAAATCGAGAAACGTACTATATTGAAGTATTGAAAAATGATTGGTATAAATTATTAGTTAAATTAGAAAATTTAATATCAGTTGAAACTACAAAATTTTATGAAAACAAAAGCATAATTACAATGCATTTACCAATTACGACAGGTTCAATTTCTAGCCCTATGGGAAGAGGTAGTGATTCAAAACCAGTAAAGGTATCTATTGAAAATGTCGAAACCTATTTAGCAGATTCGATGCAATTTTTGTTAGAATATGGGTGTAGACTTAATAAAAATGGAGTTTATTATATTATGCCGTCATTCAGAGGTGAAAGTGCTGATGATAGACATTTGTGTCAATTTTATCATAGCGAAGCGGAAATACCGGGAGTTTTAGAAGATGTAATGAATTTGGTAGAAGAATATATAAAATATCTATCACAAAAGATTTTAGAAACCATAGGAGGTGAATTAAAAGAAAAAATCGGTGATATTTCTCATATTGAAACAATGGCAAAAAATAAAAATATGTTTCCTAGAATTACCTTTAAGGAGGCAGAATATCGATTAAAAGAGTTATATCCAAACAGTATAGAAGAATTCATTGAATATGGAGAGAAATGGAAAAATCTTACACCAAAGGCTGAAAAAGAGTTAATAAAATTGTATGGTGGAGTAGTTTGGGTTACAAACTATGATGAATTAGCTGTACCTTTTTATCAACAATCAGATCCTAAAATAAAAGGAACTACCCGTAATGCAGATTTATTGATGGGAATAGGAGAAACTGTAGGATGCGGTGAAAGATATAAAAATTACAAAGAATTGATAAAATCAATAAAAAAACATGAAGTTAACGATAATGATTATGAATGGTACATAAATTTAAAAAAGATGTTTCCAATGCAAACATCAGGATTTGGAATGGGAATAGAAAGATTTTTATTGTGGGTATTAAAAGGTAATGATATTAGAAATATGCAAATTTGTTTAAGAATAAACGGAGAAAAAAGTATTGTTTAAAGGAGGAAAAAATATGATTAAATACACAAAAAACGACATTTCTTCAATGAGTTATACTGATTTTATTTCATTTATTAAAGAAGAAAACAGACCTTCTGGAGGTAAAAAAACCATAAGGGAAATACTAATAAATAGTTTTATTAATAAGGATTCTAATGTTTTAGAAATAGGTTGTACAAATGGTTTTACATCTTTAGAGATTAATAAACTAATTAAATGTAACGTAATTGGAATTGACATAAATATGAATAGTATTGATAATGCAAACGAAAGAATAATAAAAAATAAGTTAGATCCAAATAAAATTAAATTTGAACATGGAAATGTAGAAAATATGAAATACAAAGATGAGACTTTTGACTTAATTGTTTGTGGTAATGCATTATCATTTGTAGAAAATAAAAATGAGGCTATTAGCGAAATTATAAGGGTTTTGAAACCAAATGGAATGATTGCATTAGTTCCAATATGGTATAAGCAAACACCAGATTTTAATATAGTTGATAATGTTAATAAAATTTTAGGCTTTAAAATAAAATGCACAAGAGAAGATGATTGGTTAGATTTTTCAAGGTATAATTTAGAATTATATTTAAAGAAAGATTATAAATTTGACAATCCAAACAAGAAAGATATAAATGCTTATGTTGATAAAATGATTTCATCAAAAGAACATTTAAAAAGTTATGATGAAGAAGTATTACAACATATAAAAAAAAGATGGAAAAGTATTATTTCGATTTTCAATGATAATTTAAAAATGACAAACTATTCTATAATTTTATTAAGAAAAAGTACCGAGAAAGAAGAAGAAGAAATATTTATGACAAAGGAGATATAAATATGGATGCAAAAAAAATTGAATTGACAAATAATGATTACTTGAAAATGGTTGATAGTCCTTCCAAAGAATTTATTAGCACTATGATTGATATAATTAATAAAAGGGCAAAAAGCATAAGTGCCTGTAAGGTTTTGAGAAATTATGAAACTAATCATAAATATTTTTATCCATCAAATAATGATGTTTTAACATATAATAAATTAAATACAATATTTTTTCAATCTGTTATGCCTGAATATGAATGTATTGAATTATCGCCAATAACTCCGTTTGCACTTAATTCCACATTAACCCCATTAAGTCCTAATAATTCACTTAGTACTATTAGAAATTCCGAAGTTATAAGTGATTCGTCAATATCAATGGCGCTAGAATGTGCACATAGAAGAAAAATTGGAGATAAAAACTTAATTAATTTAGCTTCCTCCACCAGATTATTGCGTATGCAAAAATATGGAAACGGAAAAAAGGAACATTGGACACAGCATTTTAGAGCTTGCTCTTTAGTAACATCATTTAGAAACAATGACTCAAAAATGTTTGAAAGTTTGTATTTACAAATAAGTAAATGGTTAGATGTTATCTATAATTTAAATCTAGATTTAACAAAAATAAATGTAAATATAGCCTATTTACCAATCATAAAAATGTTATATAAAGAATTAGAAATCAATGAACAGTTGATACTTAAAAATTCCGTCAATCCTGATTTTAATATTTTTGAAAATTTCGATGTCGAAATGCTAGAAGAAGTAAATCAAGTTGATGAATTAAATGAGTTGAAATTGAATAAAGATTTATTATTAACAATTAAAAATTCTTATATTTATTTGAAACAAAATTTAATTGATAAATTGAAAATTAAGTATCCTAATGTCAATTTTAATTTTCAATTGAATAGAAAATCCGGAATAAATTATTACGAATATTATTGTTTTGAAACAGTAGTGACTTTCGAAAATGGTTGTGATTTATGTTTGGTTGATGGTGGAATTACAAATTGGACTGGAATGTTATTAAGCGATTCAAAAGAAAAATGTGTATCTTCTGGAATGGGATTAGAATATTTGGCTAAGGTGTATAGAAAATGAAAATTCAAATAACAGGCGCTAGTGGAGCAGGAAAAACTTATTTAGGTCATTGTTTATCACAAAAAACAGGTTTTATTCATATAGATACGGATGATATATTATGGGTATGGGATAAAAATATTCAACCATATACAGTATCAATAAGTGAACAGGAAGCTTGTGAAAAATTAAAACATTATATAGAAGGAAACAAAAACCTAATAGCTACAGGATTATTTTATCCTTGGGCAGAGGAATTAATAGAAGATTTTGATTTAGTTATAAATTTAATTACATCGACCAAAATTAGAAAACAAAGAATATTAGATAGAGAAATACTAATGTATGGAGACAGAGTCTCAGATGATGGAGACATGTATTTACAATTCCAATCATTTGTTGAATGGGCTTGTAATTATGATTCCCATGATGATAAATATGGAAGCAAAGAAGCAACAAATAATTGGATAAAAAAATTTAATTGTCCAGTTATAACTCTTGATGGTTCAAACAGTATAGAGTATAATATTGAAATGATAGAAAAGTACATTAATATAACAATTCATAAAGATTTAGGAGATGAAAATTATGATAATTCCCAAAAAATTAAAAAAAGGTGACGTTGTTGCCATTGTTAGTTTATCTAGTGGAATGGGTGGAGACAAAATTTTCATGCATAGATATGAGTTAGGTAAAAAAAGATTAGAAGAAGAATTCGGTTTAAAAGTTATAACAATGCCAAATGCACTAAAAGGATCTGAATATTTAAATAAACATCCAGAAGCAAGAGCAAAAGACTTAATGGATGCTTTTACAAATACGAATGTAAAGGCAATTATTTCTATGATAGGTGGTGATGATACTATAAGATTATTACCATATATTAATTATAAAACTATAAAAAATAATCCTAAAATATTCCTAGGCTATTCAGACACGACAATTAATCATTTTATGATGTATAAAGCCGGTTTAGTTTCTTATTATGGACCTGCAATTTTATCAGAATTTGCTGAAAACGGAAAAATGCATGACTATACTGTAAAATATATTAAAGATTTTTTGTTTGATGAAAAACCTGTTAAGATAATTTCTAGTCCACAATGGACAAACGATAGAATTGATTGGACAGATAAATCTAAAAGCAACGATTTCAGAAAAATGAATAAAGAAATTCATGGATTTGAAGTAATTCAAGGTAAAGGAATTTTTGAAGGAAAGTTGTTAGGTGGATGTTTAGATGTTTTTCAAATGTTTATTGGTACTGACATTTGGCCAGAAAAAGATGAGTGGGAAGGCAAAATTTTATTTTTAGAAACAAGTGAAGATAAACCATCACCTATGCAAGTAAAATATTTTTTAAGAAATTTGAATGCTATTGGCATATTTGATAAAATAACAGGAATCATAGTAGGTAAACCTAAAGGTGAAACCTATTATGATGAATATAAAGAAATTTTCAAGTCTGTAATAGGAGAAGAGGCAAATAAAAAAAGTTTGCCTATATTATATAATGTTAATTTTGGTCATTCAGCTCCCATGTGCATCCTGCCTTATGGAATGAATGCTAAAGTTGATTTAGAGAAAAAGGAAATTATAATAGATAATAATTAAATATATATTAGTTTTTGTATTTAATATAACATCTATATGTAGATTTATTGAATGTAAAAAAAATATATAGTAGTTTTTATAATCTGTTTTTAGAGAACTAATGTATGGTGAAAATTGGTACGATTATAAAAATGAATTACAATTTTTTTAGTTCAATCGGTGATAAACCGTTATAATTTTGAGTGCATAGTGAAATCACTATGAATTAAGGTGGTACCGCGATAAATCGTCCTTATGAGGATTGTTTATCGTGGTTTTTTTGTTAAGGAGGGACAATATGACAAAAGAAGAAAAAATTGAATTAATACTGAGAAGAACAGTTGATATTCACAATAAAGAAACTTTATTAAAAAAATTAAATAGTGGAAAAAAATTGATAGTAAAATTTGGGGCTGATCCGTCAAGACCTGATTTGCATCTAGGGCATACAGTGCCATTACGTGCCTTGAAAGTATTACAAGAATTAGGACATGACATAGTTTTTGTTATAGGTGATTTTACAGCAATGATTGGAGATCCATCTGGAAAATCAAAAACTAGACCATCGTTATCATTTGAAGAAACAAGAAGAAATGGTAAAACATATTTTAAACAAGTTTCTAAAATATTAGATCCTAACAAAATAAGAATTGTTTATAATTCAGAGTGGTTAGGGAAAATGTCATTTGAAGATGTTATTAAATTAACTGGAAAATATACAGTAGCTAGAATTCTTGAAAGAGATGATTTTAAAAATAGATTTAATAATAATATTCCGATTGGTATTCATGAATTTTTATATCCATTAATGCAAGGATATGATTCAGTTGCATTACATGCTGATATAGAAGTAGGTGGAACAGATCAAACATTTAATTTGTTAGTTGGTAGAGAGTTACAAAGAGACTATGATCAAGAGCCACAAGATGTAATGTGTTTTCCTTTATTAGTAGGATTAGACGGTAAGGAAAAAATGTCTAAATCATTGGGAAATTATATTGGAGTGGATGAATCACCTGAAAAAATGTATGAGAAAGCTATGAGAATACCTGATGATGTATTATTAGATTATTTTAAACTTACTACAGATTTAGACATGAAAGATGTAGAAAATATGAGTGAGGATATATTATTGGCACATAGAAAATATGCAGAAGAAATAATTAAAATGTATCATGGAGAAGAATTTATTAATCAAGCTGAAGAAAGATATAATACAGTAGCTAAGGGTGGTATACCTGAAAATATTGAAATATTTGAAATAAAAGAAAGTATGTTAGAGAATGGATTGCTATTGACTGAATTATTAAATTTATCAAAAATCGTTTCATCAAAATCTGAAGGAAGAAGAATGATTGAACAAAATGGAATAAGTGTAAACGGAACAAAAGAGAATGATGTTAATAAATTAATTACTACAACAGATTTTAATAATGATGAATTAATTATTAAAAAAGGAAAAAAACAATTTAAGAAAATTGTTTTGATTAAGCAATAATATATTGATATCATATTGTTACATATATTTTTGATAAAAGATATTGGATACTAGTTACTTTGAACTGGTATCTTTTTGAAATGTTGAAGTTATAAATTTTAAAAAAAACTGGGTATCCACATAAGGATAAAATGTGGTTAAAATATTATGATAGCGAGTTTTTAAAAAGAAAAAATCCATGTGTTGGAATATATGATTATATGAAAGCAAAAACAAAGAATATTCAAGAGTATACTGCATTAAGTTATTTTGGTAAAAAAGTGTTATATGGTGAATTATATGAAAATATTGATTATGCTTCTAGAGCATTAACATCTTTAGGTGTAAAAAGAACGATAGAATATAAAGATAAATATTTAGTATGCATAATTGCAAAGAAAAGACCAAATTAGAGCAATAAAAAAATTGTTCTTTTTTTTTGACTGATAATGCACAAATGAATTTGACAAATCCTAAAAAAAGTGGTAAAATACACCAACAATTAAGAAAAAGGGGTTGGGTTGAATGAAAAATTTACACGTATATGATAAAGCGTTAGAAAGTAAAAAATATAAAATAGATGAACAACAAAAACTAAGAAATTTACACTTAAGAAAAATTTTATTAGGTGAAGTTTTTGGACCATTTACAGGAAAACCATCGATTGATAAAAAATGGCTAAGATACTATAGTGAAGAACAAATAATGGCTGAAATGCCAGAAATGACAATCTATGATTATATGATGAAAAATAATCAAAAAAATAAAAACGAAACCGCACTAATATACTTTGGTAATAAAATAAGTTTTAAGCAACTAGAAAAAGCAATAGATAACTGTGCTAAAGGAATGATAAAAAATGGCATAAAAGAAGACGATATCGTAACAATTTGTATGCCAAATACTCCAGAAGCCATAATCGCTTTTTATGCTTTAAATAAAATAGGTGCTGTAGCTAATATGATTCATCCATTATCAGGTCAAAATGAAATAAAAAGATATCTATCAGAAGTAAATTCAAAAATGATAATAACAATGGATATGGCATACGAAAAAGTTTTAAATATAGTAGATCAAACAAAAGTAGAAAAAATTGTAGCTGTAAGTGCATCTGATTCAATGCCATTCGCATTAAAAAAACTATATCCATTATCAAAAGAAAGTATCAAACTAAAAAAACATGAAAAAACAATTAAATGGAATGAATTAATTAAAGATGGAAAAAAAGACAAGAAAAAGTTAAAACCTTCAGAATATAAGAAAAATAAATTATCAGTAATCCTACACACAGGAGGAACAACAGGAACTCCTAAAGGAGTAATGTTAACAGACGATAACTTTAATTGTATGGTTGAACAGTTTTTAATAAATGAAAACAATTTCAAACGTGGAGATAAAATGTTAACAATTATGCCTGTTTTCCATGGATTTGGTTTATGTAGTTCAATTCATTTACCACTTTCAGTAGGTGTTACTGCTATTCTAGTTCCAAAATTAGGAGCAAAAAAACATCAATTAGATGAATTATTCAAAAAATATAAACCTAATCATCTTATCGGAGTTCCAACACTATTTAAAGCCATGATGAAAAATAAAAAAATGGATAATATGGACATGTCATACTTAAAATATGTAGTATCAGGTGGCGATTTAGTTAAAGATGCTTTGGAATCAGATATAAATGACTTCTTAAGAAAACATAATGCTAATGTAAAATTAAGCAAAGGATATGGTCTATCAGAAGCAGTAGCAGGAGTAACTTTTGCTAGTAATGGATATAATAAAGAAAATTCAATAGGTATTCCAATGGTTGCAACAAATATCAAAATAGTTAAAAAAGGAACCGAAGAAGAAGTAAAAGAAAACGAAGTTGGAGAAATTTGTATTCAAGGACCAACAACAACAATCGGATATTACAACAATGAAAAAGAAACAAAAGAAACGTTAAAAGATGGTTGGCTTCATACAGGTGATCTAGGATATTGCGATAATGGTATTTTCTATTTTAATCAAAGAAAAGGAAATATGATAATATCAAGTGGTGTTAACGTATACCCAAGTAATATTGAAAAAGTAATTGAAAGTCATGAAGCTGTTGAAAGTTGTGCTGTAATAGGAATACACCATTCATATAAAATACAAGTACCAAAAGCTTATATAATCTTAAAAGAAGGATATGAAGCAACAGAAGAATTAAAAAATGAATTAGAACATCTATGTAAAAAGAATTTAAATGTTTATTCAGTGCCATATAGTTATGAATTTAGAGAAAAATTACCACAAACTTTACTTGGAAAAATTTCACATAAACAATTAGAAGAAGAAGAAAGAATAAAAACATATTCAAAAAAGAAATAGGGGGATTTTATTATGAAAATAGGATTTGATGTAGATGGTGTTTTAACTGATTTAGAAAATTATCAGTTAAAATATGGAAAAAAATATTTTGGAGAAGATAAATTAGTTAATGAAGATGAAATTGATATAAAAGAAATGTTTAATTGTACAAAACAAGAAAGAGAAAAGTTTTGGATTAAATATATTTGGAAATATTGTTTTATGCCTTTTGAAGAAGATATGGGTGCCTTAATTAGAAAATTAAAAGAAGAAGGCGATGAAATATATATAATTACAGGAAGAGCACACACAACTGAAAGTGGAATTACTGGAAAATTGTTTAGACAAATGTTATATCATATGTTAAAAAAAGAAAATGTTCCATATGATCATATATTTTTTTGTTCAGAAAAAAATAGTGCTGATGAAAAATTAGAATTTTGTAAAAAAAATGGTATTGATATTCTGATTGATGATAAAAAAGAAAATGTTGATTCAGCCAAAGATATTACCAAAGTTATTTGTAGAGATCGTATTTATAATCGAATGTATAACGATCCTAATGTTGCTAGAGCTAAAAATACACATGAAATTTACAATGAGATTCAAAAAATAAAAAATCCAAATTATTTTATACAATTATCTCACGAAGAAATAGAAAAATTAAATACGCAAGAAAAAATTGAATATTATAAAAATTTAAAAGAATATTACTCATCACTACCATTTGATGATGAAAAATTTTCAAAAGAAGAAAAAAACTATTCAAAATTATCAAAAATGGCTTTACCAATATATGATGCATTTGCAAAGCCTGAAGTTTTTAATAGAGATTTAGTTCCAAACGAAAACGGAATAATGTTTGTTGCTAATCATAATAATTACTATGATCAATTTCCTATTATTTCTGCAATTGGAGATCATAGACCTATACATTTTTTAACAGCAACTAAAATGTTAAATATGAAAAGAGGCACACTTTATTTAAAAACAGGGGCTATTTCTATCGATAGAGAAGATGCCGATGATAGAAAATATGCTAAAGAACAAATTATTAAATTACTTAGTCATGATAAAAATGTATTTATATTTCCAGAAGGAAGAACAAATAGAGGTGAAGATTTTCTATTACCATTTCATTTAGGTGCAGCTGCTATTGCTAAAGATTGTGGATGTAAAATTATACCACTTGCAGTAAATTATGGAAAAGGATTGAATGATTCTTATGTACGATTTGGAAAACCAATTACCGTTTCACCAACAGATGATGTAGTTGAAATTACCGAAAATCTTAAAAATACAATAGGAAATTTAAAGCAAGAAAATATTGACTACATATCAAAAAAATATGATAAAAAACTAACAAAATCAAAAAAAATACAATGATTGTATTTTTTTTATTAATTTGTTATAATGTACTTATATTGTAGAGGTGTAGAAAATGAATAATTTATATTTTTTAATTATTAGTTTTATTTATTTAATTTTAGTTATGATTATCTATTTTTCAAAAAAGAAGATCAATACTTCCGAAAATAAGGTTTATTCTATTTTATTAACTGTAACACTACTTGGAGTAGTTATTGATTTTTCAAGTGTTTATATGGCTTTTTCTGGCCTTCATAATGGCTTTTTTGAGTTTGTTAATAGATTGTATCTTGTATATTTACTTACATGGATTTCATTATTAACATCATATTCATTTATAATATCTTTAAGTAAAAAAGCTGCAAAAAAAGGAACTAGTTTTATAAAAATAATATATATACCAATGGCTATATTTTTACTTTTTTATCCACTAGCATATACTGTTGAAGGAAATGAATTTTTTACTCACGGACTAAGTGCTAACGCTATGTATGGTTTATCAACTATATATGTAATAGTCATGATTATATGTTTGCTTTCAAACATCAAAAATTTAAAACAAAAAAAATATGTGCCAATTATATTTTATATCTTCATAGGAACATTCATTACTTTAATTCAATTATTTAATCCTTCGATTTTAATAATTACAGCTATGGAAGCTTTTGTAACAATACTAATGTATTTCACAATTGAAAATCCAGATTTAAAAATGATAGAAGAATTAAATATTGCTCGTGACCAAGCAGATAAAGCAAACAATGCTAAATCAGAGTTTTTATCAAATATGTCACATGAAATAAGAACACCATTAAATGCTATTGTTGGTTTCTCACAAGCATTAGAAGAAGAAAATTTACCAGATGAGGCTAAAGATGAAGTAAAAGATATCATAATGGCTTCACAAAGTTTACTTGAAATAGTAAATGGTATTCTAGATATATCAAAAATCGAGGCCAATAAACTAGAAATAGTAAATGCTGAATACGATTTCAATAAAGTACTAGAAGAATTAGTCGCACTTACTCGTGCAAGAATGGGGGATAAACCTTTACAATTTAAAACAAGCTTTGATCCAACTATTCCAACTGTTTTATACGGTGATCATACAAGAATAAAACAAATTATTCTTAACTTACTTACAAATGCTGTTAAATATACTAAAGAAGGATATATTAATTTCAAAGTAGACTCAGTAATAAAAGAAGATGTATGTCGTTTAATAATCTCTGTTGAAGATTCTGGAATAGGAATTAAAGAAGAAAATATAAATAAACTATTTTCAAAATTTGAAAGATTTGATCTAGAAAAAAATATAACAATTGAAGGAACAGGACTTGGACTTGCGATTACGAAAAAACTAGTTGACTTGATGAATGGTAAAATTGTTGTTCAAAGTACTTATGGAGAAGGATCACGTTTTACAGTCGCAATCGATCAAAAAATAGTTAAAACACCAACAATAACTATTAAAGATCAAAATGAACAAAAAGAAGTAAAAGCTTTTGATGTATCAGGAAAAAGAATACTAGTTGTAGACGATAACAAATTAAACCTTAAAGTTGCAACACGTCTTTTAAAAGAATACAACGTTGAAATAGAAACAATTGATAGTGGTTTTGAATGTATCGAAAAAATTAAAGCGGGTAAAACTTACGACTTAATCCTAATGGATGATATGATGCCAAAAATGACCGGAACAGAAACAATTGCCAAATTAAAACAAATTGAAGGATATAATATACCAACCATAGCTTTAACAGCTAACGCCATTTCAGGAATGAAAGAAAAATATATGAAAGCAGGCTTTGACGGTTACTTGTCAAAACCAATCGATAAATTAGAATTAAATCGCATAATTAATGATTTTTTAAACAAATAGTGTTATAATTTAAGAAGATAAGGATGTGAAACAATGAAAGATGTTAATTTACTAATAAGTAATGGGGTTGATATTAATAGTAGTTTAGAATTATTCGGAGATATGGAAACATATAATGAAACATTAGAAGACTTCCTAGCTTCTGCAGAGGAAAAACTACAACAAATTCAAACATATAAAGAAACTTCAGATATGCCAAACTATGCAATACTTGTACATTCATTAAAAAGTGATTCAAAATATTTAGGATTTACTAAACTAGCAGAACTTTCTTATCAACACGAAATGGAAAGTAAAGCAAATAATTTTAATTATGTTTACGACAACTATAATGAATTAATGACAGAAGCCAATAGAATTGTTAACCTAGTAAAACAATATCTAGGAAAAGAATATGAAAAAGTAACTAATGAACCAGCTAAACAACCAATTAAAATAAAAGATAAAGCTATTTTAGTTGTAGATGATTCTACTTTAGTTCGTAACTTAATCCAAAAAGTATTTAATGATGAATTTGAAGTAATACTTGCTAGTGACGGAAAAGAAGCTTTAGATTTTATTGAAACCAATAATACAGATAATGTTTTAGGAGTATTATTAGATTTAAATATGCCAAATGTAGATGGATTTGAAGTTTTAGAATATTTCAAAAACAACAATTTATTTACAAAAATACCAGTTGCTATTGTAACAGGTGATGATTCTAAAGAAACAGTTAATAAAGCATTTGCTTACCCAATTGTAGATGTACTAAACAAACCATTTAATGAACGTGATATTAAACGTATTGTTACAAATATAGTTAATTTTAAATAGGACAGTAATAACTGTCTTATTTTATTTTATTTTAAATAACGTTAAATTCTTTGTCTTTTTTATAAAAAAATGATATTATATATATAATGGAGGAGTTGATATGATGGATGAAAAGCAAATAAACGATTTTGAAAAAGTTATGAAGTTAAAAACAGCTGAATTTATTAGATATATAAAATCTTGTTCTGATGAAGAATTAAGAAATATTTTAAACAACAAACAAACTCTTTTAAATACACCAATTGCCTTTTTTAATATCATATTATTAAACTCTCCAACGGATATTAAAATTGAAATATTTAAAGACAGAGACTATTTAAAACGCATTATTCAAATTCCTAAAAATCGTATCAATAAAACCTTCTTCGAATTATTAAATGAAGAAGAACAAGTAGAATTTTTAAAAAACAAGAAGATGCTAGATGAAATCGATGAAAATCTTTTCTTTAAATTTATTAAATTACTTAAATATGAACAAATAAAAAAATTAGAAGATACTATAAATAATTTTGTAAATGAAAAAGATTGCAAAAAAGTAGTAAACTATTTAACAGAAAGATTTAGTCTTAATAAAGATGAACAAGACATAATTGCAAATAAATTAACAACTAAAAATCGTAATATTTTTGGTTATTTATTAGCTGAAAATGTAAATGAAATTTTTATCTATAACAAATTTAAAATTAATTTAAAAATATCCGATTACGACGGAAATATTAATACATTGTGTTTTGATGATAATCAAATAATTGAAAAAGAAGAATTAGAAAAAATAAATGAAAAACATATGAATCTTCTTATTGAAAGATTAATTGAAAATAAAAAAATGTCTGCTAAAGAAGTAACTAAAGCTTTTATAGGTTCTCTTCGTATGTATGAAACATTTGGCTTTGACAATGCTATGAAAATTCTAAACGGAAAATTTTCAAGTATGAATAGTAATGCTTTAAAAAAATATGCTAAATTATATCATACAGATGAAAGAAGACAATATCGTCTTGAAAATCAAGCTAAATTTTATAGTTATGAAATGCTACAAAAAACAAAAGAGGCTTTAAAAACTAAAGATTTATACTTTTTTACTAATATCTGTAAAGATATGAATGATGACTATTTAATGAATTTCTTTAAAAAGCTTAAACAAAAAGTAAATGAAAATCCACAAAATGAAGATATCATTATTAATGAAGAAATACAAAAAGAAATTAAAGAAAGAGAAGATCGTCTCGAAGAAGAATTCGTAAAACAATACTGTCAAGATTTTAACTTTAAACAAAATCAAATTTTCGTTGACTATAACATGTTATATAAAATGTTTAAAAATGTATCTATAAGACCAAATTTAGATAAAAAAGGAAGAGTGATTCCGAACGAAGATTTAGATAAATTTCTTTTAGGAAACAAAAAACAGGATAATGATTGTCTTTTAAGACTTATTTTTAATAAAAAAGCTTTTGGTTTAAATCAAAATCTAGATACATTAATAAATTCATTTGAAGAAATCAAAAAAATAGCAACCAGAAAAACAAATAACTTTTCATTATATTCTATTTTAGATGTCATCGATATATGTAAATCTACTTTATATAAATTAAAACCAGATGAACAAGATATGACACTAGAAACTATAACTAAAATTCAAAATGCAACTCAATATTGTCATATTCCAAAAGAAGAAATACTTCTAAGAGCAAAAGAACTTCATAAAGAAAGAAGAAAAAAAGTATATGCAACTATTCCAACCGTTCATGGACAAAAAAATGACATTAAATATCAAGTGCTACCATTTGATAGCGAATCACTAATAACTTCTGGTATTGATACCGGTAGTTGTTTTAGAGTAGGGGGGCTAGGAGAAGATTTCCTTAGATATTGTATGACTAATCCTAATGCGGTTATAGTAAGTATTAAAGGAAAAAATGATAAACAATATATCTGTCCATTTATTAGAAATGGTAATGGAATATACGGTAATGGTATTGATCCAAAGCCTGAAACAGAAAAAGAACAGTTAGAAATACTTGAAACATTACAAAAATGTGTAGCTGAAATGATTGAAAAAAGTAATTATAAAGAACCAATAGAATTCGCAACGATTACAGATCTGCACTATAAAGAATTTCTAAATAAAAGAAACTTAAAAAAAATTGAAATTGATAGAAGATTACAAATTGGAGAAGATTTCTATTCTGATCTTCATAAAGAGGAGATGAAAACTTACATAATAGCATCTACTAAGAACTTTAAAGAAAGAAAATATTACGTTCCGACAAAAAAATACTATCAAGAAAGAATACCAAACTATGTATATAATACAGAAATGGAAAAAGATAAAGAAAGAATAGAATTATTAATAAATTCTATTAAATATAGTAGTATTGATTTTCAACCAAGATTAACACGTGGACAAAAAAATACTGAAAAGAGAAATTTCAGAAAGCTAAAAGTAGAAAATTTTGAATATATTATTGGAAATAAAGACTGGTTTATAGCAATAGATGACTGTTTAAATATAACATCTTATCGACTACCATATGGAGATAAAAGAGCAAATGAAGAATATCTTCAAGCATTAATATCATTACAAGAAAAATATAACATTGGCTTAGAAGGGAAAACATTGTGATGCAAAAAGAAGTAAAAGGTGAAATAATAGAATTATTTGATAGTATAAACGGTATTATAAAAGGAGAAGACCAAAAGGAATACTATTATTCTAAAATTGATTTTTTAGACGAATTTGAGCCTAAAATAGGACAAAAAGTAATCTTTAAAAAAGAGCAGTATGATACAAACAAAGAACCAATTTATAAAGCAACCTATATTTCAAAAGATGAAGAAACAAATATTTAAAGATTGGTCAAATATTGCTCATAGAGGATTACATGATGAAAAAATACCTGAAAATAGTATGAAAGCATTTAGTAAGGCTATTAAAAATAACTATGTAATTGAACTAGACATACATTTATTAAAAGATAATAACGTTGTTGTTTTTCACGACGATAATTTAAAAAGAATGACAAATAAAAATATTAATATAAAAGATATGACTTATGAAGAAATTAAAAAAATTAATTTAAAACAAACTGATGAGAAAATTCCCCTTTTAAAAGATGTATTAAAATTAGTTGATAAAAAAGTTCCGCTGCTAATTGAATTAAAATACGATCAAAAAGTACCAAAATTAGAAAAAGAAACAATTAAAATATTAAAAGATTATGAAGGTGAATATTATTTTCAATCATTTAGTTTAAAATCAATTCTATATATGAAAAGAAAAACACATAAAAAAATAGGATTATTAGTACATAATAATAACAACAAAATATATAATTTTTTAATTAACCATTTTCTTTTAAAAACACTGGGTATTGATTTTATATCTTACCCAATCAAAAAATGTCCAAATAAAAAAATAGAAAAATTATCAAAAAAAATGCCCGTTTTACTTTGGACTATCAAAAAAAATAAACAATACGAAATAGCAAATAAATATGCTGATAAAATTATCTTTGAAAATAAAACTTGTTAAATATATTTATTTATAATATAATAGAATCTGAAAGTAGTGATCATATGAATTATGAGGGTTTAAAAATACCTAACCATGTTGCAATCATTCTAGACGGAAATGGAAGATGGGCAACAGCTAGAAATTTGAGTAGAAGTGAAGGACATAGAGCTGGTTTTGATAATCTAAAAACTTTAGCGCAATATATATTAAGTAAAAATATTAAATATTTAAGTGTATATGCTTTTTCTACCGAAAATTTTAAACGTAGCAAAGAAGAAGTAGACTTCTTAATGAATTTATTTATAAAAAAATTTACCAAGGAATTCGATTTTTGTATGGAGAAAAATATCAAAGTTGTTTTTTCAGGAAGAGAAAAACCTTTACCTAAAAAAGTATATAAAGCTATGATAGAACTAGAAGAAAAAACAAAAAACAATACCGGTGGTGTTTTTAATGTTTGTCTAAACTATGGAGGACACGCTGAAATAATAGATGCTTGTAAAAAAATAGCGTTAGATTCTAGTTTAAATATAGAAGAATTGAATGAAGAAATTTTTAATAAATATCTTTATAATGATTTACCACCCATTGATTTTATGATAAGAACAAGTGGTGAATGTCGAATCAGTAATTTTATGTTGTGGCAACTATCATATGCTGAATTTTATTTTCCAGACACATATTTTCCTGATTTCGATGAAAAAGAATTTGATAAAGCAATTTTAGCTTATAATAAAAGAGATAGAAGATTTGGAGGAATTAATTATGAAAAAAAGAGTAATTAGTGCAATCATAGCTTTAATAATAGCTGTTCCGATTTTTATTAAAGGAGGAATGCTATTTAATTTATTTATTTATGTATTATCAATGCTAGGATTAAAAGAATTTTTAAATACGAAGGCAACAAAAAAAGAATTGCCATCTTTTATTGACTTTATTTCATATATTGTTATGACATTAATTGTCGTTTCTAATTTTGAAAGAACAGATATTGTATTTTCATTAGATTATCGTATAATCGTTGGACTATTTTTAATTTTCTTACTTCCAACTATTATATACCATGATCGAAAAAAATATAGTGTTGTAGATGCATTTCATTTAATAGGAGGAATTTTCTTTTTAGGTGTTTCATTTTCTCTTATGATATTGCTTAGAAATATTGATTTAAAAATATTAATATACTTATTTATAATAACTATTATCACAGATACATACGCTTATTTAACAGGAAGATTAATAGGGCAACATAAATTATTAGAAGATATATCACCTAATAAAACTTGGGAAGGAACAATCGGTGGAACTGTATTTGGTGTTTTAATTTCAACTGTATATTACATGACTGTTTTTAATTCTAAAACTAGTTTAATTATTGTAATTTTAATGTCCCTTTTCTTATCTATTTTAGGTCAATATGGAGATCTTGTTTTCTCTGCAATCAAAAGATATTATGGAAAAAAAGATTTTTCAAATATTATGCCAGGACATGGTGGAATATTAGATCGCTTTGATAGTATCATTTTTGTAATATTAGGTTTTATGTTTTTCATAACTTTAATATAGAAAAGAGGATAATATGACATTAATTTATTTCATATTAGTCTTAGGAATAACCGTTTTAATTCATGAACTAGGACACTTTATATTTGCTAAACGTGCAGGTATTTACATCTATGAATTTTCAATTGGTATGGGTCCAAGACTATTTAAATATAAAAGAAAAAATGATGAAACAGAATATTCAGTAAGACTATTCCCAATCGGTGGCTATGTTAGTATGGCTGGAGAGGATATAGAAATTGATAAAAATATTCCTAAAGAAAAACAAATGCAATCCAAGACTTGGCTTCAAAGATTTTTAACAATAATAGCAGGTGTATTATTTAACTTTTTACTAGCTATTGTTTTACTTTTTATTATTGGACTGATAAATGGCGTTCCAAATGATAAACCATATATTGAAAAAATAAGCAAAAATGCTCCAATTTATAAATCAAATATTAAAGAAGGAGACTTAATTACTAAAGTAAATAAAATAAAGGTTAAGGATAATGAAAGCTTAGTTTTAGAATTACAAGTAAATAAAGGAAAAGATATAGACGTTGAAATACTACATAAAAATGGGAAAAAAGAAGTAATAAAAGCTACACCAATTAAAGAAGGAAAAAACAAAGGAAGTTATGGATTTGTTTTAGACAGTACAATAAAAAGAGGAATAATTCCATCAATAAAATACGCCTTCACGAAAACATATAGTTTGTTAAGACAAATGGTTATAATTATTGGTTATCTATGTGTAGGAAAACTTAGCTTAAGCAATTTAGCGGGGCCTATTGGGATATTTAATATAGTTGGTCAAGCAGCTAAAGTTGGATTTATAAATATAATATATCTAATTGCTTACTTATGTATTAACGTAGGACTTATAAATATTATTCCATTACCAGCTTTTGATGGTGGAAGATTATTATTTTTAGTTATTGAAAAATTAAAAGGTAGTCCAGTTAATCCAAAAATAGAAAATACAATTCATACGATAGGATTTATGCTATTAATGGCTTTAATGATATTTATTTCATATAATGATATTTTAAGAATTCTGAAATAGATTTTAACATCTATTTTTTTTCGACAAAAAAATAACTATATAAATATTAAAATAAAATTGGTGATATTATGATAGAAATTATTGAATTATGCCATAACTATAATAATATAGTAAATTATAACTATAGTAAAGAAGATTATATAACTGATGATATAATTAATATGTATCAAAACCAAATATTTTCAAAAGAAAAAAATGTAGCCAAAATTAAAATGTTAGATGACGTAGTGATGAAGTACATTAGTAATAAAGATTTTCATAACTACATTAAAAACTACTATTTAAAGGATGATAATGCATACTTTTTACAAAGTGATTTAAAATTAATTGAATTATATGATAAATATAGAGTTCAATCAGCAATACATAGATCAAAATGGATTTAAAGAACATGTTTGTTCTTTTTTTGTAGGAAAATGAAAAATTATCACGAATATATAAGTAGGAGCGTGATAAAATGGATGAATTTAAAGATATATTGGAAGAAAAAGAATTAAAAGATTATATCAAAAAATATAAGTATTTTATTTTAATAGGTGTTGTAATTATAATACTCATTATTACAACTGTCGTATGTATTAAAACAAATAAAACACAAACTAAAAAAGAAAATGTTGTTTTAACCAAAACATCTAAAAAAGAAATATCAAAAAAAGAGGAAATTAAAAAGAAAATAAAAGTAGATATTAAAGGAGAGGTTTTAAATCCAACTGTATATGAATTAGAAGAAAAAAGTCGTGTAATCGATGTTATAAATAAAGCTGGTGGTCTTAAAGAAGATGCCGATACATCATATATTAATTTAAGTAAAAAATTAAAAGATGAAATGGTTATAATCATATATAGCAAAAATGAAATAAAAGAATACAAAGAAAAAAAGAACAGTCCTAAATACATTTATATTGAAAAAGACTGCGAATGTCCTGATGAAATGAATGAAGCATGTATAACTCAAAAATCTAAGAGTAAAACAACCAAAAATACAACTGAAAGTGAAGATAAAGAAGAAAATGATTTAATATCAATAAATAGTGCGAATATTGACGAATTACAAAAAATAAATGGAATAGGTAAATCAAAAGCTGAAAGTATTATAAAATATCGTGAAGAAAATGGTGACTTCAAAAACATTGACGATATAAAAAATGTTACAGGAATTGGTGATAGCTTATTTGAAAAAATCAAAGATCAAATTACTGTATAGCTTTTACTTATTGACTGTTTTAATTTTGATACCATACAACTTTAACACAAACTATAAAAAATCAAAATACAACTTAAATGATAATATTTTTAAACTTCAAACAACTTCATATAATATTGATGGAGCTAAATTGACTATAGAAGCAAAAGGTAGAGAAAAAATTCTTGCTAATTATTACTTTAAAAATAAACAGGAAAAAGAGAAAATAGAAAAAAATCTAGAATTAGGCGATATTTTAAATATAACAGGTGAAATTAAAATACCAAATGATAATGATAACTTTAATAGTTTTAATTACCGAAAATATTTATTGAGTAAAAAAATAAAAAGAATTATATCAGTAAATAGTATTGAAATAGCAAAGAAAAATACCAATCTATTTTATAATATAAAAAATATTACCATTAAAAAAATAAATAAAATTGAAAATAATGAATATATATATTTGTTTATTATGGGCAAAAATAATTTAGATAATAATATTAAAGATAGTTATTCAAAAAATGGTATTAGTCATTTGTTTGCTATTTCTGGTATGCACATTTCATTAATAACACTAACACTTAGTAAATTATTAAATATTATTTCTAAAAAGAAAAAATTAAATTTTGTAATCATTACTTCCTTTTTATTCTTTTTTCTTTTTTTAACTGATTATATGCCATCAATTATAAGAGCAAGTTTTATGTATATAATTATAAATATTAAGAAATATTTTAAAGTTAATATAAGTAATTTATTTATTATTTTTAATATATTTCTTTTTTTATTACTTATAAATCCATATTATATATATAATTTAGGTTTTGTTTTTAGCTTTGTAATAAGTTTCGCGCTAATTTATTTTAGTCCTTTAATTAATAAATATAAAAATTATTTTCAAAAATTATTTATGACTTCTTTAGTATCTTTTGTAACTAGTATTCCCATCTTAATTTATAATTTTCATGAAATAAATTTTATTAGTATTTTAGCTAATATGTTTTTTGTTCCATTTGTTTCTTATATTGTTTTTCCAGTCGGAATATTTTCTTTTTTCTTTTCAAAATTAAATTTTTTATTAAAAATAGTTGTTTTAATTTTAGAAAAAACTTCTAATTTAGTATCAGAAATAAACATATTAAGATTTACCTTTTCACATCCATCATTTATTGTGATTATATTATATATAATTTTTATTTTTTTAGTCCTAAAAAATAAAAAAACTTTTATAATATTGCTATTTATTTTATTAATTGTTCATCATAATTTTAATTATTTTTCAAATATAAATAAAGTAAACGTAATATCTATTGGTCAAGGTGATTGTATTTTAATAAAGTTAAGTCATAATAAAGGTAATATTTTGATTGATACAGGTGGGAAAAATGAATTTTCTAAAGAAAAATGGCAAATAAGAAAAAATAGTAAAACATTAGCTGAAAATACTATTATTCCATATCTAAAATCTGAAGGAATATCCAAATTAGATTATTTAGTATTAACACATGGTGACTATGATCATATGGGTGAAAGTATTAGTTTAGTAGATAATTTTAAAGTAAATAATGTAGTGTTAAATTGTGGAACTTATAATGATTTAGAAAAAAATTTAATAAAAGTATTAAATAAGAAAAAAATAAAATATTATTCTTGTATTAAAGAACTAAATATAGATAAATATAAATTTCAATTTTTAAATACTAAAATATATGACAATGAAAATGATAACTCTAATGTAATTTTTACAAAACTAAATAATTATAAATTTTTATTTATGGGAGATGCAGGTGTAGAAAAGGAAAAAGATATATTAAAAAAATATAATTTAAAAAATATAGATTTTTTAAAGGTTGGACATCATGGATCAAATACTTCATCTAGCAAGCATTTTATTAATCAGATAAAACCTAAATATAGTTTAATTAGTGTCGGTAAAAATAATAGATACGGTCATCCTAAAGAAGAAGTATTAAATAATTTAGAACAATCTAAAATATATAGAACCGATTTAAATGGAAGCATAGAAATTAAGTTAAATAAAAATGGATATAAGATTAGAACTTGTAATTCATAGGAAGGAGTAAGGTATGAATTATTATAATGAAATAAAAAATGAATTAATAAGTAACGAGATAAATAGAAAGGTTAAAAATTATTCAATTAATAAAAGTGAATTAAATACTTATTATAATGTTGGTAGATTATTATTGGATGCAGGAAAGCAATACGGGGAAAGTATAATTAAGAAATATTCATTAAGATTAACTGAAGAATTAGGACCAGGGTATAGTCAAAGAAATTTAAGAAATATGAGACAATTTTATAAAGTATCACAAAAATGGCAGACAATGTCTGCCAAATTAAGCTGGAGCCATTATTGTGAAATTCTTTGGTTTGATAGTAAAAAATTTCAATATTACGTAAAGATAACTGAACTAAATAACCTATCTATTAGGCAATTAAGAGAAAAAATAAAATCTAACGAATACGAAAGACTTCCAGAATCTACTAAAAATAAATTAATAAATCAAAATGAATCTAATGTAGTTGATTTCGTAAAAAATCCAATTATGATTAAAAATAGTAATAAATATGATATATTTTCAGAAAAAATATTACAAAAGCTAATCTTAGAAAACATTGAAAATTTTCTAGATGAATTAGGAGATGGATTTGCTTTTATTAAAAGTGAATATTCAATTAGGCTAAAAGATAGATATAACTATATAGATTTACTTTTATATAATATTAAGTATAGATGTTATGTAGTAGTTGAATTAAAAGTTACAGAACTTAAGAAAGCACATACAGGACAAATCATGACTTATATGAATTATATTGACAAAAATATAAAAAGCTTAGATGAAAATGATACAGTAGGTATTATTATCTGTAAGCAAGATAACGAGTATGTTATAAAATATTGCTCTGATGACAGAATAATTTCAAGAGAATATGAATTGGTGAAATAAAAAAATATATCTTTATCGTTTAAATCCTATTTTTTTATATAGTTAATAACTATATTATAAATGTCTACACAAAATATTAAGATGAGAATATATTATAATTGAATATATTTATTTAAAAAGGATATATTAAAAATAGTGAAATTTATTAGTACGCTATCGCAAATAGCGTTTATATAGATTTAGAGAACTTTTTAGTTCTCTTTTATTGACTTTTTTTATAAAAATAGTATAATAGTTAAACATTAAAGGGGGAATTAAAATGATTAAAAAAATTAAATTTTACGGATTATTATCAATTGGTATAATATCAAGTGCAATATGTTATAAACTAGTTAAAAATGAGCAAGCATCTCCTATGAAAGAAATAGGAACAGTTATAAAATCAGAAAAAGATTTGAAAAATTATAATAAAACATATGATAATAAAAATGTCGTTTTT
>URQZ01000006.1 GCA_900550255.1 uncultured Mycoplasmatota bacterium | reverse complement strand
TGATAGATGAAGAAAAACCATTTTGAAACTCAAAAGGGTTTCCATTATATTTAATATTTAAATTGTCACCATCAATTATATAAGCCAACGACAAAGCTTTATCATTTTCATAAATTTTAACATTTTTATTTTTTATTTTCACTTGTTTTATTTGATTATAGTAATCACTATTCAACTCTTTATTAGTATACCAATATTTTATCCCGAGTGTAGAATTTAAAAAATCTGTATTTGAATTTTCTTTTAAATATGCAGATAAAGAATAATACCCAGAATGTTTTAAAAACAAACTAATATTTTTATTGTTAGTCGTTAAAAACAATCCTGTTCTACCAACATTACATTCAAGTGTTTCATTTTCAGTAAAAATAGTACCTCCGATTCTATAAAATGAATCAGGAAGATTATAGCATAAATTTACACTATCCATTTTCTCTTCAATTTTTTTTAAGTTATAATCAGTTAAAAGATATAATTTTAAACTAATTAAGCTTTCACATAATATAATAGTTAAAAAAGAAATATTTTTTAACTTTTTGTTTGCCTTTATATTTAATAAAATAAAGCAAGATATTAATATTACTAAATTTATCATAAATACAATAGCATTAATTTTTATGTGAGATATTAGAAATGATATAAAATATACTATTGCATATATATATACTGTTAAAACTATATTTTTATTACTCATTTTTTTATATGAACGAATCCAATCATTAGCAATAATTATTATAAATAGGTTTATTAAAAAGGCAAATCTATACCATAGACCAACAGGATGTGAAAAACCATGCCAAAACAAGTTTAGAGTATCAAACAAAATACTAGCTATAAAAAATGAAAAAATAATTAATACAACTTTTTTTGTTGTTCCGTTTTTGCTATATAAAAGATAATTTAAAATTATAACAAACATTAAATAATTGGTTCTAAAATAAGGTAAATAATAATTCATAGATTTACCAGGTGGATTAAATCCAAATGATAAAATAAAATTAGATAAAACAAATCCAAAATCAAGATTTTCAGTAATACCACCGCGATAAAAAATAGTTGTATAATAAATAAGTGGTATAATTACAAACGCTGAAAGTAATCCTGATGTTATACTAGCATACAAAAAATCAAAAATAACTTTTTTATTCTTTTTTATGTTTAAACCATAACTTTCTACAAATTTATATATAAAATATATAACAGAAAAAATGCAAACCATATATGCTATATAAAAATTTGAAATAATACATAGTGTTAACATTAATACATAAAATAATTTTCCTTTTTTTTGAATTATTCTATCAATTCCTATTAAAATTAATGGAGTTAAAAAAACAGCATCCAACCACATTATACAAAAATAATAAATAATATTATAGCTCATTAAAGAATAACATAGAGATAATAACAAATTAATAAATTCATCATTTTTTTTCGTTTTTGATAAATAAATATACATTGTTAGTCCACTAAGACCTATCTTAAAAAAACTAAGAAATCCAAAAAATGTTCCTATGGAATCGTAAGGGACAAATTTAATTAAAAAATTAATAGGTGATGACAAATAATAATAATATGTTGAAAGAAAATTACCACCTAATCCACTAGAAAAAGAATAAAGTAATGATACATCTCCATCTAATGCACGTTTTAAATATTTAAAAAATATAATATACTGTTCATTGGCATCACCAATAAGTATAGAACTAAAACTTTTGTTAAGAGAGAAAAAATATACTATAAATAAAGAAAACGGTATCAAAAAAGACATTACTAAATATATAACTTTTTTATTTTTCATTAACATCACCTAACTAAACACAATTATAGCATATCACAAATTTTTCTTGCAACTTTATGATATTAAAATCTTTAATTTCTTTATAGTATTTCAAAAAAAAACGAAAGTCATAAGATTTCGCTTTATAAATTCATCATTTGCATCATTGATGCTAAAAGAAGTAATAGAATTCCACCACCAGTTGTCATTAACATACTCATGGTTTTCTTTTCCATTCTATCCAAACGCTCTTGATATTTTTGCTCACGAGCTTTATTTTGTAATGTTGAAACGTTTTTAGCAAACATAATAAGTTGTTCTTGTTTATTTTCTTGTGATCCTAAACCTAAACGATATAATAATCTCATCATACGCATAGAATCTCTAACTGGATATTCTCTTGCAAAATCCATATATGGTTCTACTGAAGAATCACCAGCTTCAATTTTTTCACATAATCTTTTCAAACCAGGTTTAAATACATCTGGTGCTGTATCTACTGATTTTCTAAGTGCTACTGGAACTGTATAATGTTGAATTAAAATTTCTAAACCTTTTAAATAATAAGGTAACATTTGATTTATTTTTTCAAGATTAGCTTTATAATAATTATTTAATTTTATATATGGCATTTTAAATACTAAAAAGCCTAATATAAATGATATTAAAACATTTATAAAACTAAAATTTGATAATAAGAATACAAACACTAAACAAACAATTGTAAGTATTCCTTGAGTTACACGCTTATTGAATAGATAATTTACATCTAAATCTTCATCCCCACCATATCTGATAGATAAAAGAAATTTATAATCATCTTCCATTAAGAAAGAAAAATATGGTTGAATATCTGAAATAAATTTTTTTGAATCAATTCGTTTTGTATACTCTAGAACGAATAATACGATAACTGCTATTAATAAAAATTCCATTATTCAGCCCCCACATTCTCATTATAGTATTTCTCACCACTAAGCAAGAATAAAGTATTGATGATAATAACTGCGTGTAATAAAATTTGAATGTACCAAATATCAAGCATTGAAATATAGGATTCGACTCCTAATAACATTTGTACTAACATAACCATTAAATATAAAACTATACCAAATTGTAAAAATTTCTTATGAAATTTTGCTCTATCCATTCTATCACGATATACATTTTCAACAAGCATATCAATGTCAAGAGACATGTTTTCCAATGCATCACCTGCATTTTTAGAACCTTCGTTTGTTATTTGTAAAAATAATTGATGCATATTTCTTACAATAAAATAATCATATCTGTCATTCATATATTTAATTGAATCCTCAATCGTACCATTTTCATAAGCTAAATCTATCATCGTTTTGACATCACTTTTTACTGGGTCTTCCAAAACATCAGATTCATACACACCTTCTAATGCTTTAACAAATGATTGAGTTGTTGCAAATTCCATTATTGTATTTGTAGTATATACTTGAATTTGTTCAAATATAAATTCGCTATATATTCTTTTACATCTTAAATAAGTCAAATATGGAATTGTTGCTATTGCAATTAAGACATATATAATTGATACAATTAAGTTATAAAAATACAAATATGTGATAATTGCTGTTGCAATAGAAAAGACAGCTATTTGGATTGTATATTGTCTTTTTGTATACTCTTGTCCTAAATCTTTTACTTTTTGTCTTACTTCTTTAAAAGAATATGGTGCATATTTATCATATAAATTTCCTGCTGTTTTTGAAACATATAAATATATATTTTGTCCTGCACTATTTCTATAAGCAATGACAAAAACGATTACAAATGCAGCAAGGAGAAAAATAATAAATTCCATTTTATACCTCCTTTATTCAAACATGCTTTCAAGATTTTCAATTTTATTTTGATTTATACTTGAAGCATTTATATTTGGTTGATTAGTAACTACTTGATTTTGAGATTGAACAACACTAGGTTGTGCTTTAATAACACTGGTTGGTGTTATCCTTGGTTGAGCTTGTCTAACTTGATTAGTTGGAACAACTCTAACATTTTGACTAGCAACTCTTTGATTGTTTGATTTAGCCTGATTTACATTAGGCATTTGATTATTATTTATAATACCTGGTCTAGCTTGATTTGTAGTAGGATTTTGATTTACCATTTGTTGTTGAATTTTTTCTTTATCTTCCTCAGCAAATACACTAAAATCCCTACTAACAACTGTTTCAGAATCTTGTATTTCATTTTGATTTAAAGTAACACCTTGCGCATCTAGATAATCAATAAGATATTTTGTTGGGTGTTTTCTTGTTACTTTTCCAGAAGTTGATTTACGATAAATCGTATTATATTTTGCTTCATTATCTTCTGTTACATAAAACTCTGTTACTTCTGCTATTTCACGTACAAAGTGTTTAGTTGCTTTATCTTGAAATCCACGAATGTATACACCTAATTGAATATATCTATAAATTGATTTCAAGAATTGATTTATGTCTTGATTAGTTTCAAGCAAACTATACATACGGTTAGGTATTGATGAAGCTTTATCAGCATGAATTGTTGATAAAATATAATGACCAGAAGAAATTGAGTTTCTAACAGCCATTACAGCTTCAGCACTACGTACCTCCGATAGTAAAATCCATTTAGGATTCTGTCTCATACAAGTAACTAAAACATCGGAATATGAAGCTATATTATTTGTTTTCATTGCAACAATATCTCTATGTGGGAAAATTCTATCAAGATGAAGTTCTAATGTATCTTCAATCGTAATTATTTTTTCATCTTCTTTTGTATGTGCAGCCAAGTATTTAACAAATTCTGTTTTACCTGACCCAGTTTCTCCTGAGACAATTATATTACAATGACCATGAACACATTTTATTAAAAAATCATGTATATCTAAATCAATATATTTTTCTCTTAATAATTTATCTTTTTCAAGACGAATTTTAGCTGGTGTCTTACGAATAACCACTGCAATTCCATTTTTAGCTATAGAATCATGAACGAAGTTAAGACGTAGTTCAGCTCCTTCTGCATCTAGAAAAGGATGTGCCATATTAAAACTCTTACCCATAACATTAGAGCATTGAAAAGCTAACTTTTCAATAAATGCATTATTAATATTTGGATTTTCAACTCTGAATAATCCTTTTGATAAAGTTTTTATCCAGAGTTGTCCATTATTACTATAAGAAATATCTGTAACGTCATCGTTTTCAAGATATTCTTTTAGTGCTCCAAAATCGATTTGTGAAAATAAATTATCATTCACTATAATTAACTCGATTTCTTAGTAGTTTTTGTTGTTTTAGTTGTTTTATCTGTTGTTGTTTTATCTGTTGTTTTTTTTGTTTCGTCTTTTGTTGCATCTTCGATTTCATCATTTGGAACAGTATTAGCATTTATAAAGTCTTTTAATGTTTGAGATGTAACCATTGTTTCTCCTTCTTTTGCCTTTACTTCTACTCCATGTGGTACTGGGAATAATACTACTGAGTAATTTCCCATATAGCTTGCTTTTCTAAGTAAAATATTAATTTCAGACTTAACACCAAATATTAAATATGCTGGTTGTCTATCTTCTTCTGTATTTTCGAAAACATGTTTACCTGAAGAATCTTTAACAGCTAAAACTTTAACGTTTTCAATTAATTTTCCAACCATTAATTTTCCTTCTTCATTATTAGCTTTCATGTAAATATCAATATAATTTTCTGGGAATATTGAATTTCCATATGTAGAGTCCATATCTACTGGGAAGTTATAAGGAATTTCTCCTTTTTTCAAATTTACAAAAGCTGAATCTGGAAGTTTTGCTTCATCAATTACTGTATCTTTGTAAAAGAAACTTCCTTTTGGAATTACAGTATTATAGTTACTGTATTTTCCTATAATTGCACTCGATGATTGAATTATATCACCTTTTTGTAATACTACTGGTGCAATATCTACATATTCAATCATATCTTTTGTTATTTCTGTTCTTGGTTGAATTGTCTTAGTAGAAATAGGAATATCCTTAACAGGACTTACCATTTTATTTATTTGGTAACGATACCCAAAAAATAAAATTAATATTACAGCTAAAACTCCTAAAATTGTAACTGTATTTTTGTTTTTAAAAAATCTTTTTAGCGAAATCATAAAATTATTCATTATTTTCTCTTCCTTTCTAATTAATAAGTTGTTTCTAATATCGCATCTAATTTATTCTCAATATCAAAATCTATAACTTGACTCTTACTAAAACTAACAGCAGTTACATTAGATCTTAATTTTGTTGAGACTTTTAAACTAACTTTAGGCGGTGTTTCATTAACATCATATATATCAATAACATATGTATTACCTAAAGTTACACTTTCAGAAAATCTTCTAACGAAGCTTTCTACAAATTTTTCTCTACTTATAGATACAGTTCCATAAGCTTTATATGCTCTTACATCAACTGCATCATACATAGCAGCTTCTGTAACTTCTTTTAAAAGCATATAGTTTTGTTCATCAGTATTTGTATAAGTTTGAAAGAAGTTAATAAATGCAATGCATATAACACCTAATATAAGAATTAAAATTAACCAATATGTTTCTTTCATTTTTATTAACTCCTTTCATTAATTACAATTAGTATAAAAATTTTCTCGACCAAGCTTAGAACATCTTCCATTAACGCTAATATTTTCCCTTAAAAATTTACTAATGCAAGCTGTTCCATTTTCATTGCATTCTAAATTATTAAAATTTCCATAATCATATTTTATTTTTTTGTTATCACTTCTAACATTTTTCAACGTTGAATAATCCAAAACAATTTCATACATTGGTTCATTATTATAAACATCTTGTCTATTTGTGATAATTTTTTCAATTAAACTATCAGAATTCCAATTTGATCCAGGAGTTCGTCCGTTTCCATTTTTACCTGGAAAAGATGTTTTTTTATCTCCTAATGATATAGTTCTATAAACAAACGTTTTTGAATTTTTATCTCCATTATAGCAAGAATCATTACAATAAGGATTTTCTTTTTCAATTGATTTTAGTATTGTATTCATTTGTGTTATATTGCTAAAATCAATACTTTTTTCTTTGGCTTTCAAATAGACAAAATAACTAACGTCAGTTTTTATACCTTGCACATCTGTACATTCATAGGTTTTACCAGCATTTTTTTGACATTGCTTTAATGGTACTCCAGCCATCAAACAATCATCTAAAACAGCACTACCATCTTCATTTATTATCTGTTCATATCCGCCATCAAATTTTTCTAATGTTTTATTATTACAAAACATATCAATTGCCTCTGTACTGTTTACTCCGTCTAACGCTTTTTTCTTCAAAGAATCATCAGTTATTAAACTATTCGCCAACCAATAATATGCATTTGTTCCAGCATGATATGTATTAGCAGGACATTCAGCAACTATATTAGGTGAATATTCTATTGTTTTATCATCATTTTCTGTACAAACCAGATTGTCATGGCCTACTATTGAAATCTTAGCTGTATTTTCTGTTTGACCATTATCTTTTAGTTTTTGTTTTATTTTACAAACACTATTATCATTAATATTATCATCAGCAACGTTTCCATATTCCTTCTTATTGTCAATTGAATCTTTTTGTGTTAAATCTAAGCCATATTTGGAGGTTGATTTTAGCGAATAAATATCTGAGCTTGTATAATATGTGTAACCTTGATTGATTATATCATTAACTAGTCGTTCCACATTTTTTATATGTTCTCCAAAATCGCTGGAACCATCCCACAAAATATCATACCAACTATTAAATGGGGATGTTTTTTTTGGTGAAACAAATTCATTTTCTCTATTTATCAAATTGTTTGCGGTTAATTCTTTTTCAGTATTACCTATTTTTATTTTTAAAAAAGAGTCAGTTGAATTTTCAAATTCAGATTTAAAAACCTCATAATAAGCACAAAAGTATAATTCACTTATAATTTTTGCCTCTGCCTTTTTATATTCTTCAATATTACTATCGGATGAGTTTAGGGCTTGAGCCATATCATATCGTTTTTTTATTTTTTCTATTTCATAATAAGCTTGGGCATAATTATTACCACTTAAACTTGTAAACCAATCATCAGTTGGTTTATCAGCCCCATAATATTTTGTCACATCTGCATGGCATGTGTATTTCACTTCTTTTTCTATCTTCAAATTTTGTGTATAAGCTGTCGAACTATTAGTTATATTTGGAAGTGGCGAAATTTCTTTTACACCAACTATCTTCCCAATATCAGTAGAAAATTTTATATTTTTTGTACAATAAATAGCACAATAATTACCAACTTGGATACCACCTGCAGTTCTATCTGTCTTTTTACCATAAATAGATTGACTCTGATGACTACCATCTGAATTTAAATTGTCATCAGAGCAAGACTTTGCATTTGGTGTAGATTCTCCAACTGTAACTTCTTCTATTTCCGTCTGATAACTATCTGTTTCTTTTTCACATGAAGCCGGGGATTTTTTTTCAAAATATGAATAACAAGTTCCGCTATTTTGATCTTCTGGTGGTTCATCAGGAACAGGATATGATCGTAATTTTATTGCTCCTATTCCGTATCCCTTATTATCTTTTATTAAATCATTCATTTTTGTTGTTCCTTTTTTTGCCTTAGGAGTTCCCGCGGCTAATTCTACACTGCCTACTTTAACTTTTTTTTCTAGTCTTAGACTATTAGCAATTCTAGAAACATGATATTTTTCTTTACGACTAAAATATATCTCGTCACAATTGCTACCACCACTACTTTTACATTCGTTAAAACTTATTACAGATACCTGATGCGCAACCCCATATGTAGTTCCCAAATAACTTTTAAATTTTCCTTGTTTAGTATGAACTGCAATTTGAGCATCTTTCCACTTTTGAATTTTAACTTGATAAAGAGGTTCAACAAAGAAATAATCATCTTTATGGTTTTTAACAAATTCAGCAATGTTTCCATTAGCACCAGTCAAATCACTAAAAATTTCATTAACTAATTTACTATTTGGATCAGTCATCTTATTCCATAATTTTTCATACATTCCCTGAGCTGCTACGGAAGTAAAACTTTTAGGAACAATTCCAAGCCCCATTTTTTGAAAATTAATTTCCTTAGCTTTCGTATCTTTCGTTTTGGAAAAACCATTCCTGTCTTTTGTTCCATTTAAACCATTTTTGCTGAATGGATTTGATTTATACTTATCAGTATAATAAATTTTAGATTTTGGGGCTCCCTTTGCAGGATAATAAGTAACCTTAAAAGCTGCGTAATTGTAAATACAAACATATGACCATGGATCACAGGGATCTTTTCCACCACTACCAGGGGTTCCGTTTGAATCAATTTCTATTTCATCATCTGCCTTAACAATGTCATTATTAAATAAAAAGCAACTGATAGCAGCTAAAAAACAAATAAATAATCTTAAAATCTTTTTTTTCATTTTCTACCTCCTAAAACAATTTTTCCTTTTTATTCAATCTATAAATACCAAACAAACAAATTACAATTATAATTGGTAAAACAACATAATATGAATTAACAAAAATATTGGCTAAATAATCAAATATTCCTTTATACTCTTTTTGTGTTTCTTCTTCACTATTATCTTCTTTTGTACTACTATTTATTTTTTGAACTTGTTTTTCAAACTCACTTCTATTACTAATATACTTTCCCCATTTTTGACAAATATCATAATCATGTAATCCTTGACATAAAGGATCATTATAATTTGCATTATAAATAGGTAAATTAACATATATAGTTTTAATTGTTTCATCATAACAAGAACTATCATTTGTCTTAACCACAAAGTTATAACTATTACCAGGTATAAAACCAGTAAGAGTCGTCTCCTGATCAGGATAAACTACTTCATTAAGAGAAAGACTAGTTTGAAGATTAGTAAAAATAATATTAAATGTTTTAGTATTTTCATCAAAAGTATAAGTATAATCAATATTTTCAGCTAATTTTTGAAACTTAATTTTATCCTTGCTATAACAAAAAGCTTTAATACTAAAAGGAAATACTAATAAACATATAAATGACATCATTATAAATGCTCTTTTCTTCATATATTCCCTCCTATAATAGTACTAGTATCATTATAACATCATCTAATAAAATTCACAAACAAAAATTTTATAAATTTGACATTATTTAACAGCATATTTATATTCTTTATCACGTATTACAAAACTAAGATAAATTTTACTTGCATCTTTAACTTCCTTATTTACCTCTATGTAATAAGTATTATCATCACTTACCTTATTAGGTTTTACTTGTTTTAAATTAATATTCACATCTTTTTCTTCTCCATTTAAAACATAAGAAACTTTACCATAAATTTCAATAAATTTATATAAATTATCAATTTCACTTATTTTTTTATTTTTATCCCAATTAAGATTTCCTGTAACCTTAATTAAAGCCTTATCTTCATTACCCGTATAAGTTGGAACTAAATATTCATATGAATCAATACAATTACCATCTATACATAATTTATAATTACTTTTAAAATAATCATTTACTTCTAATGAATCAATTTTTAAAGTTGTATTTCCTAAAATACTATCATTAAGTTTAATAGTATCACCTAAATTGTAATTATATAATTTTGAGTCTTTAAAACTATTTGGTTTTATATTAATAGTTACTTCTTTATCATTGTAATCAAAATATTTTAATTTCATTTTCTTGTTTTGATAAGTACTTGGTATTTCAAAAACAACTATATAATTATTATCATCTTTTGTAATATTTTGATTAGTATAAAGTGTCCCTAAATCACTAAATTCCGTTTTATAATCTTTTTGTGGATAAAATAAATGTTTATTTATTTCAAGAGCTATTCGTGCCGTCTCAAATTTTGTCTTATCTAAATAATTGCTTTTTAATTTTAAACTTACAACAATAAAAGAAGCTTTATTCTCTATTGAGTTTCCATTATAATCAGTTTTAACTTGATATGAATCATTAACACTAATCTGATAGTTTGTAACATTAAATCTTTGATTTTCATGATATGCTCGATTATAAACACCTATATTTAAATAAACTATTATACCTATAATAACTAAAGAAATTGTAAATATAACATTAATTATAGTTTTATTCTCAAAGTACACATACTTAAAATGACGAATTTGTTTTCTTATATTTCTTTTAAATTTATCAAAATCAAATTCTAAGTTAACTTCTATTTCTTCATTGTCCTCAGAAGTGATTTCTAGTTCTTCTAAATCCCTTTCAAAATCGAATTTTTTAATGTCAAACCCTAAAGCTCTTATTACTAGTGATATTGTACTTGGCACTTGAAGAATCATAGCAATAACAAGAAAATCTTGAACCATTTTTAAAGTTCTAATATCAACTAGTCCTATTTCTAAACTTTTAATAGTACCATGTGCGAATATATATATTAAAATCAATACAATATAAACTATAATATTAATTTTATAAAAACGAATTGGCTTTTTCTTAAATTTCATAAGAAATGCGATTAAAATGCTACCTAAAATAATAACAATAGTACTAATCCATAACATACTATTAAACAAATCAGTTGAAACTGAAGTACCAGGTGAAATTGACATTATATCCATGTATTCTAAATAAAAACTAAGAATTGCATTAGTTTTTGTAATTAAATAAACAGCACATATAGCAAGAATTAGATGGATAAATCTAAAATGTTTAATAAAAAATGCAAATGGTTTTCTTAATATCACAATGCCACCCCTATCTTTACATATATAGTATAAACTAAAAAGTAAAAAAAAAAAAGTTAATCAAGAAACTTTTTTAATTATTTTTTAAATATAATTAAGCTTTATATTATTTTTTTTAACTCTTTTATTATTTTTTCTAATACTTGTTCTTTATTTTCAATTCTATTTTTCTTATCAACATATAATTCATAGGAATAGATTTTATCGTTATTTTTATCATAAATACTAAAATAAACCTTATTATTTTCTCCACTTATATTGTTAACATCTACTCTATTTAGTTTTCCAGTTACACCTATAGAATAATCTGAATTTGTAAAGGCACTTATTTTTTTACTCATTTCATCTGCTACTTCTTTACTATAAACACTATATTTATCTATTATTTTTTTAGCAACACCCATTTTCTCTTTAAATTCATTTGAGTAAGTTATCGCACTATATTTTAAGACTTCACTAGCCCCTTCTATATTAGTTATAGCATTAACAACAAAACCCCCTGTACAAGACTCCATTGTAGAAATAGTCATATGTTTTTCAATTAATTTATTTACAATTTCTTTCAAAATTTCCATCTTCTTTCTTATTTTATTAATTAATACTATTGTACTATAAAGTTTACTTTTTTTCTACTAATGTTTTTTATTGTACTAAATCAAAACATATTGAAAATAATGATTAAAAAGCAATCTATCAACTTGTCAAAAAAAATTTCTTATGTTATCGTGTATTTGTCAACAAAATTTGTATACAATAAAAAGGAAACATTCAATTTTGCGAGTTGAATGTCTACCTAAATAATTTAGATGCGACACTCATTGAATGAGTGTCATTTTTTTATAACCGCTACCAATAAAGATAGGAGTAGATACCCAAACAATTGAAGTTTCCTAAATTGATTATACTATTAATATATCAAACAAATTAAGTTTTAATAATTACTTTTTTATAATTACATTTAAATTATTTTAAAAAAACTATTGCCATTTATTAAATTTGTAATTTACTACCTATTTTTTTTAAATATTGTTTTCTTTTTTCTATTTTTTCAGGGTGATGAGCTAGTACATCACATTTTTGAATTTTATAAAGAAATATTGCATCATTATAATTATTTTCAATTAATTTATTAGATATGGGGTTATCATGATTTTTAATATAATAACAAATTTTTTGGATATAATCTTCTCCAAAACCTATTCTTTTTAATATATCATAGGACATAATAGCTGAAACCTTTGGATGTCCATTAAAATGTCTTATTCCATCTTTCTCTTGAAATGAAAAAGGTTTTCCTATGTCGTGTAATAAAAGAGTTAATCTTATATCAAAATCAATTTCAGAAAAATTAAGCGCTAATAAAGTATGCTGCCATACATCTAAATGATGATGTGGATGTTTGTGTTCGAAACCCATCATATATTTAATTTCAGGAATACATTTTACTAAATAATCTAAATTATTGTTAATACTTTCTACAACATTTTCATCACTTAAAATTTCATACAAACTCATATTAAATTTCTTTTCTTAACTTCCTTAATCATAAAAATTCTCCTTATTTTTATAATAATTATATTTCATTTATTAATTCCGACACACTATCATATTCTTTTTTTGCCACTTTTTTTAATTCATCAACTGATTTTTTCATGGCATAACCATTAAAATTTTTAACCATTTCAATATCACTATAACCATCACCAATTGTATATACATTTTCTTTTGATAGTTTTAATTTATTTATTAACAAATCTATTGCTTTTGATTTGTTAGTTTTATTAGATATTATTTCTAATGAATTTATTGTAACGTAATAAGAATTGACAAATTCAAAATATTTAGCATTAATATTATCATTTATTTTCATTGCTTCTTCTTTTGAATTATATCTTGCATTTATTTTAGTTAAGTTTTTATGATTAAAATCAACTCTACTTTCTAATCCACTGCAACAAAAACCTTTGATAGATTTTTCAAGTTGCAAATCATTCTTTATATGTGGTATTATTTCATTTTTTATTGGAAAATTAATTAATATATTATTATTTTTATCTAGTATTGTTGCTCCATGATTTATAATTACATAATCATAATTGAGATTATATTCATCAACTTTATTTTGAAAATCAAAATAGCTTCTGCCTGTTGCAATAACAAAAATATTTCCTTTTTTCCGAAATTCATTTATAGCTATTTTATTTTTTTCTATATCTTCATCATTTAAATAAAAAGTCTGATCATAATCACTAACAAAAATTTTTTTATTTACATCCATAGCTATTCCCTTTCTTTTTACACTTAAATCATATAATAATCAATTATAAATAATTGTTTTTGTGTAACTAACTACTACATAATAAATTTTGCTCCAGAATATATTTATAAATTATTTCGGATAATCTTCCAACATTTTCTCGATCTCCATTTTTCTCTGGAGTATCGTATACTGAAATTCCAATAAAATATATTTGTTTATTTAATTCAAAAATGCCAACATCACTATTCAAATACTCAAGGGATCCTGTTTTATGTGCAAATTTAATATTTTTAATATATTTATTAATTTGATTATTTACCTTTTGTTTATATAATATACTTAGTGCTAAATCGCAAAATTCATTTGTCAAAATTTCTTTATTTATTATATATTTAAAACATTTATACATATCGTTTAGTGAAGTATAATTATTTTTACCTTTATTTATAGCTTCCTCATCAAGCATATATCTCTCTAATTTAGTATTTTTTAATCCTATTTCTTTAAAATATTTGTTAATCTTTTCAAAACCTAAATATTTAATTAATACATTTGTAGATGAATTATCAGACACTGTAATCATCCATGTTATTAATTCTTCTATGCTATATTGATATATTTCCTTTTTAAAACATTTATTATCACTCAATATATCATCTTTATCTATATTAATGTAACTATATAATTTAATATCACTATTCAACACATAATTTAATATAGCTAACATAATAGGAACTTTTATAATACTAGCAGAAACAAAAATGTTATTTTCTTGATAATTATATAAAATAGTATCACTTGTAATATTTTTGACCATAACATTTATATTTTCATGTTTTTGTATCACTTTTACAAATTTGTTTATTTGTTTATAATCCATTATTTACTCCTTCTATTGAAACGTCTTATCATTAAAGAATAATATTTCCATCAATTTATATTTACATTTTGTATTTTTTATTAATTTAAGCCTTTCAAAAACAACAAATGTTTTATCATTAAATGTAGAGTCACCTTATCCATCTAAACTTGATTTTCAATTCTAACAAAAGCTTTTATTTTTCAATCTTTTTTCGATGTAATATCGTCACACACTCAACATGATATGAATGTCTATTATGAATAACTGTATTTTATGTGTATGTTTATAATTGACTACTTCATAATAAACGTATAACTATTAAGAATGTTTATTATGTATGTATTAATCTTCTTATAAAGCAATTAGCATAAATTTATATTATATATTTATTATTTTATAAAAAATTTCTTTTATATTTTCGCCTGTTACTTGATAAGCGTTAATGCCAAGTTGTTTTGCGCCATTTACATTCCTTTGATTATCATCAAAAAATATTATATTATCTGCTTCACAATCAAGTACATCAATCACTTGTAAATAAATATCGCTAGATGGTTTTATACATTTCATTTCATATGATAAAAATATATAATCAAAATTTATTTTTTCAATTTGTTGTTTATATCTTTTGTAATCCATTAATCTAAGATTGGATAAGATTCCGATCTTATACCCTTTATTTTTTAAGTCATTTATAATTTCAACAGTATCATCATATAAAGAATTATCTAAACCATTATATATTTCATAAAATTGTTTAATTGATAAATCACTCTTACAGAATTTCAATAACGCTTCAACATGTTCATCATCTGTAGCAAGTCCCATATGAGCTTTTAAAACTAACTCATCACCCCACCAGTATTTTAAAAATTCATCATAGGGAATTTTACAATTTAATTTGTTATACAAACCATAATCATCTAAAGATTTTGCCAAAACATTTCCAAGATCAAATAAAAATATTCTATCCATAATTATACCTCAATATTGCTTTCTATATATTTATAAATATCATTATATGTTTCATATCTATCTAATGAAGTATCAAAATAACAAATATTATTTAAAATACATTCATTATAAAGATTTATACTATTATTAATTGTTTCTTTTGAAATAGATAAAAGATCTTCCTCACGGTATCCATAAGTCCAATCAAGATTAATATCATGTTCTAATATTTTATTTTTCAATTTTTCAGCAGAAATTTCTTTACATCCAATACCAATTATTAAAGAATTTTTAAATATTTCTTTAGCATTTTTAATTAAAATATCAGCCGAATCAATAACATAATAAATATTTCTTTTTAAATGTATATTGTTTTCATTAATTATAAAGTTAATAAATTTACAAAAATCTTTATTCTCAATAGTATTTTCTACTGTATATCCAAGTTCAGGATATATATTAATGAAAGCATTTCTAATGCTATCACCACTCATATAATTAAAATTATATTTCGCACACAATATAGATGCCAATGTAGATTTTCCAACTCTAGATGGTCCAATTATTATTATATTTTTCATATATTCTCCTTTATTTCATTTAGCAATTCATTAAAAATACTTTCTCTGTTATAAGATGTATCAATATATTTCATATTATATTTTTTACATTGTTCTATTATTTGATTTTCAAATTCTTTTGCTTTTTTTATATGATTTAATAAATTTTCATTTGTTCTTTTTGAAGTCCATTGATTTTCATCATCATAATATCTACAATTATTAAATATTTCCTCAACGGTCAAACTAGAATTCACAAAATAATAAACTATAGTATTTGATAAATCAAAATAATTAATTAAATCCACTGGCATTATTGAATCTGAATTAATTATATAACTATATTCATTTCCTAATCTACTTTTATTTTTTTGAAGTAATATATTGATAAATTGAGATAATTTATTATATTTCAAATAATCATGAGTAAAACCAATCTGAATATCATCAAAAGTGCTTTGTAATGCCGAAATAATAGCATCAACTTCTATAATTTGATAATTTTCTAGTTCTTTTTGTAATAATTTAGAAAATGTAGTTTTACCTGTTCTACAAGTTCCAAGTATCATTATATTTTTCATATTTTTCCTTCTTTCAAAACATGCTTTCATAATTTATATTTATTATTAACTCTACAACACATACAATCTTATATAGTATGAGGAAACATATTCTCCACAAACAACCTCAACAATATTTTTTTCAAAAATCAATAAAAATATCAATTTTTTATCGTTTTTTCACCATTTTTTGACCCCTACTGAATAGTTAGTTTTCTCTTTATTTATAAGGGTTTATCGCCTATTTAACACGCATACACACTCAACATGATAAGTATTACAAAACATATCAACTGGTGTTATCTCTAAAGTATCATATTTACTTTTTAATTTTTCCAAATCGCGTGCTAGAGTTATTGGATCACAGGAAACATAAACAACTCTATCAGCCTTAGTTTTAATTATGTTATTTATACATTCATCATTAAGACCTGAACGTGGAGGATCAACAATTAAAACATCTATTTTATCTTTTACTTGATCGATTAAAACAGATGCATCCCCACACATAAATTCAATATTATCAACATTATTTAACCTTTTATTTTTAATGGCATCTTTATTAGCATCCTTATTAATCTCAATACTTATAACCTTTGAAACTTTACTACTTAAATAAATTCCAATTGTCCCCGTACCTGAATATAAATCTAAAACCGTATCCGTCTTTTTTAAATCAGCATACTCTAAAACTTGATCATATAAATTTTCAACCTGTCTTGTATTAACTTGAAAAAAAGAATCGGGCGAAATTATAAATTCATACTTACCAATTTTATCACTTATATAAGGTTTGCCATATTCAACTTCATATTTTTTACCATCATAAAAAACAATTGAACTAACAATACCTTTTAAAGCATCAACATTAATTTTTTTAGTTGTGTGAAAGATAACCATATCGTCATCATTCTTTAAACTAGACCTAATAGTTATCTCTTTGACAAAATCAAGATTTATATTATTTCTTATTAAGTTTAAAATATCATTTATATTACTATCAGCAATTAGACATCTCTTAACCTCAACTATATCATAACTTTTCTTTTGATAAAAACCAACTTTTTTTCTAACTTTAAAATTAACCTTATTACGATAAAAATACTTAGAATCACAAGGTATTATCTTCTTTACAATCTTTTTATCCAAACTTGTATACCTTGAAATAATATTTTTAACCTTTTCTTCCTTATAACGTAATTGATCTTTATATGACATATGAAGTAAATCACAGCCACCACAAATATCAAAATAAGGACAAACAGCCTTTATTCTTTTTGGACCTTTTTCTAATAGTTCAACTAATTCCGCTTCAAAATAATTTTTTTTCGTTTTTGTAATTTTAACAATACATCTATCACCTATCAAAGTCTTAGGAACAAAAACAATTTTATTATCAATTCTAGAAATTCCTCTTCCACTATGATCAATTGAACTAATTAAAACTTCATATTTCATACTTCATCACCACTCTAATTATAAAAGAAAAAAACAGAAAATTCAAATACATTTTTTATAATAAAATTCCTTTTTTTGGTAATAATAATATAGAAATAGAGGGATATTTATGAATTTAGATAAAAATATAGATAAAATACTTGAAACAATTCAAAACAAATATGGAAACAGTAGTGATCTTGTTTCAAGAAAAATAAAAATAAATAAAAAAGAAATATTATATATCTATTTAGAAAGTGTAAGTAGTGATGATAAAATAAGTGATTTTTTAATGAAAGATTTAGGAGAATATGTAAAAAGAGATGGCCATTCTTTCTTTGAAAACCTATTTAAATCATTAAAAAACACTATTTATAATAGTCATTTAAAAATAGTTACAACATATGATGATGTCTGTTTTCACCTATCTAGCGGATACACTGTTATTTTTGTAGAAAAAGAAAATAAAGCCATTGTCGTTGAAACCAAAAATACCCTAGATCGTGGTGTAACCGAATCAACGAGTGAATCAGTTGTAAGAGGACCAAAAGATAGCTTTACTGAAAACAATTCCACTAACCTGGGTTTAATAAGAAAAAGAATCAAAGATTATAACTTATGGTTTGATGAAACTACTGTAGGTCGAAGAACAAAAACAAAAGTAACAATTGCCTTTATAAATGATATAGTAGACAAAAAAAACGTCGATAAAATAAAAAAGAAATTACAAACAATAGATATTGATGGTATTTTAGATAGTGGAACTATAAGAGAATATATAAATGAAAAACAAAAATCAGCCTTTCCTAAACTTAAAAGTACAGAAAGACCAGATTTAGCAAGTAAATACTTGTTAGAAGGAAGAATAATTATACTAATTGAAAATTCTCCATTTGTTTTAATAACACCAGCACTATTTGTTGATTATTTACAATCTCCAGAAGATGATTACCAAAGAGAAATAAATTCAAACTTTACAAGAATCTTAAGAATTATAGCCTTTATTTTAACAATCATAACACCAAGTTTCTATATTGCAATAACTACTTTTGACCAACAAGTGATTCCAAATGAACTCTTAATATCTCTCTCTATTCAAAGAGAAGGAGTTCCCTTCCCTACAGCCTTTGAAGTAATCATGTTAATTACAACCTTCGAAATTTTAAGAGAAAGCGATATAAGAATACCTACTTCGATGGGATCTGCCATAAGTATTGTTGGAGCATTAGTACTTGGTGATGCTGCTGTTGCAGCCGGTATTATATCACCAATTGTTGTTATAATTGTTGCCATTACTGCAATATGTGGTCTTTTATATACTGATATAGATTTTGTAAACGCTACAAGATTATGGCGATTCATCTTTATCTTCTTCTCACTATTTTGTGGATTAGTTGGATTTATAATTGCTGGATTAATATTTATTACCAAACTATGTAGTCTAGAAATGCAAGGAGTTTCCTACTTATCTCCAATTTCTCCTTTTGATATTAAAAGTCAAAACTACGCTATTATTAGAAAATCAAATAATAAAATTAAAAATAGGCCACTGTTTTTAAATATTAAAAATAAAAAAAGAAAGGCTGATAATTAATGAAAAAAATATTACTTTTAATCCCTCTTTTTTTTCTAACAACTGGGTGCTGGAACTATAGAGAATTAAACAAACTCGCAATTGCAACAGCTATTGCCGTTGATAAAGATGATAATGGATATGAAGTAAGTATTTTAATAGCAAATGGAAAAAATGCTCAAACAAGTCCTAAAGAAGGACAAAGTCAAAATGTTGTTTATTCTGGTAAGGGACCTACTATTTCACGAGCCTTAAGACAAATTGAACTTTTAATTCCAAAACAAATCTATATTGGCCATTTAGGAGTTGTTGTTATCTCTGATAAAGTAGCTAAAGATGGTCTTAAAAATACACTTGATTTTTTTGTCAGAAATCCTGAATCAGTAAAAAGATTTTATATTATTTTGTCAAAAGACGATAAAGCTAAAGATGTTATTAAAACACTATCACCACTAGAATCTTTTCCAGGACAAAGTATAGCAAGTAATATAAGTATTTCAAACGAATCACAAGCTATTTCTACTTCTATAACATACAGTAAATTTATAGAAAACTATCTAAAGAAAGGCAAAGAGCCAGTACTTCCAACAATTACTATAATAGGAAAAGAAAAAGAAGGCGAAAAAAATAAAATATTAGAAACATCATCACCTAAAGCTAAAACAAAATTAGATAAACTTGGAATCTTTAAAAAAGATAAATTATTAGGATATATAAGTAAAAATGAAAGTAGAGGGATAAATATTCTATCAAATCAAGTTGACAACATGATCCTATCATATAAATGTGGTAGTGGAAATATCGTGACCGATTTAACGCAAATGAAAGCGACAATGAAAAGTTCTCTAAAAAATAATAAACCAATAATTAATATAAAAATTACAGCAGATGGTGCTATTAGAGAAATAACTTGTAATAAAGATATAGAAAATGGAAAAGTAATCACTAAAATAGAAAAGAAAACAGAAAAAAAAGTAAAAAAACAAGTTGAGGAAGCTATTAGTACTATTCAAAAGAAATATAAATCAGATATCTTTGGATTTGGAAATTTGTTCTATAAAAAATATCCTAAATATTTTAACGAAAATCAAAAAAATTGGAATGATAAGGTATTTCCTAAGATTAAGGTAAATGTTGATGTTGATATCAGTCTATTATCTAAGGGATCAGTTGAAAATTCAATAAAAGGAGAATAAATATGGAAGAAAAATTAGAAAATAAATTAAACTTATCACAAATTGGAGTTATACTTTATTTCATAGCCACAGGATCGCTTTGTGGTATGAATTTTAGAACATATATAAATATAGCTAAAGAAGACGCTTGGTTAGCACCTATTATAGGATGTATTATTGGTTTTCTACCTTATTTAATATTCATATTTATAATGAATAAATATCCAAATTTAAATATTTTTCAAATCATTGAAAAACTATTTGGAAAAGCACTTGGAAAATTTTTAAACCTACTTTTAATTATTTTTGTAACGAGTTATATGCTAATCTTCTTTTGGAATTTAACTAATTTTATCAGTGCACACTTTTTATATAATACCCCGCCTCTTTTTGTTACCATTATGTTTTTAATTCCTATTATTTATATGTTAACAAAAAAAATACAAGTTATCTTAAAAAGTGGAATTATTATTTTCTTTATTAGCTTTATTTTCTTTATAATTGCTAGTTTAGCAATCATAGCACAGATTAAAATTTCTAATATTTTTCCTTTCTTACTCAATGGAATTGGTCCGCCACTAAAAGCTTCTATGTCATATGTAGCTTACATAGTTCTTCCCCTTTTTTATGTAACATGTATTCCTAAAAACGCATATACAAATAAAAAAAATTTTACTAAATATATGATAATTTATTATTTTTTAATTTTCATATGTATAGAAATAATTCTTTTTTTAACTTTAAATGTCTTAGGAATTGAATTAACTTCCCTATACCAATATCCGGAATTTCAAATTTTAAGAAGGGTCACAATTGGAGGTTTTATTGAAAGAGTTGAAAGTACATTATCAGCATACTGGATTTTAAGTACGTTTATGTTAGTTGTTTTTAGTTGTTATTTTATAAAAATGGGTATTTCACATTTATTCAATATTAAAAATTCAAATAAATTTGATAAAATAATATACTTATTTTTTATATTATTAATTTGCTTTTCTATAATGAAATCCCCAAATAATACTGTTGTTAATCATTTTATGAAAACAACATATATTATGTATATTTATATTTTTATCTTTGGAATTTCTCTCTTGACTTTCATTTTCTCATTACGAAAAAAAGACAAATAAATTGTCTTACTTAATAAAATTATAAACTAAAAAAATTATTCCGGCAGTTACTGCAATTAGTACAACTAATACTAATAATTTTAAAAGAACATTATTTTTCTTTAGATTGCTAGTTAAACTAGCAATTTTTTCAAAGTCATCTTCGCCAAAATTTAGACTTGAAGTAAAAAATGATTTATCCAATTCAGATGTAGTAGTATCTTCTTTTTTGCGCATTTCTTCTTTTTTGGCTTCTTCTAAAATATTTTTTACAGCAGAGTTATCTTTTATTACTGTATCATCATTATTTGATTTTAAATCATCTAATAAATCCAGACTTAGTTCTTTATCATTTAATTGATTTATAGCTGTATTACCCGTAATAGTATCAATTAATTCACGTAATTCATCTTCATCAGGTTCATCTTTAAATAATTCTTTTTTTTCTTTTAATTTCTTTAAAATATCATAACTAGTATTATCTATACTATGATATTTATCATCGCTTTTTTTATTAACCTTGGCTTTATCTAATATATCTCTAATATCATAGTTTTTATCATTATCTAAAGATAGGGTTTGAACCGGTTTTACTTTAACTTCTGGTTCTTTTTTTATTAAACGACTTACTTCCTTTTGTCTTTTATACTCTTCCCTATTTTTAAGCATTTTTTTTACTTTGGTGATATCGATTTCATTACTTTTTTCAATAGTTGCAATTCCCTCTATATTGCTATATGAGGCAGAATCATAAATGTCACGATATAATTCTTGATTACGTTCACTTCTTTTTAAACGTGTATTACCTTGCTTGTAATATCGTTCCATTCTACTTGCCATGTTATCACCTCGCTATTATAATGATAACATATTTTTTTTGTTTTTAAAACTATTTACTTGCATTTAGTTTCTTTTTTTCTTATAATGTTTTAAGGAGGAAATATATGGAAAAAGTTAGAGTTAATGATGAAGCTTGTATTGGATGTGGTGCTTGTATGGCCATTGCAAGTGATGTTTTTGAAATAAATGACGAAGGTTTAGCTGAGGCTAAAGAAGATAACAATATTATTGATAATATGGATAGTGAATTAAAAGAGGATGTTATGGATGCTGTTGAAGGATGTCCTACATCAGCTATTCAAATCGAAAAGAACGACTAATAAAGCCGTTCTATTTTTTTACCTCACTATATAATTTTTTTACCTCTTTAATGCTTAATTTACGATATTCTCCCGATTTTAAATTAGAAACATCTAAAAAAGAAATTCTTTCACGTTTTAATTTTAATACTTCAAAACCCACAGCTTCAAACATTTTTTTTACTTGATGATTTCGTCCTTCATGAATAGTTAACTCTACAACAGATGTTTGACTTTTTTTATCATATTTTTTTACTTTAACATGAGCTTTAGATGTTTTCTTTCCATCGACAAAAACGCCATTAGAAAGTTTCATAGCTATTTCTTTATTAACTAAACCCTTTACTTTAGCAATATAAACTTTATCAATTTTGTTTTTAGGATGCATTATTAAGTTAGCCAGTTCTCCATCATTTGTTAGAATTAAAATCCCCGTTGTATCATAATCAAGTCTACCAACTGGATAAATTCTTTTATCTGTATTTATTAAATCAACAACTGTCTTTCTTTTTTTATCATCACTAACTGATGTAATAATAGAGCGTGGTTTATTAAGCAAGTAATAAACTTTATTTTCTTCACTTATTAAGTGATTATCGACCATTATTTGATCACTATAATTTGCTTTTGTACCTAATTCTCTAATTACTTCTCCATTTAATTTTACTTTACCAGCTTTAATCAACTCTTCGGCTTTCCTTCTTGAGCAATATCCACTATTTGCAATTATTTTTTGAATTCTTTCCACACTATCACCTTTCAAAAGTATACATTAATATAATAAAAAAAACAAGAAGCTTACGCTTCTTTACAAGAATATCCTTGTTCTTCTAGTGTCTTTTTTACATCACTCATTGTTTGTCCAGAGTCAACAATATCAAACTCTTTTTTTGCTTTTTCACTCATTTTATCTAGATTAGCATAAAATCTTAAAGTTACCTTTTTTTTAGTTTTAGTTGTTTTAACTTCTAAACCTTCTTTTTTATCATATTTTTCATATTCTTTTTTTAAATTTTTTTCAAGCTCATCTGCATAACTAGCATAATTATCACTTAAATCAACTGAAGTTTTCATATCAAACTTAACCATTTGATCCTTCTTAAAATCAACAATTACATCTTGGTTAATTTTAAGTTCTGCATTTGCATCATTAACCATTGAACAATTTAATGTTTTTGTTCCACATCCAGTTAAACAAAATATACTTAATAAAAATATAGCAAAACCAAATCTTTTCATATCCGATTCCTCCTATTAATAGGATATCAAATTTTGAAAAAATTATCAATGTTAAAACATAATATTAACTAAAAAAATAGCACTCAAAATTCCTAATAAGTCAGCAAATAAACCTGCCCATAAAGCATATCTTATTTTTTTTATTCCAATACTTCCAAAATATAAAGTTAAAATATAAAAAGTTGTATCCGTTGATCCTTGAATAACACTTGCAAGTCTTCCAGCAAAACTATCGGGCCCAAAATTTTCAAAAATATTGTTTAAAATTGCCAAAGATGAACTTCCTGATATTGGGCGCATTATTATCATTGGAAATATTTCTATCGGTACTTTTAAATAAGTAAAAAAAGGTTCTATTGCTTTAAAAATAAAATCTAAAATACCACTTTTTAAAAATATATTTATTCCAAATATCATACCAAGTAGACATGGAAACATTGTCAAAACTAAATCAAATGATTCACCTGCTCCATCAACAAAAACATCATATATATTAGTTTTTTTTATTAAACCATAAATTATAACAAATAGCACTAATACTGGTATAATTAAACTCGATATTGTATTAATCATTTTAACCTCTTTCTAGCTAAAAAACGATCCATAATAAGACCTCCTATGGTAGAAATAAAGGTGGCCAAAATACACATAGTTACAACCTCTGTTGGATTTTTACTCCCATACATCATTCTAAGCGATATAATAGCTGTTGGAACTAAAGTAACTCCACTAGTATTTAATACCAAAAAAGTAATCATACTACGAGATGCTGTATCTTTCTTATCATTTAATTCTTGAAGAGATTTCATAGCTTTTAAACCAAATGGAGTTGCGGCATTACCAAGTCCAAACATATTAGCAATAATATTTGAAGCAATTAAACTTAAAGACTCATGTTCTTTTGGTATTTCGGGAAAAAGTTTTTTTAATATAGGATATAGCAATTTTGAAAATTTGCCTAATAAACCTGACACTTTTGCTATATTCATTATTCCAAGCCATAAGGCCATAACAGGAAAGATTTTTATAATCATATCTAAACTACTTTTAGTACACTCTAATATTTCATTATTTAATACATCTACTTTGTTTGTTAAAAGGCAAAAAACACTTCCTATTATGATGAAAAAACCCCATATTTTATTTATCATCTAAAACCAACCTTTACTTTTTTTACTAGAATATTTTAAATATATATTCTCCTCATGAACTAATTTATCTCCAAAATATATTTTGGCTGTTCCAACTTTTGAATTATTTTTTAATTTTCTAATCTTTTTTAATTGATATTTTATTCTAATACTATCTTTTTCATCAATACTTAATGGATAACTATAATCATTTTTAATATATAACTTATGTTTTTTGTAATAATTTTCTTTTTTTATTTTTATAAAACCTTTTGATAAAATTTTATAATTTGTATAATTATTAAAAGCATATTCAAATAAATTTTCATGATCTGTAAAATCATTTCCATCATTTAAAGTTACAACAACTAAATTAAGATTATTTTTACTCGCAGTTGTGACTAAAGTTCTTCGAGCAATTTTTGTAAAACCTGTTTTACCTCCTGTTGTATATTTATAGCGATATAAAAGTTTATTTTTGTTATGCCAAACATAAGTATTTTTATTTGTTTTTAATGTATATTTTTCCGTTGCAACAATTTTCTTAAAATTTTTATTTTTCATAGCATAACTAGTAAGTTTTGCCATATCATATGCCGTTGAAATATTTCCACCATCTTCTTGATCTAAACCATGTGGATTCCTAAATAAAGAATTTTTCATATCTAATTCTTGTGCTTTTTCATTCATTTTTTTGACAAATGATTCCGTATTTTTACTAACATTATTGGCTATAGCTAAAGCTGCATCATTTCCACTTCTTAACATCAATCCGTAAAGTAAATCCTGTAAAGTTAGTTTTTCACCTTCTTTTATATATATACCAGAACCGTAAGCTTTTTTTATTTCATTACCGACAATTACTTTATTTTTTAAATTGCCATTATCTATTGCAACTACAGCTGTAAGTATTTTTGAAATAGATGCTACACTTTGCTGACTATTAATATTTTTTGCATAAAAAATTCTACCACTATCCATATCCATAAGAATAGCAGATCTAGCACTTGTTGATATAGCACTAATTTTTAAAGGTATTAATAAACAAAGCAATACTAATATTTTTTTCATGTTCTCACCTATTTAAGTTTATGAAAAAAAGGACAAATTATGTCCTTTAAGTTTGTTTCTTTAAATTATCGATTTCTTTACTCATCGCATCTATCATTTTTTGAATCATTTGTATAGTTTGTTCTATATTAGGTTGATTAGTACTAGTACTTCGTTCTTGTTGAACCTGTTTATAAAAAGCATTAGTACACAATACTTGGGCAATTAACATTAGCCAGTTTCCTAAAGCATTCTGTTCATTAGCAGTTGTATCATCTATAAGTAAATAACCAATAATAACAGCGCTTAAAGTAAATGTTTTAGGGGAAATATCTGGTATAATACGCATATTAATCCCCCTTTATTTAAATCTATGAAATTTATTATTCATTTATTATTTTGATTTTATTTATTTCTTCTAACGATAAACCTGTAAATTTAGAAATTTCTTCTTCTTTCATTTTTTCTTTTAACATTTTTTCAACTATTTCTTTAGTTGCTTGTTCTAAACCTTGCTCCTTTCCCTGTTTTAGTCCATTTTTTAAACCTTCTTGCATACCTGTTTGTCGAGCTTCATACATTTCTGAATTATATATTTTCCTAGCATCTTCTTCTGCAGTCATATACTCTCTAAATTTTGGGTTTTCATTTAAATTTACTAATTCATCCATATATTTATTTACCACCTTATCTTTTTTTGCTATTTTTTTTAGCTCTTCGCTTTCCAAATCTAACATTATCAGATATTTGTCTTTTTTTATTTTTCTTTCATTATTAGTATACCAAATTTTTTTATAGTATTCCATATTATAATCATAAATAACAAAATTTTCAACATACAAATTTCCGTGATCATCTTTTATTCTATAAATTCTATATGGTATTGAATCATTAAGGCTATAACTAAAATTAATTTGTATAATCTTTATATCCTCATTATAAATTTCTCCAACTAATGTATGACTTGCATAGGTATCACATATATAAGCAAAATTTCGTGGATGAACATAACTTTTATTGTTAGCGTTAACTTCTATTCCAATTTTTCCCTCATTTGTAGTAAGAAGCGCATCTAAATGTTTTCTCTTAATTTTTATATTTCTACTGTTACGTTCTATATTATTTATTTCAATATTAGTAATTTTTACTTTTAAAATATGTTCAAGAAGTTTTGTTAAAATGTCCTTATTTTTTTCATTCAACATTATTTCTTTAAATGGTTTGTCATATTTACATGTATAAAATTTTTCTGTACACTCTATATTTATCCCTCCTAAAAAAAGAATAATATATAATTAAAATTTTGTAAAAAGAGGAAAAAAATAAGTTACTAATATTTATTTTATAAACTTTTCTTATTATATATACAAAAATAAAAAACAGACAAATTAATTTATCCGTTTCTAATATTCATACATTCCATGTATTTTTTTCTCATCAATATCACTAAGATCATCTAATTGCCACTCATCATCTACTTTAGTAAGTGTCATATCTAAAGTGTATTTAACAGTATCTTTTGCTTCTTTTAATTTATCTAGACGATATTTTGTAAATAAAGTTTTATCATATTTTCCTTCTTCATCATTAAAGGTATCTTTATTTTCTTCTAGATACTTATCAGCATCAGACATAACTTTAGTATAATCTGTTACTTCTATTTCAACTGTAACAGTTGCTTTGTCACCATCAATTACTTCATCTTTAACATCATATTTTAAATTCTTATAATGTTTTTTCATAAGTTCACGATATTCATCTTTTTGTTCATCAGTTAAAGTGTCATCTTTATCAATGGTTTCATCTAACTGCGCTAAAACATTATCATCTAAAGTTTGATAATTAGCAAAGAAAGCTTCAACTTTCTTGGTTGGGGTATTTAAAACTGTTTTTTCACCACAACCACTCATTAAGATAATCATCAACATCGAAAAAGCCAATGCTATTTTTTTCATAAAATTCCTCCTCAATTATATTGTGGATTTAATTTTATAAAGTTATACATTTTATTTATTAAATTGTAATAATTTAAAAAATTTATAAAGTTTATTCATTAAAAAATCAAAATCTTTTTCAAGATAATAATCAAAATTTTCAATTATTTTATCTTTGTTCGTTTCTTTTGTATTAAAACACTCATAATATAAATAACTAAGTTTATTAATATTATTTTCTTTTTTCAAATTTCTTATTTCTTTTTTTACATATGTTTCTATTTCTATTTCTTTTCTAGTCTTATACTTAATAATATCATTTTCTTTTATTATTTCATATGTAATGTTTTCTTCTTTAAGTCGCTCAGAAAATTCAACCACTTCTTCTTCCTCATCAATAAGTAATTTACTTTTTAAAATTTTACCATTCAATATATATATACCAACTACCTCCATACCATCACAAAAAAGGCATGCATAATTTAAGGTTTTAATACTTTTCATCGTAAATATTTCTGTTTTATTATAAATTTTATTTAAAAAATCCTTGTTTAAAATAATATCATTCTTTTTCAAATTATAAAGAAATTCACTATCTATTTTAAAAACAGGAATTTTTCTAATATGATCTATTTGATCATTTAAATTCCAATCATAAAAATCATACAAATTTTCATTAAAATTAATAAGTATATCATATATGTAATTCATATTTTTTCCCTCCTGGCCAAAAAATTGAGATAATAATAATTATAATTCCAATAATCGAATATAAACATTCTATTCTCCTAATTATAAAATTGACATAATCAAAAAAATTATACCCAATAGTTAATAAATTAAGATAACTAATGATATAAACATTTCCAACTACCGTAAATCCAAATCCAATTAAAAAAAAGAAAATTCGAGCAAGCATAATATCACCTTATTAAATTTTATTTAATTTAATCATTTTTATTTATTAAATCAATTTTATAGTATATAATTAATTAAGGTGATATTATGTTAAAACTTATTAAATTTATTTTTTTAGGGATAATTCAAGGAATTACAGAACCAATTCCTGTATCTTCCAGCGGACATTTATTAATTTTCCAAAAACTATTAAATAGTTCTAGTCATATTGATTACAATATTTTAGCAATCTTAACTAACTTTGGTAGCTTCTTAGCTATTGTAATTATTTATAGAAAAAAAATATGTGAATTGATTGTTTCCTTCTTTAGTTACTTAAAAACTAAAGAAAATAAATATTATTCTAATTATAAATATTGTTGGTTGATTGTTATCGGAACAATTCCTGCTGGTATAATGGGACTTGTTGTAACTAAATTTGGCCTTTTTGATTTTCTTGAAAAAAATATAAAATTTGTAGGTCTTACTTTATTAATAACAGCTTTATTTTTATTTTTAATTAAAGATTTTAAAGGTAAAAAGAATGGAAAAGAAATAACTTTTAAAGATGCTCTAGTAATTGGCCTATTTCAAGTAGTCGCACTTCTTCCTGGAATTAGTAGAAGTGGATCAACTATTGTTGGTGGAATGTTTAGAAATCTAAAAAGAGAAACCGCTTTTGATTTCTCATTTATGTTATATATTCCCATTACTTTAGCTACAATGATTATTGGTATAAAAGATTTATTAAAAGCAAATCTTGATAGCATTCAACTTTTATTTTACTTCATTAGTGTTGTTGTTGCCTTTATATTTACATATATTGCTACTAAATGGTTTAGAAGTTTAGTTAAAGAAGGAAAACTTATTTATTTTGTGTACTACTGTTTAATTGTTGGTACTTTAGTTATTCTATTTTTATAAATCACTATTTGTGATTTTTTTTATTTCTAGTGTATAACCGAGTGGTTCTAATATTTTCAATACTGTTTTAAGTGATGGTGAATTATTTTGATTTTCGATTCTAACTAAAGCTGGTTGTTTCATTCCTATTTGTGCACATAATTCTCTTTGTGATATATGTTTATCATTTCTGATTGCGATTATTTTTTTTACTAATTCATATTCTTTTTCTATTAATTTTGTTTCAGTTTCAAAAAAATTAGTAGCATTTTTTAATTCTTTTTTTGTCATAAAAATCTCCTTTTTATTTAATTATATTATTATATATTTGTTTATATTTTTCAATCAATTCTATATCAACCTTTCCAATTTTACCAACTATACTATCCTCTTTTACAACATAGATAGCATCACATTTTACTAAACTATTTTTTATTAAATTATTTTTACTATTTTTTTCTAATAATTTATTGCTTTTATATTTTAATTTTTTTAAGTTAGATGATATTAATAGTCCAAAATATTCAAGTGGAACACTTCTATTATCTTTGTCAATAATAACAAATAAGTGCTCTTTTCCAGGCAAACCACTTTCATATTTATACTTACTTACAAAAACAATATCACCTATATTATATTTACCATATTTGATAATTTTTTCTGCAACATAATATTCAAAATTACCTTGATGAATTTCTTCTTCAACAGGATATTCCTTAAAGGCTTCATCAATATTTCTAACATTTCCATCTTTTTTAACTTTTTTTATAAACTCACTCAAGATAATCACCTCAGATTTATGATAACTTATTTGTTATCATGAGTCAACAAAAAAAATTACTTTAAAAGTAATTTTTCTAATTTCTTACATTTTTCTTTGTTCATGGCTTCTAAACCAGTTAATTTATATTCAATACCTAGTTTCTTATATTTATCAATTGCCATGGTATGATATGGAAGTAATTCTACTTTTTCCACATTTTTTAATTTTGAAATAAATTTTTTTAATTCCAATATGTTTTTTTCATTATCATTTATTTTTGGAACTATAACTTGTCTTATCCACATTTTTATGTTTTTTTCTTGACATTTATTTAAAAATTTTAATGATTCATCTATTTTATATCCTGTTATATAGTTATAATCATCTGACTTTACAGCTTTTATGTCAAATATAATTAAATCTATATAATCTAATAATTTTTCATTATAATTACCAACACCTGCTGTATCCAAAGCTATATTTATTTTTTCTTTTTTCAAGCGCTTGCAAACTTCTAGTAAATAATCTGATTGAAGAAGAGGTTCTCCTCCTGAGAAAGTTACCCCACCATTATCTTTATAATATGGTTTATACCTTAATATCTTATTTACCAATTCATCGACTGTCATATTATAATCTTTAATTTTCCACATTTCAGGGTTATGACAATACAAACAACGAAGTTTACACCCATTAAGAAAAACAACAGTTCTAATACCAGGACCATCAACTAGTCCTAAAGTTTCAATTGAATCTATACTTCCCTTTAAATCACATTTTTTCATGAAAAGTTCTACTTATAACCTCTTCTTGTTGTTTTCTAGTTAAACGATTAAAGGAAACAGCATATCCAGAAACACGAATAGTTAAAAGAGGATATTTATCTGGATTTTCCATTGCATCAATTAAAGTTTCACGTCTTAATACATTAACATTTAAATGATGTGCTTTTTGATTAAAATAACCATCCATAATCGATACTAAATTATTTACACGATCTTCTTCTGTTTTTCCCAAAGTATCTGGAACAATTGAAAAAGTATTAGATATTCCATCTTTACAACATTTTTCATATTCAAGTTTAGCAACTGAATTAAGTGAAGCTAAAGCACCGTTTTCATCTCTTCCATGCATTGGATTAGCACCTGGAGCGAAAGCTACACCTTTCTTTCTTCCATCTGGAGTTGATCCTGTCTTGCTACCATAAACAACATTTGACGTAATTGTAAGTACTGACATAGTTGGTTCAGCATCACGGTAAGTTTTATGTGATTTTAATTCATCAAAAATAGTTTTAAGAATTTCTTTTGCAATATTATCTACTCTATCATCATCATTTCCATATTTAGGATAATCTCCTTCTATTTCAAAATCAATAGCGATTCCTTCTTCATTTCTTATTGGTTTTACTTTTGCATATTTTATTGCTGATAGTGAATCGGTCGCAACTGAAAGTCCTGCAACACCATATGCCATATAACGATGAACATCTGTATTGTGCAGTGCCATTTGACCAGATTCATAAGCATATTTATCATGCATATAATGAATTATATTCATAGCACTAGCGTATACTCTAGCCACTTCTTTTAACATTTTATAATATGTTCTTTTTACTTTATCATAGTCAAGTATTTCATCAGTCATTTTTTCAAATCCTGTAAATACTTGTTCATTTTTCATTTCATCTATACCACCATTTATTGAATAAAGAAGTGCTTTAGCCAAATTACAACGTGCTCCAAAGAATTGCATGTCACGTCCAATACGCATTGCAGATACACAACAAGCTATAGCATAGTCATCTCCATATATAGGTTGCATTAAATCATCATTTTCATATTGAATTGCATCTGTTTTAATACTCATTTTCGCACAATATTTTTTAAATGTTTCTGGAAGGTCTTCACTCCATAATACAGTCATATTTGGTTCTGGTGCAGGATTAAGATTTGTTAAAGTGTGCAGAATACGATATGAAGTTTTTGTTACTAAGGATTTTCCTTCACTTGTCATTCCTCCAATTGAACATGTTACCCAAGTTGGATCACCTGAAAATAATTCATCATATTCTGGTGTTCTAAGATGTCTTACTAAACGTAGTTTTATTATAAATTGATCAATTAATTCTTGGGCTTCTTTTTCTGTTATCACACCACTATTTAAATCTCTCTCAATATATATATCTAAAAAAGCATCAACACGTCCTAAACTCATAGCAGCACCATTATTTTCTTTTACTGCTGCAAGATATCCAAAATATAACCATTGTATAGCTTCTTTGGCATTACTAGCAGGTTTTGAAATATCATAACCATATTTCAAAGCCATCTCTTTTATTTCTTTTAAAGCCTTACATTGCATTGAAACTTCTTCTCTAGTTCTAATTAAGGATTCACTCATTTCACCAAGTAATACATCTGTAAGTTCTTTTTGTTTTTCTTCTAATAAATAATCAATACCGTATAGTGCGACACGACGGTAATCACCAATAATTCTTCCTCGACCATAAGCATCAGGAAGGCCTGTTAAAAGTCCAACATGACGGGCTTTTTTTATTTCTTCAGTATAAGCATCAAATACACCTGCATTGTGTGTTTTTCGAAATTGATTAAAATATTTATCCAAAGTAGGGTCTAATTTATAGTTATATGCCTTTAATGAACTATAAACCATTCTTATTCCACCATATGGGTTTATAATTCTTTTAAGTGGGGCATCTGTTTGAAGCCCAACAATAACTTCATTTTCCTGATCAATATAACCTGCATCGTAAGAATTAATACCAGAAGTTCGTGTTACATCAATATCAAGTACACCTTTTTTTAATTCTTCTTTTAGTAAATCAGTACATTTTGACCAAACTTTATCAGTTTTTTCTGTTGTACCTTCTAAAAAATTACTATCTCCATCATAGTTTTGATAATTTGTTTTTATAAAATTACTAACATTAATAGTTTCATTCCATTTATCTTTTTTAAAATTTTTCCATTCTTCCATTTCATATCCTCCTTATCCTAGTTAATTATAACATATGGATAAAAAAAATAATATCTAATTGATATTACTTTTTTAATTTATGGAACTAAACAACTATCACTTTCTGAAGTGTTTTTATGATATGTTAATTTATCATAAATAATATATCCTATGAGTATTAATATTATCAAAATCAAAATTGCTATAATTATATTTTTTTTCATTTTACTCACCTATTTTATCTTTAAATTCTTGTTCTGTCCAAATAGTTATTCCAAGTTCTTTTGCTTTATCATATTTACTACCTGGATCTTTTCCAACAATTACAACTGATGTTTTTTTAGAAACTGATCCAATTGTTTTTCCACCAAATTTTTCAATTATTTCTTTTGCTTCATCACGTGAATATGATTCTAAGCTTCCTGTCAAAACAAAACTTTTACCTTTTATATTTTCATTTTCTACTATTTCTTTAGACAAGTATTTGGTATTTAATTTCATTTCTTTTAATTCTTTTATTTCTTTAATATTAACGTCATTTTTAAAGTATTCAATTATACTTTTAGCTATAATATCACCTATATCATCAATTGAAACAAGTTCATCATACGAGGCATTAATTAAATTATCTAAATCTTTAAAATTTTGGGCTAATATTTTAGATGTTTTAGCTCCAACATGTGGAATACCTAAACCAAAAAGTAATTTTTCTAATGAATTTTTTTTGCTATTAGAAATAGCATTTAACAAATTATTAACCGATTTATCTCCATATCCTTCTAAAGTTATTAAATCTTTTTTGTGCATATCAAGTTTATAAATATCAGTTATGTTTTTTATAAATCCAAAATTGAAAAAGTCTTCCATTATTCTTTCACCAAGTCCATCAATATTCATAGCATCACGTGAAGCAAAATGGATTAATCCTTCTACTTTTCGAGCAGGACAATCTTTATTTAAGCAAAAATAATCAACTTGTCCTTCTTTTTTTTCGATTTTTTGACCACACATTGGACAGGTAGTTATCATTTCAAATTTTTTCTCATTACCTGTTCTTCTTTCCTTTTTTGCCTCAACTACTTCAGGAATGACATCACCAGCTTTCCTAATTGAAACGATATCACCAATTTTTAAATCTTTAGAAACTACATAATCTTCATTATGAAGGGTTGCTCTTTTAACTGTTGAACCGGCTACAATAACAGGTTCCAAAACAGCATTAGGTGTAATTTGTCCCGTTCTTCCTACTGTAAAAATAATATCAACTAATTTGGTTAAAACTTCTTCAGCCGGAAATTTATAAGCTGTTGCCCATTTTGGATATTTTGCTGTAAATCCTAATTTATTTTGTTGCTCAATACTATTTACTTTTATTACAATTCCATCTATATCATAAGCCAAATCTTTTCGTTGAATGGCTTTTTCTTCAATAAAATTTAACACGCCATCAATATTATCAACTAATCGATTATTAGGATTTATTTTAAATCCTAATTTTTGCATATAATTTATGGCTTCATTATGATTGTGAATATTATAATCAAGTGGATTAGGTAAGTGGTAAATGAAAACATCCAATTTTCTTTCTTTTGCTATTTTAGAATCTAATTGACGAATTGATCCAGCTGCTGCATTTCGACAATTTTGTAATAATGGTTGATTGTTTTTGGCTCGTTTCTTATTAACTTCTTCTAATGTTTTTTTATTCATAAAGATTTCTCCACGAACTTCAATATCAACGTCTTCAGTTAGTTTTAATGGAACAGCTTTAATTGTTTTTACGTTATGTGTAATATCTTCACCTACTACTCCATTACCACGTGTTGCTGCTCTAACTAAAATTCCTTTTTCGTAAAGAAGTGAAACAGATAATCCGTCTATTTTTAATTCACACATATATTTAGGATTAATTCCTTCTTTTCTTATTTTTTCATCAAAATTAATAACTTCACTCTCTGAAAAAACATCACTTAAACTCATCATAGGAATTTTGTGTTGAACTTTTTTAAATTCATCAATTATTTCTCCACCCGCATGATGAGTAGGAGAATCACTTCTGACAAGTTCTGGATGTTCTTCCTCCAATTCGAAAAGTTCTCGTAAATATTTATCATATTCCTGGTCTGTTATTGTTGGATTATCTAATGTATGATAATTATAATCTGCTTCATTTATAATTTTAATTAATTCATCTATTCTCTTTTCAACCATTTTATTCACCATTAATATTATATCATGTATACTAATTTTTATAAACTTATTTGGTACAAAATTGGAATGCAACTCCAAATTTGTACCAAAAATAAAAAGATGAATAAATCATCTCTATTTATTGACGATGTTTAGTTAATGCTCTATAAGTTACAGCAAAAATTAATAGTCCTAAAAAGAAAAGTATTACCCAGAAAAACGGATTTGTTCCATTGTTTAATACCCATCCTTTAAAATTATCAGATACCTCTTCTAACCATTTCAACATAAAATCATTCCTTTCTAAAAGTTCTATGTCCTTTTAATAATTTTTTAATTCCATGTGGATGAGGAAAAGCAACTGTCAAAATACTCTTATCTATTTGAACAACCACTCCACGTCCAAACACATCATGTATTATCTTATCACCTATATTATAAACTATATCTGAATTACTATCAAGTATTTGTTCTTTTACTTGTGTAAAGTTAGACACTTCTTTGAAATCTTTATCTAAGCATTCATCATCTATTTCATTTATAAAACGACTTGTTGGATTACAATTGATATCTCCATATATTGTTCTTTTAGAAGCATTTACTAACCATAGATTTTTTTTAGCTCTTGTTATCGCTACATAGCACAATCTTCTTTCTTCCTCTATTTGATCATCATCAAACAAGCTATTTGCGTGTGGAAAAATTCCTTCTTCCATTCCTATTATAAAAACATTTTCAAATTCTAATCCTTTAGCAGAATGAACGGTCATAAGGGTAACGACATTATTGTTATTTTTATGTTCTTCTATATCTGCTACTAAGCTTATTTCATCTAAAAATTCTTCTAATGATACAATTCCTAATCTCTCTTCAAAGTTTCTTGTAATTGTTTTAAATTCTTCAAGGTTTTCAAGTCTAATATCTGCTTCTAATGATTTTTCACTACTTAGCTCTTGTTTTATACCTGTTTTATCCAAAATCAAATCAATTAATTCAGTAATACTTGATTTTTCTTTTAATTCCTTTAATTCTTCAATTATTTTTTTGAAGTCCATTTCTTTTCCTGAATCAATTGCCTCATACATAGGTATTCCAAGGCTTGAAGCCTTTAGAGCAATATTTTCAATTGTTTTTGCGCCTATTCCTCTTTTTGGTGTATTAATAATACGCATTAAACTAACATCATCATACGGATTATATATTAGCTTTAAATAAGAAATTAAATCTTTTATTTCTTTTCTGTTATAAAAGTAAAAGCTACCAACAACTTTATAAGCAATATTTTCTCTAAGTAAAACTTCCTCAATAGCTCTTGATTGAGCATTTGTTCTATATAAAATAGCTATATCACTCTCAGGAATTCCTTTTTCTAATAATTTTTCTATTTCATCAACTACATATATAGCTTCATCTTTTTCATTTAGAGCTTTATGATATATTATTTTATTTCCATCTTTATTTGTTGTCCAAAGATTTTTTTCTTTTCTTTGTTTATTATTTTTTATAACACTATTTGCAGCATTTAATATTGTAGATGTTGATCTATAGTTTTCTTCTAGTAAAACAACTTTAGGATGATTATAATCTTTTTCAAAGTTTAAAATATTCTGATAATTTGATCCTCTAAAACTGTATATTGATTGTGATTCATCACCAACTACACAAATATTTTTATATTTTGAACTTATCATTTTACTCAGTACATATTGTGCTTCATTTGTATCTTGGTATTCATCTATTAATATATACTTATAACGTTCTTGATACTTTTTTAAAATATCAATATTAGCTCTTAGTAAAAAAATTGGTAGCATTAACAAATCATCAAAATCTAATGAATTATTATTTAATAATTTCGAAGTATATTTTTTATATACTTTATATACGTTTTTATCAAAATCAGTCATTGCATATTTTTGAAACTCTTCTGCGTCTACTAATTCATTTTTACAACTACTTATTTTATTTCTCACCGCTTTTGGATTATATATTTTAAAATCTAAGCTTAATTCCTTCATTATTTTTTTTATAACGGTTAAAGAATCATCACTATCTAAAATTGTAAAATTGCTTTTAAATCCTAATTTTTCATAATTTTCTTTTATTAATAGTAAGCCAAATGAATGAAAAGTTGATATCTGAATATTAGAGGCTTTACTCCCAAGTAATTGATATACTCTAGATTTCATTTCTTTTGCTGCTTTGTTTGTAAATGTTATGGCTAAAATATTAGCAGGATTAATATCTTTTTCTTTGATTAAATATGCAATTCTAGTTGTTAAAACTTTTGTCTTTCCACTTCCTGCTCCAGCCAAAACTAAAAGAGGCCCTTCTGTTGTTGTTACTGCCTCTAATTGTCTATCGTTCAATGTTTCTAACATACTTCACCTATTTTCTTAAAGTTTTTTTATTTACCAATATAGATTTCATATATTCTTTTAATAAAGTCAAATCGCAAGTTGCATCAGCAATTATAACAGCTTTTATAAAATTGTCTTTATTATCAATATTACTATAATCTAATTCATATTCACCAAAATCAATCATTTTATTTATTTCTAACATGTATTGTCTAAAGAATTCTCTTTCACATCGACCATTACCTTCTCTAAAGGGATGAATTATATCCAATTTTGCATAATAATCAGCCATAAATTCAATTAGTTGGTCTTCATTAGTTAACCTATGACTATCACGTTTTGCACATTTTAATGTTTCTTCAAGATTTTCATATATAAGATGTGGTAAGCAAAATGGTATTGCTTTAGCTATATTCTCCGATCTTATTTTACCTGCAAAATCATAGATGTCTCCAAATAGGAATTTATGAATACTCAAATAGTGATTTACATCAAACTTTCCTGTTATACCTTTCATATATAAATCAGCTAATTTATAATTCGTTATTAGTCTTTCTTTTTTTTCCAATTCAACCATTGTTTTAGCATCCAATTTATTTTTCAAAATATCATTTTCATCTAAATATTTAGATTTGTATTCTATAATATCATTTAATCTTGCCATTTTTTTCTTCCTTTTTTTGTATTTTAATTAAAATTTGTTTTTTATCAGGATTTTCTAACATTTGTTTGATTGTTTTAAGTTCCTCTTTTGTAGGATTCATATTTTCAATCATACTAGTTGATTCTGCATATTTTATTGCTTTTTCTATTTTATTTTTCACTTTATCACCTACAATTATCTATATAATTTGTTATTACATTAATCATTTTTGTATTATCGCCAACATATTCTTTAGGTTTAAATTTTTCTATTTTTTCAATAGCACTACCTAAATTATTTAAATCTTTACAAGGAATTATATATCCGCCTTTAGCAAATTCATCGGTTATTTCTATCTGATGATTATTTTCATGTTCTCCATATTCTTTTAATCTAGGAACAACTATTACTTTCTTTTTCATTTTTATAGCATCCAAAATTGTTCCTACTCCTCCATGAGATATTATATATTTACTCTTTTTTATATATGAATTAAAATCTTTAATTGGGATTAAATCTAATATTTTCATGTTTTTACTTTTATATTTCGTACTACCTGCTTGTACTATAACTTTTTCTTTTATATTTTTCATTTCAATTTGTTCATCAATTGCTTTTAAAAGTCGTTCAAAACTTTTATCTTGTGTTCCAAGGACTACAAAAATCATTTAAAAATCCACCCCCCGTAAATTGCTTTAGGATATAATTTTAACATGCTTTCCCATTGAACTATAAAGAGGTCCGCAAATTTATAAACGATTCTTCCTGTTACTGTTTTAGAATGGATATTTGCGAAAGTTTCAATATAGATAATTTTACTTCCAAATATTTTTCCTATACAACACATAGGTCCAGCTGAATGAGCTCCTGTTGTTACAATCACATCTGGTTTGATTTTAAAATAAAAATACAAACTTTTAAAACAGTTAGCTAGTAATTTGAAGGGATAAGTTAGCATATTATGTTTCGTTCCATATATTAAATACGATATTTTATCTTTATATTCCTCTTTTAATGATATTGTTGATTTTGTTTTTTCTGTAATTAAATAAGAATCGTATTTATTCATAATACTTTTTAATTGTAACAATTCATTTAAATGTCCACCTGTACTAGATATAAATAAAACTTTTTTCATTTTATCATTTCTTTCTATTTATAATTTCAATCCATTTCTGTTTTGTTTTTTGAGTATTAAATTCTTGAGCTTTTTTGATACCATTTGCCCCCATTATTAATCTTCTATTACGATTTGAAAGTAATTCACATATCCTTTTTATCATTTTATTTTTATCTCTATCTTTTATTAGATAACCATCCCAATTATCACTGATTATTTCGTTTGCACCTTCTGCACTACTATATGCGACACATGGAATACCATAGGCAAAAGCTTCTAAAAGAACGAGTCCAAAAGATTCTGTATAAGATGTCATAATATAAACAGAGGATTTTTCTAAATATTTATTTATATATTCTTTTTCTTGAAATCCATGTAATATTATATAATCTTCTAATTTATTATCTCTGATTTTCTTTTCTATTTTTTTTCTATCCGGTCCATCACCAATGATATTTAATTTTGAATCTGGATATTTTTGGTGTAATTCTTTAAAAATGTCAATTAAATCAAGATAGCCTTTTTCATGTGATAATCTTCCTATTGAGATTAAATTTTCTGTTTCTAATTTTGCTTTTTCTTGTGGGAAAAAGTTAATACTATTAGGTATGTATACACATTTTACTTTTTTATCTTTTAATTTTTCACTATAAAATTTAGTTAAATCTTTTGATACTAATACAAAATAGTCTAAACCTAAAACGGATTTAGTTACTTTATTTATATATCTTTTATTATTATGGTGGTGATTATGTTCCCATCCTATTTTTAAAGTTTTATCTCTTCCATATTTAGAAAGCCAATTATTATGAATATCACGAGTTGATATAATGACATCACTATCACAATTTTTAATTGCCTCTATCATTAAATTTTTCTTTAATTTTAATATTTTAAGACTTTTTTTTAGTTCTTTAAAAAAAGTTATTAATTTTAGTTTTTTTAATGATTGTTTTAGTTCTTGTTTATTTGGTTTTAGGTCAGTCATTAAATATTTTATTTTAATTTTATCGTTTAATTTAAAAACTGGTTTTTCATATAGTTTATATGTTGAAATAATATTGACTTCATAATCATCTACTAATGAATTAGCAAGATTTGAAATACAGTTTTCTATTCCTCCATATCCAAGATGAAGGGCCAAAATTGTTATTCTTTTCATGACTATCACCTAATATAATTATACTTTATATTTTGTTTATAGTAAAGAAAAAAGGAAATTTAACTATTTTCCTTTTCATAATTCCAAGCATCTTTCAACATATCTTCTAATGTTTTTGTTGCTTCAAAATTTAGTTCTCGTTTTGCTTTAGACGGATCACTATAACATGTTGCGATATCACCATTTCTTCTTGGTGCGATTTTATATTTAATTTTAATATTATTGACTTTTTCAAATGTATTAACTAAATCTAAAACACTATAGCCTACACCTGTACCAAGGTTATATATATATAACCCTTTTTTTTCTCTATTAAGCTTTTCTACAGCTTTTAAGTGACCTAGCGCTAAATCAACAACATGAATATAATCCCTAACTCCTGTTCCGTCTTTTGTATCATAATCGTTTCCAAAAATACTTAAACATTCTAGTTTTCCACTTGCAACTTTAGAAATATAAGGAACTAAATTTGCAGGTATTCCATTTGGTTCCTCACCAATAAGGCCTGATTCATGTGCACCAATTGGATTAAAATATCTCAAAATACAAATATTCCATTCATTATCAGAATTATATAAATCTTTAAGAATTTGTTCAACAAAAAGTTTACTCGTTCCATAAGGATTAGTTGTACCTCCAGTCCTACATTCTTCTGTTATAGGTATTATTTCTGGATTTCCATATACTGTTGCACTACTACTAAAAACTAATGATTTACAATTAAACTTTTTCATAACTGTTAGTAGTGTTAGAACACTTGAAACATTATTTATATAATATTCTACTGGTTTTTGTACTGATTCTCCAACAGCCTTATAGGCTGCAAAATCAATAACACAATCTATGTTATTTTCTTCAAATATTTTAGTTAATATTTCTTCATTCAACATATTTCCTTCATATAATTTTAAATCTTTATTAGTTATTTTTTTTATTTTATCTATAACTTCTTTTTTACTATTACTAAAATTATCCAAAACTATAACTTCATAATTATTGTTAAGAAGTTCAACACATGTATGACTTCCTATATATCCTGCTCCACCTGTTACAAGTATTTTCATGATTATCACCTCTATTGTAATTATACTTTATATTTAATTTTGAGTAAAGAAAAATGGAGATTATTTTATCTCCAATATATTTGTAAGCCAAGTCATAAATTTACTATCAATTTTTTCTACAAATCTTAATTTTGAAATTAATTTAAATAATAATTGACGGATCCATTCTATAATTGCACATAAAATAAATATAATGATAGCACAAACAAATACTTTTAATAATATTGACTTTCCATATATCATTTTGCCATTATCAATTCTTATCCACTTATATAAATTCATTCTCATATAATAACTTTCATGAATTAAATATACTCCAAATGTTAAAGAACTTATTTTATTTATTACCTTATTTTTAAAATCAAAAGTTCCAAACAATAAAAACAAAGAAATTGCTTGTATAATAACTAAAGGATTATTATAAAAAATACTATAATCTTTCATAATATTAGCAAGACTATTTAAAATATTACTATCTAAAACAGCCATTTGTTTTTGAAGGTAAATTAGTGAAAAATTAAAAATTGTACATAAAATAAAAATAACAATATAGATAACACGTTTTTGCGAAATATTTATTTTCTTCAGCAAATTTTTATTTAAATTAAATTTTCTTATATATGCCCCGATAAAATACATTAATACAAATTGATATACTGAGTATCCATTTGTTGAAAATAACAAATTTCCTGTTAAAAATGGAAGAACACTAAAACATAATACTAAACATCCAATTAATTTTTTAAATTCTTTTTTATCTAAATTAACAATGAATTTATTTAAAAAAGGACTTATTATATAAGTTATAATATAACAACTAAAAAACCAATATGAATATGAGTTATAAAAAGCTATTTGTTTTAAAAATTCAACATTTGTATATTCTACTAATCCAAATACTTTAAAAATTGAATTAATAATTAAATTATAAAATGCTATTTGTAAAAGAAAAGAAATAACCTTTTTTAATTTAAATTCAGATTTACTTTGATAATAACCTGTAATAAGCATAAATAAATTAACGTGGACAACTATAATCATAAATAAAAAATTAAAACTAAAATTTACAGATCCACTTGTACGATATAATACCATTCCATGTATTAAAATGTGCCATGTAATAATAAACAACATAGATACAATTCTAAGCAATTCATAATTCGAATCTCTTACTTTTGTCTTCATACCAAAACACCACCATTGTCTTATATTATAACATAATAACGTGTAAAAAAAAAGCCTATTTTTTATAAGCTTCCCTATATTCACCGGTTAAAATATTATCTATCCATTCTTGATTATTTAGATACCAATCAACTGTTTCTTTAATACCTTTTTCGAAAGTATATGTTCTATCCCATCCTAATTCTTTTTCTACTTTTGTAGAGTCAATAGCATAACGCAAATCATGACCAGGTCTATCATTAACATATGTAATCAAATCTTCTGATTTTCCCATTTGTTTTAAAATTGTTTTAACAACATCCAAATTTGTTCTTTCTGAGTGACCACCTAAATTATAAACTTCCCCAACACGTCCATTTCTTACAATTAAATCTACGCCTATATTGTGATCAATAACATGAATCCAATCTCTAACATTTTCACCTTTCCCATAAACTGGTATAGGTTCATTTTTTAAAGCTTTTGAAATAACTACAGGAATTAACTTTTCAGGGAATTGGTATGGGCCATAATTATTCGAACATCTAGAAATAGTTGTAGGAAGTCCAAATGTCCTATGATATGCTCCTACTAATAAATCAGCACCTGCTTTACTTGATGAGTATGGGCTTGAAGTATGAATTGGTGTTTCCTCTGTAAATAATAAGTCTGGTCTATCAAGAGGTAAATCTCCATAAACTTCATCTGTCGATACTTGATGATATCTTTTAATATTATACTTTCTTGAAGCATCCATTAAAACTTGAGTTCCTATTATATTAGTGTTTAAAAATATTCCAGGATTTTTAATTGAATTATCAACATGACTTTCAGCAGCAAAATTAATTACTATATCAAACTTTTTATCATTAAATAATTTATCGATAAACTCCCTATCTGTAATATCTCCTTTTACAAATTCGAAATTCTTCATATTTTCTAAATCTTTTATATTATTATAATTTCCTGCATAAGTTAGAGCATCTAAACACACAAAATAATCTTCTGGGTATTTATTTACAACATAATGCATATAATTACTACCTATAAATCCTGCTCCACCAGTTACTAAAAATTTCATAAATTACCTCTTTTCCTAATCTATATTATTTTCTAATTCTTTACTATATCTTTCAACCGCACTTTGCCAAGTTGGTAACATTTCAAATCCATTATCTATTAATTTTTGTTTACTCAATTTTGAATTTCTTGGTCTATATGCTTGTTTTGTACCAGTTATTTTTAAATACTCTTCAGTTGAAACTTTATTTACTTTAACGTCCTTATTATTAACTTTAAAAATATATTCAGCAAATTCAGCCCAACTACAAAAGCCATCATTATTTACATGGTAAGTTCCATATTTATCAGTTTTAGCCATATCAACTAATATTTTGGCTAAATCAACAGTATATGTTGGACTACCTATTTGATCATCTACAATATTTAATTCTGTTTTTGTTTTTGAAAGCTTTAACATAGTTTTTATAAAATTATTTCCATTTATTCCAAATACCCATGAAATTCTAACGATAAAGCTATTTTTATATTTTCTAGCTTCTTGTTCTCCTAAAAATTTAGTTTTACCATAAACACTCATAGGATTAACCGAATCAGTTTCTAAATATAAACCTTCTTTTGTTCCGTCAAAAACATAATCCGTACTTATATAGAAAAATTTTGCGCCAATTTTTCTTGAAGCATCCATTATACTTCTTGTTCCTTCTACATTGACTTTATATACAGCATCTTCACAGTCTTCTGCTTTATCAACAGCTGTCCAGGCTGCACAATGAAATACCACATCAGGTTTTTCTTTAGTGATCAAATCCATTGTTGCTACTTCATCAGTTATGTCTAATTCTTCTTTATCTATAGCAATAATGTCATTATATCCTCTTTTTTTTAATTCTCTAACAATATCATATCCAAGTTGTCCTTTATAACCTGTTACTAAAAATTTCATTATTTATTCCTCCTAAATATAGTTTTACATTCAGCTAAAGTTTCACGATTAATATCCTTTTCTGATAAAATTGGTTTTTCTATATTATATTTTTCAAATATTTCCTTCCAATTAATACCTATTTGAGGATCATTCCAAAGAATTCCTCCTTCTAATTCAGGTGCATAATCATTATCAATTAAATATTGGAATATTGTATTATCTTCTAGGCTTACAAATCCATGTGCGAATCCACGAGGGACATATAGTTGTCTATTATTATCTGGTGTTAAAAGAACGCTTGTCCATTTACCATATGTTTCTGAGTCTTCACGTATATCAACTACTACATCAATTGCAGCGCCACTAATAACCTCAACTATTTTAGCTTGACATTTAGGATCTTCTTGAAAATGTAATCCCCTTACAACACCTTTTGAACTTTTACTTCTATTAGCTTGGACTACTCGTTCAAATCCTAATTCATCTAAATTTTTTTGAATAAAATATGGCGAAAAATATCCCCTATCATCTCCAAAGCGGTCTGGTTCTAATATATAACAATCTAACAAATTCGTTTCTATTTTTTTCATTATTTATCTCCTTTTTAAAACTTTTTTTAAATATTTACCATAAGTGTTCTTATGAAGTAATTCTGCTCTTTTTTCTAATTGTTCTTCATTAATCCAATTATTATCATACGCTATTTTTTCTGGACAACATATAACTTTATCTTGATTGCTTTCAATTGCCTTAATCATATTTGCTGCTTCTAATTGACTATCGAATGTACCCGTATCAAACCAAACAAAACCTTCTTCTAGTTTTTCAGCTTTTAATTTTTCATCTTTTAAATAGAAATCATTTAAAGTAGTTATTTCTAATTCTCCTCTTGCTGATGGTTTTACTTCTTTAGCTTTTTGACTAACACCACTAGGATAAAAATATAATCCTGTAATAGCATAATTTGATTTTGGTTTTTCTGGTTTTTCTTCTACACTAAGAACATTACTATTTTTATCTAACTCCATAATTCCAAATCTTTCTGGATCTTTTACTTGATTTCCAAAAATAGTAGCTGTTCCTGATAATGCACTGTTCTTTGCATGACTAAGTAGATTTTCAAAACCACTTCCATAGAAAATATTATCACCTAAAATCATCGCACAAGCATCATTTCCTATAAATTTTTCTCCTAAAATAAAAGCCTGAGCAAGTCCATCTGGTGAAGGTTGAATCATATATTCCAAATTAAGACCAAATTGTTTTCCATCCTTTAAAAGATTTTTAAATCCTTGTTGTTCTTCCTTTGTTGTAATAATTAATATATCCTTAATACCAGCTAACATTAAAGTTGACAATGGATAATAAATCATTGGTTTATCATATATTGGCATCAATTGTTTACTTATTCCCTCTGTAATGGGATAAAGTCTTGTTCCAGATCCTCCTGCAAGTATAATCCCTTTCATTGTTTTATTATTGTCAGTAATAATATCTTCATCTAGATAAGATAGTGGTATTTTGTAGATTTCAGTTATTTTTTTTATTTCTTCTAAACTTAACTTTCTTATCCCTTTTTCTATTCTTATAACTGCATCACGTCCAATACCTAATCTATTTGCAAGTTCTTCTTGAGTTAGATTATTCATTAAACGTAACTGTTTTAATTTACTTTCAATACTATTCATTTTATCACCCTAATATATTAGTATCACAAAATGTTGAAAAATTCAACATTTATATATTAAAAAAATAGCATATAAATGCTATTGATTATTTTTTTCAGCTTTAACATAAAATTTATTAATAAACTTTGCTATAAAATCTGGCCAAAATCTTTTAAACATTTCTAAATCTTCTTTAGTTCTTGTTCTATCATTAATTAGCTCTGTTGTAGTTGATTCATCATGAACTCTATGGCCCATTAATTGTTTACTTACATATATAAATGAGCCATTTTTTTTACTTAATTTTTCCCATGCATGCCAATCAATATCACATTTAAATTCATACTCAAAAAGAGGTAAATCAATTTTTTTTCTATTGAAGGTTACAGATGGACATCCTATTGGATTACCAAAACATAAACTAAAACGTTTATTAAATTTATATTTACTAAATTTTCTAATTTTTAACGGATATAATAGTATTTTTTTGATATTTAAATTTGTATTTTTATATACTTTTCCAGAGTTTTTAATTTCGTAATAATGTGGAAAAATAATCAAAGCTTCTTTATTTTTTTTATAAGCCTCTACCATACTATAACTATATTCATAATCATAAACATCATCTTGATGTGCAACCGTAACAAGTTCTGTTTTACCACAACTTATGGCAAAATCAAAATCCCCACCTATACTTCTATGTTCTTTATTTTCAATAATTTCCAAATTATACTTCTTCGCAATTTTATCAATAAATTTATTTGGTGTAGATGTTGCAATTACAACTTTACTCCTATATTTTTGATTCAATACTGATTTTATACATTCTTCTAAGTATTTTGACTCTTTATACGCTAGTACTACAAATGTATGAATACTATTTGTTTTCATTTTTCAATTTCTTCTTTCTATAATTCATAAATTTAGGAATTAATGAATTAATTATGTTATATCTTAATTTTGGGAATGGTTTAGTAAAAAAATTAAATATTTTCCAACAAGTAAAATATAAAAGCCATCCATCTTCATCTTTTGTTTCTTTCCAAGGTGTCATATTTAAATATTTTTTATAATCATTTCTATACTTATGTGTATTATATTTTCGCCAAGGTCGCTCTTCACCCAAATAATGAATAATAATAGGATTTTTTCGAGAAGAAATATAATCATCTTTTTTTATGTAATTAGAATATTCTAAAGGCTTCATTAATCTACAACAAAAGTTATATGAATATTGATCAAAAATATTATAATAATTATATTTAGGAGAAATGGTAAAAATTTGATCTTTTAAAACAGCATTTATTGCATCTTGATCCGCTGCAAAAAGTCTCCCATTTTGTTCCTTATAATAATTAATTATTTTATCTTGTATATTATACTTTCTCCATTTTTTTAAATCAACCAAAAGTACACCAGAATTATAATATGGATATTCTTTTAACCCTAATTTTTCTTTTCTTTTTTTATTAGCTGTTGGTTCTATACTCATTCCTATTATTTTATTTTTCATATCTAAATTCCATAATTCACCCAAACAACCTCTAACTATTGTATCACCATCTAAATAAATAATTTTATCAATATTTTTAGAAAGAATATTTCCCATTAAAAGTCGTGACAAAATTACTTTATTCCAACCTAATGTGTCAAAATTAAAATTGAAATATTTGTTTAAATTTTCAAGTTCTATTATTTCAATATTCCTTTCATATTTTTTTACTAACTTTTGCATTTTTTTCTTATTGTTTATTGTAATTCCATAAGAAATAATATAAAAATTGATATCTTTAATTTGTTTATTATTTTCACATATAGAACAAATTCCAGCTCCAACTTGAGGAACAAATTTATCATTTAATGTATATAAAATATTCATAATCCACCTCTATTTTATTTAAATCTAATTTTTTTCATTCTTTTTAAAACAAATATTAAAAATTTGTTTAAATGTATCTTAGTCATAAAGTTGAAAAGATTAACAGCAAAATTTATTGAAAAATCCTCATATTTTTGCCAATGAAATTTAATTGGTTTTGAAGTTATTTTCAAGGATTTAAGCCAATTATAATCATTTATATAGATATTATTTAAATCATTTAAATTGTGTCCATCTAATTGAACAACTATATTAAGAACTAATGTTTTTAAATAAAAGAATTCAACTGTAGAATTACTATATTTATAAAAATTAACATTTTTATTTAGTGCTTCTAAAACATTTTTACAATCTTGTAATGGTCTATTTTCAAAATTTGATGTTATAGAATCAGCATTTTTATATATAATATAATCTTGATTACTATTTATTTCAATATTATTCGATCTTGAATATGCACACAAGCAAAAATATAAATCCTCAAAAACATTAAAATGTGCAAACTTAACATTATTATCAATTAAATATTTTTTTCGATAAAGTTTAAACATTGTAGAAGTAAATTTAAATTCTGTCCAATAATTTTTTTTAGGAATCATATCTATTAAGACATTTCCTTTATCATCAAATTCCTTAAATCCACTTATTACAATATCTGTATCAGGTTTCAAGCACTTCACCATATTTTTTATAGCATCTTTAGATAATTCATCATCTGAATCAACGAATGTCACATACTCGCCACTTGCTTTTAATAATCCATTATTTCTTGCAGCACCAGCACCACTATTTTTTTGATTTAAGACAATTACATTATCATATTTACATTCATAACTATTAATAATTTTTAGTGACTCATCTTTTGAGCCATCATTTACTAATATAATTTCAATATTTTTATATGTCTGATTTAGTAAACTGTCACAGCATCTTTGAATCGTTTTTTGAGAATTGTATACAGGAACAATTATACTTATTTTAAGATTATCAGTCATCATTATCACCCAAATCTATTTTACATGAAATTTTCTTATTAAAATTTTTAACAGAATTTTACTAAATTTCAATTTATATGACATTATTACAATATTGATTGCAAGATTTATATTAAATGGCTCTGTTTTATTATACATTATCGAAAAATTCATATCATGTTTTTGATAAAAATCTTTAATAAAATTAATTCCTTCTTTATAATATTTTTCTAATTCCCTATAATTTAAAACCCTTGATTTATCATATAAATAATTCGTAAATAATTTTAAAAAGAAGAATTCTAATTGCTTTTTATTTTGTTCAATAAAATTTCCTTTAGTCGATTTTATACATAAATTTTTAATTAACCCATTAATGTCTAAATCTTTTTTTAAATCCATATTCTTAGTTACTGAAAAGTCATTAGAAACATTATTATATCCAGAATAGTCTGTGCATTTTACCTTAGAAGTATTTATGTATGTATCCAATGAAAATGTAATATCTTCTCCTACTTTTAAATCATTAAAAATTATGTGATTATCAATCAAAAATTTACTACGATAAAGTTTTGCCCAAATTACCATTTGTCTAAATTTTGATAATTCATTTGGTAAAATTTTTCTAGTAAATACTATATTGTGATTTAAATCAACCTGATTATATCCACCAATAATAATATCATTATCTCCTATCATTTTTACCATTTGACTTATAAAATCTTCATCTAGATAATCATCAGCATCCAAAAATGTAATATACTTTCCTGTTGCTTTTTTTATACCAAAATTTCTTGTTTTTCCAACACCTGAATTTTTTTTGTTATATACTTTAATTATATTAGGATATTTTTGTTCCCAAAATTTTATTATTTCTAGTGAGTTATCTAAAGATCCATCATTTATTAATATTAATTCAATATTTTCATAATTTTGATTTAGCACACTTTTTATTCCATCAGATATAAATTTTTCAGCATTATACACTGGTACGATTACTGTTACTTTATCCATATATTTTCTACACATCAACTAATATCCAATCATCTTCATAAATATCTGTTTGGACATTTTCCCCTTTATATGATAGATTACCCCATCTGCTTGGAGCAATCACAATTTTACTTTCATTTGTTGATAAATATTGTGCCCACCAACTAAATGTACTATTTGAAATAATAAAGTGCTTGCAACTATACATTAATCTTAATTTTTCCCAAGTTGGATCATCACCAGTTTCAAAATATGTTTGTTTAGGAAATTTCATATTTTTTTTACACCATTCTACATCATCACTAAAGACAAAAAACGTTGGATTATTTATTTTTTTCTTAATTAAATTTATTGCAGTTTCAAAATATTTTTCATCACATACATAAAGATTTTTTTTAAAATGAGGGTCACTTACAAAATCACCTCGTCTTATTGTAATACAAACCGAATTTGTTTCTAAAATTTGATTATACAATTTTTTGTTTTTTTCCAACAATCCATATTTTGGTGTAAATTCTTTTTGTAAAACTTCCTTAATATCATCAAAATATTTTGGTGATTCAAATGTACCATAAAAAACAGTATTTTTAACGCCATAATCACGAAAATTATAAAATCCTAACCTAAAACTATATAAACCACTTTTATTTAATTTTTCTTCTATTTTATTTTCAAATTTATATAATTTTCTATTATATTCAACACTATAATTAAACTTATCTCTAGCTGCATTATAAAATTTAACAAAATTTAAATAGTTATTAAGTGTTTTTTGCTTTAATGTCATTTTTATACGACCTTTAATTATTGGACTAATATTAAAGTCTGATAATTCTTCTTTATAACCAACATTATCCTTATCATAAACTTCAGAAAAATCTAATAAAATTTGATCATTTGGTCTATATTTTAATTGAAATGCTCTAACTGTAGCGTATTGAAACATTTGATTTCCTAATCTACCTATTACATGTTTACTTATCATTTAACACATCTCCCAATTTCCTATTTTTAATAATATTTAATAAAATCTTTTTATTTTTTACAAAAATTAATACAGTTGAAAAAATTAAAGCTGAATAACGAACAAAAATATTGTTATTAGTCAAAATATATATACATGCTATTCCAGTAAGAATTAATGACATTACCATAATAAATTTAACATCATAAATTTTTCTTTTTTCTATTCTTTTCATTTCAAAATAATGTAATACAAATAATACAAAATAACTAAAGAAAGTTGTATAGGCTGCAGCTTTATAACCAAATTTATTTATAAAAATATAATTTAATAACAAATTCAACAATGCAGCTATTACAGAAAATATAGCAATCTGTTTGTTTTTTTTGTAAAAATACTCGATATCATAAAAGTAAATATACATTACTTCAAAAAATATACCAACACATATTGGTGCAATTATAAAAGAAGCCTCGTAATACTCTTTTCCTAAACATAATTTTATCATTTCTGGCGAAATAGTAAACAATCCTAAACATAAAAACCAACAAAGAGTAGTTAACAGTTTTGAATTTTTTTCAATTGTTTCTATTTCATTATTTTTCATTCTTCTATATACCCATGGAGACCAAGGCATTAACAATTGAATTAAAATTAAATACAATATATTTGATATTGTATATGCCATACTATATACCCCAGCTGCATTATTTCCAGCAATATTTCTTATCATTAATAAATCACAACTTGTAAGCATAATTTGAGCTAATAAATGTGGAATCATAGGAATACAAATATGTAAAGTTTTTCTTATATAATCTCTATTAAAAGAAAATTTTCCCTTAACCAAAATAATTATTCCATAAATTAGTCCAAATATAATATTAAAGGTTTCAATTCCAATAATTCTTCCCAAATATTTATGACTCGATAATACATACGACAAAACTAATGATATAATTTGAGAAATAGGTGATGATAATAAATTATTAATAAACAGTAATTTATATTTGTTTTTAAAATTCCAGTAATTTGTTAGAATAGTTCCACCATTTATCATAAATATAATTGAGAACATTAAAGTCATCATTTTAGTATCAAAGCCAAAGATATTATTAAAAAAGCTCCTAAATATAATATAAATTATATACATAAAAATACAAAACAAACTAGAAAAAATATATATAGATGATAAATATTCATAATCATTTCCATCTATATCTAATATCATTCTATTTATAGAAATATAAACAGATAATAGGCATATAATAGTTAAAATGCTTTTTAAACTATTAAAACTTGAAGCAATACCTAAATCTGCTACTGTTATGATTCTCGTTATAACAACTGTAGAAATTAATGAAACTATAATTGTTACACCACTAGTAAAAACATTGCATATTATAGACTTTAAAGTTTTTTTTGAATCAGTTGTACTATTTTTTTCCATCTTTTTCAACCTCATGTTTTAAAAGTGAGATTTCTTGGATTAACATAGTAGTTTTTTTCTTTTGACCTGCAATCATCACTGTTAAAGAAATTGTTATCATAAGTAAAACAAAGATAAAAATTCCAACAACCATATTTGCCATGGTCACAAACCCAAATAATCTTGAAATCCATTCAAATAAACTTGGAATTAAACTAACTAAAAAAATGATAATGCTAGATAAAATCCAAATTAATGAGTATTTTATTGGAATTCTTCCTTTTTTTAATATTTTTATTACTACTATCATCAACAATAATGATACAATAACCAAGCCTAATCTTAAATTAAACGTCATTATTTTTGCCTCCTTGAACCAATTATTAAAATGGATAATACAACATTAATCATATAATATATATTTTTCCAAGATTTAATTGATGAAGTGCCACCTTTTCTTTCATTCATTTTTACATCGACTTCTGAAACTCTATAACCTTTTTTTATTAATTCAACCGTTGTTATTGGCTCAGGATATTCAAGTGGATATTCAAATGCAAATTCGCGAATTATTGCTTTATTACATGCTCTAAATCCAGATGTTGTATCATATATTTTTTTCTTCGAAACCAATTTTATAAAAAATGATATTATGTTAATTCCTATTCTTCGAGCAAATGTAGAATTAAAATTTTCATCGCTTTTTTTAACAAATCTAGAACCAATCACAAAATCAGCTTTTCCATTTAAAATAGGTTCAACAATTTTTTTTACATATCTAACATCATGTTGTCCATCTCCGTCATATTGAATTGCTATATCATAAGCATTTTCATAAGCATATTTATATCCTGTTTGAACAGCGCCACCTATACCAAGATTATGAATAAGATTAACTGTTGGTATATGGTTATTAAAACATATTTCACTTGTTTTATCTGTTGAACCATCATTAATGACTATAACATCATAATTTGTTTTGTTTTGTTTGTTGTAGTTAACAATTGTTTTATAGGTTTTTAATATATTTTCCTCTTCATTATAGGCAGGGATTATCAATAAAATCTTTTGATTTTTTTTTGATTTTTGTTTTAATTCTGGTTTTGTATAGTTTTTCATATCATCACTTCTTTTTTCCTTTTGTATAACAAATAATCCTAGTAATATTAAAGTTAAATAGTTTATGTATACATATCTTAAATCTTGAGCTAAATTAACTGGTAACAAAGATAGAGTATTTAAAAACATTGGTAATAAAAGTAAAAAGTATTTTTTATTTTTATTCTTATGACATAAATATACTGTAATTAATAATGATATATATAAAATCAATCCAGGTTGATAAAAATACTTTAAAATTCCATCATATGTATAATTAATAAGTTCTGTATTTTCTTCTTCTATTTTTGGAATTTTGCTATTTATACTTTTATCAAAGCCATAATCCCCTTTTTCCCATTCCGTAAATGGATATACATATATGTAACCATAATCGATGGAGTTTATCCCAATCAATAATGAATCTGCATTCAAATAATGTTTAATAAAAATTCCTGGATTTTTCAAAACATATTTTATAAACAAATCTTGATACTTTTTTTGATGCTTAATCATATATTTTTCATTTATTTTGTCTGGATTGAATGTTGAATTTATTAAAAATGGATTATACCTTTTTTTCCAATAATTTATATCAATAATATTATCTAAAAATTCCAAATCGTTTTTTGATATTTTCTCTTCTTGTATATAAGAGCCAAAAATCCATGTTATATACTGATTTACCGTACCAATTGCCACTTCATCTTTCTTTTTGACTTCTTTTTCCAAATATATTGATTTAGGAATTGATATCGCAAAAAGAAGGACACCAAATGTTAAATAAACTATTAAAAGCTTTTTTATACTATTTTTATTATTTTTTAAAACTAAAATTGTAAAAATTATAAAATATAAAACTACAGCAACTATTGCGTTATGTCTATAACTATAAATTAAAAACAATAACAATCCTAAACATATATAATCAAAAATATTCATTTTATATTTTTTTTCTTTAGCAAAATAATATGTAAGAAAAGCTAACATCATAAGATAATATGAATACAAAACATCTTTCCATAAAGTTATAGAATACATACTAATTATCGGAATAAGACTTATTAAAAATGTATATATTACTTGTCTACCATAATTATTCTTTCTTGTTTTATTACAAATAATAGACCAAAAGAAACTAAAAATAAAGATTTGAAATACTAAAACCGCTCTTGGACTATTCCAAAATTTTGAAATAATTAACATAAAGTATGTACTAAAAAATGGATGCGCATTATTAATAGTTCCGTTTTGAACTTGATTCCACTGATTAATACCGTCATAAGTAATAAGACCAGGGTAATATGAAAAAAGCAATATTATAAATATTAAAAATGGAATTAAAAAGATAATAATATCTTTATATGTTTTTTTTAATAAGTTCATGTTACCACCTACGTTAATTATACAGGAAAAACGACAATATAGCAATAAATATATTACCTACCAAAGTTTAAAAAAAAGATTGACTTTATTTATCAATCTTTTTTTTCTTAATTAAACATAACATTTGTATCAACCGCACCATTTATTCCAGGATAATACTCTGATCCATATTGCCATATTCTATATGATCCAGGATAATTACAAACATAATTATATTGAGCAATCCAAGTGACATAACTACGGGCTAACTCTGTTAATCTATTTAAGGCATAATTTTTACCAGTATAAACTCTTGCTGTATAGCCATAATTTGACATTCTATTTATATAAGTTGTAATAATTGCTTCATAAGTTGCTTGACTTATATTATCAGAAGCATCTGCATGAGTAGTCCATTTTTCAATATCTAGATAAACTCCCAATGTTGGATTGGCTCCATATTCTTTTATTAATCTATTAGTATAATCAGCTTCCCAAATTGCTTCTTGAGAATTTTCTGCATAACTAAACAAATAGATTCCATAAGGAATATTCAATTCATTAAGCTTTTGAATATTTCTTTTAGCCTGTTCATCAAGTAATGTACTACCTAATCCTATTCTTAAAATAACACCATCTACAGTATTTGAATTTTTTAATGCATACCAATCTATTTCACCTTGAAATTTAGAAACATCTATAATCCTTTTTACATTTCTTCCAATAAGTTGACCTAATGAGTTGAAAAAGCATTTTTCACCCATTACTATATGCCAACCCGTTAAAAATGTACCATCAGCTTGCATAAAATAAGTTGCGCCGGCTTTTGTTGTCCATCCACTCTCTAATTTTCCTTCGCTATTAAACTTATATAAAACTCCATTTATTATTTGAACTCCAGTCCTTATTATTCCATCATTTGCTGTATAATACACATCTCCATTTAAAGCTGTTACGAGTCCATATTTTAATACTCCTGAATACTCTCCAAAGAAATATTTTTTCTTATTTATTGTTTGAATTCCTGTTCTTACTATTCCATCATTTGCTGTATAATATATATTTCCATTTAAAGCTGTTACAAATCCATATTTTAATACCCCTGAGTATTCTCCGAAGAAATATCTTGTACCATCTATTTCAATTATTCCCTTTCGCATTATTCCGTTGGCATCAAAATAATATTTGTTTCCGCCTATTTCTTGAATTCCTGTTTTTACTACTCCATCATTCGATGTATAATACACTTCTCCATTTAAAGCTGTCACAAGGTCATACTTCAATACTCCTGAGTATTCTCCAAAGAAATATCTTGTACCATCTATATCAATTATACCTTTTTGCATTATTCCATTTTCATTAAAATAATATTTATTTCCGTTTATCATTTGGATTCCTGTTCTTATTATTCCGTCATTTGAGGTATAATACACATCTCCATTTAGTGCTGTTACAAATCCATATTTTAATACTCCCGAGTATTCTCCAAAGAAATATTTTGTACCATCTACATTAATTATTCCCTTTTGCATTACTCCATTTTCATCTAAACAATATTTATTACCATTTAAATTTTGTAAAACACAACTACTAAGATTATTAATGTTAGATACAGAATTGTTTTCTAATGCTTTAACACCAAAAATGAAAAAGAATGAAAAAACAACTAACAAAACTTTTTTACCATTTTTCAATAACAAATTCATAGTAACACCTCCAATATCCATATTATAGCATTTAAAATTAAAAAAGAAAACAGCAAAAAAAGAAAGTTTTATACTTACTTTCTTACAAATTTAAAAAATTTATTTTTTATTTTTCTAATTTTTTCCATCAATTTCCAAGATTTTGAATTATATATTAAATTTAATTCATTTTCTTGCTGTTTATTTTTCCTTTTAAGAAAATCATTATCTAAATTTAATTTTTTATTTTTTTCATTCAAATCATCTATTTTCTTATGCTGAATAAATATTAAATTATCACCTGATTTTATTTGATTATTAATAGAACCATTTGTTGTAAAGAAATAATTACATATTTGTTCTAAACCACCATCTTTTAAATTGCCAAACCATATTTCTTTCATTTTGTTTTTGTATTTTCCTTTTTTTAAATAAATTTCCATTTTATCAAGTAATTGTTTTATATTGCTAACATCATTTCCTTGAAACCAAAAATCTTTGTCATCAAAAATTAATCCTCTATTTTTTTGATAATCTTCCAAATCTGTATCTAAATAAATAACAGGTTTATCACTTATTGAAAACTCTAAACCAAGTGAAGAATAATCGGTAATTAATAAATCAGCCGCATTTAATACATCATATACAGAAAAATTATTTAGTTGAAGTTTTTCCTCATCAATTATTTTGATATTATTTGATATATCATACTTAAAATTCAATTTTTCTTCAGGATGGTATTTTATACATAATAAATAATTATTATTTTCTAGATAATCTAAAAATAGACGTTCATTATATTCTTCTAAATTTAAAATATTATTTAAATTTGGATTAGAATCGTTTCTTCCACATCCACTTCTAAAAGTTGGCATATAATATATTATTTTTTTATAATTTTTAATTTCTTCTCCTAATAATTTTTCTAGATTTCCTTTGCCATCAGCTTTTATAATTGGATCTAATTTAGGACAACCAAGGGGCAAAACATGAGAAAAATTGACATTAAATATAGCACAAAAAATCAATTGCCAAAATTTAGATGGGACAATAACGTAATCAGTACAAATTTGTAATTGTTCACAATATAATTGATCTTGCTTAGCCATATTCTTTTCAGATATCATATAGCCAAGTTTTTTCATAGTTATGCCATGCCAAAGATTAACATAAATTTGATTATCATGCTTATACTCTTTTAACTGCCCATGAGTTGTAAAAATAATATTTGCTTTTGAAATTAATTGCATCATTTCTTTACTTCCGTACATAACACAGTTAAGTTTTTCTTTCAAATTTTCATAATCTTTTTTATTATCTATAACCCAACACAAATTCATTTTATTTTTATATTTACTCTTAATATAATCATACATCACTTTTGAATTTCCAGAATAATTAGGACTACTCTGAAATAATACGGTTACTTTTTCCATATTTTCACTCTTTCATTATTTCATAAATTTTTTAAATTGAGTTTCAGCTTTTTTACTATATTTTTTTCGAAATTTCAAATATTCTTCTATAATTAATTTTTTATTTTTTCGTACAGCGTCAATTTTTGATGCAATGTCATTTATATTGTCATCACCTTTAACAACTAACATTTTTTTCAAAAATTCATTATCATCAAACATTTCAACATTACCAACAATACAAGGTATCCCACTATCCATACTCTTCAAAATTTTACTAATATTTGAATTAGTAAAATTCACATATAGATTTAATTCATTATTTAGTTGTAATTTTCGTTCATCTTCTATATTTTCAGCTTTTATATCAAATAAATTTATAAAAGATTGTGTCACAGGTTGTGTTATTCTAACTTTAACCCTTTTATAATCAACCAATTTTAACGCGCTCAACATATTATAATAATTATTGTTTGGATCATAATCGTTACCTATGATAGCAATGTCAGATGACTTAATTGGCTTTGTTTTATTAATCTTTATATCTGGCATTATATATTCAACACGATATTTTGCCTTTTTCAATGTTATATATAAATTATAATCAAAACATCCAATTTTTTTAATTAAATTAAAATTGTAAAAATTAATAATTTTTTTAAAATTGTTTAAAACAAATGTATTAGTAAAATTTGCAACAGAGCTGGTAAATATCAATTTGACATTTGTTTTCCCCTTTATAAGCGGTAACAAAATCCCATATGAATCAATATAATCAATTAAAATTAATTGTTCTAATTCTTTTGAATTAATTATTCGTGCTATTTCATGAATAGTATCACCTGTTAAAGTTTCATTTATTTCAACACTGTTTTCAAACATATAATCAAAGGTTTCTTGATATTCACATGATTCCTTAGGAAATAAAACTAAAGTTCCTCCCTTTTTAATTCTTTTTATCTTTTTTTCTATCATATTATACCTCACATGTTAATAAAATTTTTAACGTCTTTTTGACTTTGCTTATTATTATTTTTTACCCAATCTTTATATAAATTTAGAATTTTTTCTTTATTGTTAAGACAATTTTCTATTTTTTTAGTTATATCTAGTATATTAGTTTCATTATCAACAACCAAGAATTTTTCTAACTCTGTGTCGCAAAAATAGTGATTATTATTACCAACCAAACATGGAACACCAGATTCAAAACTTTCTAAAGGAAGCATTGGAGCACATTCTGTAAATGTTACATATAAATTTAAATCATTATTAGAAAATCTTTGTAACAATTCTTTACGTGGTACAGAATGTTCAACTCCAGTTAATTCTAAACCAAGCATTTGGGCAAAAGATATTGCGTCCGAATTTAAAGGAACCATATCAACAATGACATTATCTAACATAGATGCTGCTGCAAGCTGAGTAAACATATTTTTATGCCATACATTACTAGCAGAAGCATATAACCCTATTCTTAATTTATCCTCTTTTTTTTGTGATTTTGTTATTTTAGGTAATTTAACTCTATTAGTTATAAAAGCAACATTACAACCCTGATTTTTGTAAAAATCAATCAAACTTTTTTTACAAAATCCCATAACATCAATAATTCCTTGTTTATGCAATTTATAGATTTCCATATTTCTATCCCATCCATAAGATTCTAGAACTTGGGAATGACTTCCATGCCAAAAAGTTTTTATTTTTATATTAGGATTTTGTTTTTTTAGATAAATTGCCAAATCTTTCCAACCAACACACATTGCACTAAATACGATTTGGTTTATTTGATTATTTAAAATTGCATTTCCAATTAACTTAATATCTTTTTTTCGTAATAACTCACCACATTCTACTCTATTGTCAAACAACTCTGTTGTAGCGCTCGTTACTCCTAACCAATTAGGGTTATGAAAAACAATGTATTCAGATTTATTTGCATTTATCTTTCTTATTGTAGTTTTTATTTGTTCTAAATAAACGCTATTTATAATATTCTTTCTTCTTTTATAAAGAATTAGTGGATATAATAAAAATCTAGCTATTTTTCTTAATGCACGGTGAGCAAATCGGCATAGACTAATAAATTTTCTACCATTTTTTTTACCTAAAATACGATATATTTTTACTTCTCTTTGTTCCGCTTTTGGAACCCAACTTGCATCATAATAATGAATCATACATGTGTCATCTGTAAAAATATTGTTTTGAAAATCATATGAGTATGGATAAAAATATTCTCTTTTATATATTGTTTCATTATGTTTTAATTTTTGTGTTTCATTTAACGTTGCATCATAATCAGTTAAAATTGAACTAATGATTTTTGGAATACTAATAGAAAATAAATTATTTATATCAAAGCTTTTTTGACTGCGATAAAATTTCAACATTTCTGTAGCCAAATAACTATGTTTTTTTGGTTCATACCATACTCCACAAGCAATCATATGAGAATCTTCAACACCAAGAAATCCATTACCTGTATTTAATAATTCATCTATATTCTTAACAACTTCCATATCAGTATCAAAATAAATACCACCATATTCATATATTGCTTTAGTTCTAGCATAATCTGCAACAAAAGCCCATTTTTTGTTTTCATAAGCTTCTTTTATAAATGGGCATTCCTCTAAATCAACATTTTCTTCAGACCATCTAATTATTTCATAATCTGGTAAATATTTCTTCCAACTTTTAATACATTTTTTAGCTAACTTTGGTAGCGGTTTATCTCCAAACCAACAATAATGTATATATTTTTTTTCCATACTACAACTCCTCAACAAAGTTTCTTTCTAATTTTTTAAATATCATATACCCAAGTCCTAATGCAACAAGACTAATTAATCCTACAATACCAAGCGAAGTCATATTAGGTAATTGATGATAATATAAAACATCACGATATGCATTTATTAATTGAGCAATAGGATTAAAAGTTATAGCCCATTGAAATTTTGCAGGTAACATATCTGGAGTATAAATGATTGGTGTTACATAAAAAGCAAGCATCAATACAATACCGACAAAATGATCAACATCTCTTACGAAAACTACAATAGCTGATAAGATAAAAACAAGCGCTAAAGTAATTATATATTGAATTAAAATAATAAGCGGAAATAACAATACATGCCAAGTAACTCCAACACCACCAAATATTATAAATACAAACATAATAATACAAGTTATAAGAAAATTAACTAATGTACTAGTAACAATTGAAACTGGTAAAATCTCACGTGGAAAATACACTTTTTTCAATATTCCTTCATTGGCAACTATACAACCACATCCCTGTTGAACTGCCGTTGTAAAAAAGTTCCATGGCATTAAAGCAACAATCATAAAAATAGTATAATTTTCAACGTTAATTCTTAAAATAAAAGGAAAAACAAAAGAATAAACTAACAATTGTAGTAAAGGATTTAAAAAGGTCCAAATAACGCCTAACCAAGACCCCTTATATTTTCCTCTAATATCTTTTTTTATATTAGTTTTTAATAATTCTCTATAATTATAAAGTTCTTTCATCAAATTCATCTAATCACCCACAAACCTTAATATATTCTTCTAATACATCTGGAACATTTCCATCCATTCTGATCTTTCCTTTGTATAACCAAACTGCACGATCACAAAATTGTTTAACTTGTCCCATACTATGCGTTACAATAACAATTGTTTTTCCGGCTTTTTTCAATTCTCTTAATTTATTAAAACATTTTTCTTGAAAATGTTGATCTCCTACGGCTAAAATTTCATCAATAAGTAAAATATCTGCATCAACATTTATAGCAATAGAAAAAGCAAGGCGCATATACATTCCTGAAGAATAAGTTCTAACAGGATTATCTATAAATTCTTGAAGCTCTGAAAATTCAATTATTTCTTCAAGTCTTGCATCTATTTCTTTTTTTGTTAACCCAAATATAGCTGAATTAAAATATATATTTTCTCTACCAGAAAAATCAGGATGGAATCCAGCTCCTAACTCTAAAAGAGAAGTAAGTTTTCCATTTACTGAAATTTTTCCTTTATTAGGATATATGATTTTAGTCATTAATTTTAATAAAGTAGACTTACCACTACCATTTGTTCCTATTAAAGCAACACTTTCTCCTTTTTTGATTGTTAAATTAATATCTTTTAATATATGTAAAACATCATTTTTACTTTTATCTTTTGTGAAAAACAAAATTTTTTCTTTCAAAGTATTAGCTCTATCGTAGTATAGTTTAAAATCTTTGTTAACATGACTTACTACTATTGCATTCTTGCTTTTCATTTATACACTTCCTTTTCATTATATTCATTACATATTATATCAAAAAAAGCCACATTAACACAAGGCTTTATTATCTTAAACTAATATAAATAAAACAATATAATTTTGTTAAAAATTTATTTTTTTCTATCAACGCTTTATTCTTACTACGATTTTTAAAATATACACTATGTTTATATTTAGGATCTACCTTTTTCATATAGTAAAATCCTTTATTTATAAAACGATTAGCTGTCTTTATTTTTTTCTGATATCTTTGTTGTATATTATAATTACAAATAATTCTAATACATAAAGTTTTATAAACTTCAGTTAATTCTTTTTTATTTTCTACTAACCTTCCAATAATATCTAAAATTTTAAATATATCAAAAATTCTTTCATCCCTAATTGTTGTTTCACTATTTGGATTAACAACATAATAATAAGTTTCTTTATCAAGTTTTCCTATTCTTTTTGCCTTTATTATACTTTCTATAACAAATGGAGCATCTTCATATTTTAGATTTTCTTCAAATTTGATATTTTCAATCAATTCCTTTTTATATAATTTATTCCAAGGTGCTAAATTAATATCAAAAATTAAATTAGGATTATTTTTAACATTAGTAATAGGAAAAGATTTTATTTTTTCACTTTTTATATTTTTATTATCTACATAATAATCACTAACTACTAAGTCTAACTTATTTTTTTGAGCCAAGTTATATAAATTGTCAATAGCATCATTTGGCAAATAATCATCGCTATCCAAAAAGGTAATATACTCTCCAGTTGTTTCTTTTATTCCAAAATTTCTTGTTTTTCCTATACCATGATTGCTTCTATTATAATATTTTATTCTACTATCATTTATGTATTTTTTTATAATCGAATCGGTTTTATCAGTAGAACCATCATTAATAATGACAATTTCAATATTTTTATATGTTTGACTAATTACACTTTCTAAGCATCTTTTAATTGTTTTTTCAGCATTATAACAAGGAATAATAATACTTATCATATTCTACCTCCTAAGTTAATTTTTTTTATAATACAATTTTGGATTTATTGATATAATCAATTTTTTTATTTTTCTTGAAAAAGTATCTACTAATAAATTATCAAAAATATTTTCTTTTTTCAATTTTTTTAAAAAGGCTTTATAATCCTTATGATTTAGTTCTGTTATTTTCATCAACATTGAATTAGCTAAATAACTTTTTAAAGTACTATGATCTCCAGGAAAACTATCTATTTGTTCATTAACATAAAGATAACATTCATAAAAATCATTTACTTTTTTTATTGTTTTTTGATAAGACTTATTTGTCATGATACTGTTTTCTCTTTCTACATAATCATATCCAATATAATCGATAGATGATACTGATTTTGCTTTTTCTATAACTAGTGGTGTCAATCCAAAATCCTCATGATAAACCCCTTTTTTATATTCAAAATTATTTTTAATAAAGTATTCTCTATTATATAAATAGCAACATGCGTTTTCTACATAATGATATTTCACTATTCTCTTAAAAGCTTCTATTCCATTCAAATTATTAAAGGGTTCTTCATGATAATCAATTGTGTTTTTAGATATATTTCTAACTTGAAATCTCATTAAATCTACATTTCCGTTTTTTTCAAGTTCTTTATTTAGTTCTTCTAAAAGACCTATTTCAAAGTAATCGTCGCTATCTAAAACTAAAAAATATTTACCACGAGCTTTTTTTATACCATTATTACGAGCAACACTTAATCCTTGATTTTCTTGAACAATACTTTTAACGCATTCATATTTATCCACATACATATCAATAATATCTTGACTATTATCTTTTGTTCCATCATTGACAACAATAATTTCAAAATCCTTATATGTTTGATTAATAATACTATCTAAGCTTTTTTTTAAATATGCTTCGGTATTATAAACTGGAATTATTATACTATATTTTGGCATTATACCACCTCATCAAATATTTCTTCTAGCATTTTCATTTTTTCACTATTCATTTGTTTCATATCTAGTTTTTGATATTTAAATTTATTATCTAAAATAATTTCTTTTATTTGTTTTTGCATCTTTTTAGTATCTTTAGATATTATAAATCCAAGTTTTTTTGGAATTTTAATAAATTGATCAGATACATCAATTGTTGTTACTATTTTTTTATTTAAAACAGCAGCTTCCATATATGTAACAGGAAATCCTTCATATTCTGATGTTAATAGTATATAATCTGCTTCTTTCATATATGGAAAAGGATTTTTTTGCATTCCTAAAAGTTTTACATTTTCCTCTAGTTTATTTTTGATTATATAATCCTGATAGATCTTTTTATCTGGCCCATCACCTACTATCCATAATTCAACTGAAAAGTCTTTTTTTAAATTTTTCATAACTTCTAAAGCCCTAGTTATTCTTTTTGATGATTCATCTAATCTACCAACTAGAACAAATAAAATAGTTTTTGTTCTTTTTATATTTATTTTTTTAGTTGCGAGTTTTTTGATTTTTTCTTCATCTACAAAATTATTAACAACTACACATTTAGATTCTAACTTCGGAAATTTTGATAGAAAATCTTGCATTGATTCTTTTGATACAAAAAATATTTTTCTAAATTCATTTATTTTTCTTTTATTAAAAAAGTCTAAAAATTCATTATTATTTGGATAAACATTTACATAATTTCCATGTATATAAATAGAATTATTATCTGAAGAAATTCTTGATACTTTTGCGCCCATCATTGAATATGTCGCATAACAACAACTAAAATCAAAAGTATTTTTATTTAATATTATATATATAATTCTTTTTAGCAAATTAAAACTTTTTCGAATTATGACATTATTACTATTTGATACTTTATATTCAACAACATTAACTCTTGAATCAATTTCTTTTAATAAAATACCTTCTTTTTTTTCTAAAATCAAAGTTACATTGTATTTATCATAATTTATTCTTTTTAATAAATTAATTAGTGCGGTTTCAATTCCGCCCACATTTAAATCATAGGCTGTAAATAAAAGATTTTTCTTTTTAGAACATAATGAAATAAATATAAGTGAAACATATAAACTAACAGATGGGGCTGTCATTACATGTCCTGAAAATAGTGTTAAAACAAAGATCAAAATCAAAGTGATTATTTTAGAATATTTTTTAAACGACATATTATTTTTTAAATTTTTTAATACTTTTATTAATATGTCAATAACAATATAAAAATAAATAATAAATCCTAAAATACCATGTGAATAAAATATATCATAATAATCCATTTCAACTAATTTAGTTTTATTTTTTGAACCTCTTATATAACCCATTCCGAATATTTTTTGAAAAGGTGAAACCCTTTTGTAGATATTATTATTGTCACGATAAAATTTAACTCTTTGACTAAATATAAAATGGTCAATTATTTCAGGATTATCTACTACATCTGATACGTTTTTTATGTGAAGATAATTCATATGAATTTTAATATTTTTATAAAAATTAGTTTTAGGAATAATTATAAATGATGAGCTTATAAAAACTATTGAAACTAAAAGTAAACAAAATAGTTTTATAAAATCTTTTTTCTTTATTAATTTTATAAAATACCATAAAGCAAATAGCACTAATGTAATAAAAAGTGATAATAAAGGCACTTTTGTGCCAATGGTTACAATAACATATAAATATAAGATTATACTTAAAACTTTAAAAAAGATATTTTTTTTATTATTTAAGATAAAATAAATAAATAAAGGTGTTATAATTCCAATAATACAGCTAACTTCATTTGCTGACATGAAAAAGCCACTTGATCCTACTTTTGTTATTTCATAACTTTTTAAGCCAACGTGTAAAATCAAAGGAATAAAAATTAAAATAATATATTCAAACATACTTATAACTAAAAGTTGTTCAAAGTTTCTCACTCTATCTTTAAACGTATATAGCGTTAACAAACAAATTGGAAAATAAAATGTCTTTAAACTCATTTTTAATTCCTGAATAAAAATTATAGTACTATCATTAAAATATTCCAAACCTAAAAACATTAATAAATAAAGTCCAATTATAAATATTAGTATTTTATTTTTTTTATTTGTTTCTTTTAAATTCAATAAACAATAAATAAAAAACAATAAAAAGATAATTCTTACCACAACACCAAAAGTAAAATTAAGGTGTAGATTATTTATAAAAATGGAATTTAATAAATCTATTATTGGATTAAATATTAATATAAAAGTTATTATTTTGTTAAAATTTAAAGATATAAATTTATTTAATTTATTCATTTAATTTCACCTCAATTTATTCAAGAAACATTTTTCTTGTTACAAAATTCCAAATCATAACAATAAACGTTGCTATTAATTTTCCAATCATATAATAAATTTTAAACACTTCTACCGACAAATACATAACAAGTAAATTAATTAATAGCCCAATCGCACTTAAAAGTGTAAAGATAATGACATCTTTAAATGATTGCTTTTTTTTGATATCAAAAACCCATTTGATACTTAAAATATAATTAACTATTATTGAAAGTAAAAAAGAAATTATTGAGGATATTAAATAGTATACATTTAAAAATTCTGTTAACAGATAAAGTGATAAATAATCGACAATAAATGCAATTACCCCAACTACTCCAAATTTAAAAAACTGACTAATTAATTTTTTCATTATTATCTCCTTGATTATGTCAATCTAAGTATACCATTTATGTAAAAAAAAAGAAAGCAATCATAATAAAAACTCTTGATTACCAAGAGTTTAATTTCTAAAATGGTCGGGATGACAGGATTTGAACCTGCAACCTCATGGTCCCAAACCACGTGCTCTACCAAGTTGAGCCACATCCCGATCTATAATGGTGCGCTCGAAGGGATTCGAACCCCTGACCTTTTGGTTCGTAGCCAAACACTCTATCCAGCTGAGCTACGAGCGCAAATGTTCTGTATAAAAAAAATAGAATTAATAAATGGTGGCTCCGAATGGAATCGAACCATCGACACAGGGATTTTCAGTCCCTTGCTCTACCGACTGAGCTACAGAGCCAAATAATAAATGGCGGTCCCGACGAGAATTGAACTCGCGATCTTCTGCGTGACAGGCAGACGTGATAACCGCTACACCACGGGACCACAAATGGTTGCGGAAGATGGATTTGAACCAACGACCTCCGGGTTATGAGCCCGGCGAGCTACCAAACTGCTCCATTCCGCGATATTATAAATGGCGGAGAAAGAGGGATTCGAACCCCCGCGCCGTTGCCGACCTGCTGGTTTTCAAGACCAGTCCCTTCAACCAGACTTGGGTATTTCTCCAAAATATTAAATGGTGCCTAAGGCCGGACTTGAACCGGCACGGGATATGACTCCCGCAGGATTTTAAGTCCTGTGCGTCTACCAATTTCGCCACTCAGGCACAAATAATGGTGTCCTGTACAGAATTCGAATCTGTGACCCTCTGATTAAAAGTCAGATGCTCTACCGGCTGAGCTAACAGGACATATAATATAAATAAATGGCTGCCTCGGCTAGATTCGAACTAGCGAAATGCCACAGTCAAAGTGTGGTGCCTTACCGCTTGGCTACGAGGCAATATATTAAAATGGTGGAGGGAGATGGATTTGAACCATCGAACCCGAAGGAACAGATTTACAGTCTGCCGCGTTTGACCACTTCGCTACCCCTCCAAAAAAAATGGTGCCGGAAGTAGGACTTGAACCCACAACCTACTGATTACAAGTCAGTTGCTCTACCAATTGAGCTATTCCGGCATCTAAATGGTGGGCGATATAGGACTCGAACCTATGACCCCTTGCTTGTAAGGCAAGTGCTCTAACCAACTGAGCTAATCGCCCATGTATCTGGACGTATTTAATGATACCATTTATATTTTTATTTGTCAACAGAATTTATCTGATTTTTGTGATTTTTTAAATTTTCTTCTATCCATTGTGGTAACTTGTATTGTAAAGTTTTAAATCCTGATTTAGTTTCCTTTATTTTTACTCTTCGATGATTTTTTCCAACTTTGTATTGAATATTTTTAATACTTAGTTTTAAATGACATTCATCTTCATCTACATCCAATATTTCAACATATATAGTTTCCCCAAGTTCAACAAATTTATTAGGATTTCTAACAAAACCATTAGATATTTCAGATATATGTATTAAACCACTATAATATTCATCAAAATTAACAAAAATCCCATATGGTTCTATTCCACTTACTACTCCTTTAACAATTTTTCCTTTATTATACGTCATATTTCGACACCTCATTTAAATTATAACATAATTTTTTATAAATAAAAAGGTTTACTAATATGACAAATTAAGTTATAATATAGCCGGTGATTTGAAATGAATAGTGAAGAAAAAATTATATCAATTATTGATGAATTACGTCCATTTTTAATTAATGATGGTGGTAATATTGAATTTGTTAAATATGAAGATAATATCGTTTACATCAAAATGATGGGTGCTTGTTCTAATTGTGAAATGTTAGATTTAACTCTAAAAGATGGAATTGAAGCAGCTATCAAAGAAGAAGTACCTGAAGTACTTGAAGTAATCAACATAAAGTAATTTATGTTTTTTTTATCCATTCTATATCGGGCATATTTATATATTTAGATAAATAAAAATATATTTCTTTAAGTAATTTTTCATATTTATCTGAAAGTTCAATAATGTTTTTTAATTGATAATCATCTTCTTCATTATTAATGATATATTCATATTTATCAAAATAAAAAGAAGGATAGAACATTCTAATAAAAAAAAGCAAGATTTCATACACATTAAGATTTTTATTAGATAAATATTCTTTTATTTCATTTGAAATACTCTGTTTATTTAAAAATTTTTCTTTATAAAATTCACATGCATCTCTAACCTTATAATCAATTATTAGATTCATTGGATTTAAAAATTCAAACATTGTATCTTTACTACTTAATCTTTGATGAGAAACAGAATAATTATTATAGTCTAATTCTAATATATTAAATAGTGATATTCCGTTTTCAACTAAACCTGAAAAATAACTAAAACTCTCTCTAATTAGAGGATTTTTTTTACCAAATTGATTAACTTGATATTCAAAATAATCTATTTTATCTGACCATAAGTTGGCCCAATTAACTTGCTTTTCCGGAAGTTTCAATATAGATGATGAAAAGGAAAAATTATTTATATCATTTATTGTTATATTTTGCTTAGAATTATTATATATCTGTAGTAAAACATATGGTTTCTGATTAACATATGTAATCAATTGATTTTCTTTATTTAAAACAAATTGATGTACCATTATTCCATTTTGAAAAAGTAATAATGATAATTCATATAATTCTCTTATTTCATTTAAGTTTCTCTTATATTGTGTAAAGGCATATTCTATTCCATTTAAATTAAATCTATAAATTCCCTCTATTTGATGAATATCTGACAAATGCAGGTTGTAATAATAACTAAGAACATTTTTCATATATTCACCTCAATAAATTTTATGTTGTTACAAAAAAATTATGAAAAAAGCAACAGTTAGATTGTTGCTTGATATTCTTTAATAATCTTTATAATTCTATCTACTTCTTCTTTTAAAATAGAATAT